>JADFIY010000097.1 GCA_022566415.1 Acidobacteriota bacterium
TGGTCGTGATGGAGCGCACCGAGTTCGCCGAAACGTCGTCGGCAGGTGGCCTGGATGGGATCCACCTCAGGGGGTGGACGGGAGATTATCCGCACGTCACCAACTTCCTCGACTTGCGCTTCGCGAAGTCGAACGCCCAGTTCGGTGATCCTTACCCCGCGATCTATGAGCCGCTGAAGGCGGCGTCGCAGGCGACCGACCCGCTTGCTGCCGCACTGTTGTATCGGGAGGCCAACAACGCCATCAAGGAGCTGGTGCCGATGGTGCCGGTCGCCCATGTAGGGAGTGCATTCGCAGCAACCTCGAGCGCGGCGGGTGCCTACGCCCCGCCATGGGGTCAAGTGAGGTTCAATCAGTGGGACAACGGCACGGACAACATGATCTTCGTGCAGCGCACCGAGCCCATCTCGCTGTACTGCGCGGACGAGACCGACACGGGGTCGCTCCGTGCCTGCGCCCAGGTGGTCGAGTCGCTGTACTCGTACAGCCCGACCGGAAAGGTGCAGCCGCAGCTGGCAACCGGCTGCGTCTCCAACGAGACGCTGGACCTGTGGACGTGCAGCCTGCGACCGGGCGTGCTCTTCCACGACGGCACCACTTTCGACGCCAACGACGTGGTTGCGTCGTTGGGGGCAGGCTTGGATGCCTCCAACCCGCTGCATACAGGCAACAGCGGTGCCTTCGTGTACTACGACTACCTGTGGAACGGTCTGATCAACGTACCAGACGGCTCTTAGAGCAGTTGCCAGTTCCCAGTTCCCAGCTCCCAATTCCCAGTTCCCAGTTCCAGTTCCCAGTTCCCAGTTCCAGTTCCCAGTTCCCAGTTCATTGCGATCGCATGCTCCGTGGTCTCCAGCTCCTCCCGGAACAGGCAGTGAAAGTACGGACTTCAGATTTTCGTAATACGTGATACATAGCAGGGATTGGAACTCCCCGGCTTTCGAAAGAGACTGCTGCGCCCACCCCGAACTGCAAGACTGCTGGCCGTGAACCGCTACTTCGCCGGGAGCCCGGGACAGCCGAGGGTCAGGCGCGCCAGCGACGCCGTCGCCATCGGCGCCGGTCTACTGCTTCTGGTTTGGACCGGTCTGAGCGCGGGAACGATCCTGGCCTTCGAACAGCTGTTGGTAGATCTCGCCGGGAGTCTCCCTTCCTGGTCCAAGAACGTGTATCAAATCGGCTACCTCCTCGGTTTCTTGATGGTCGTTTCCCTGTTCGTCGCCGTGATTCTCCAGGGCAGGCAGCGGCTCGACCTGCTTCGCGACCTGGTCCTCGCCGTAGTCGTCTCCATAACCGCCGCGATTCTGCTCGCCTTGTGGCTGTCCGAGGCCTTTCCCTCATTACCCGCTGAGCTGTCGGGAGACGACCCGGAGGCGGCGTTTCCGATCGTCCGGGTGGCTCTGATCACTGCTTCGATCATGGTTGCGGCCCCTCAACTGAGCCGGCCGGTTCGTCGCCTGGGATGGGGGTTGGTCGTACTCGTCGCCATCTCCGGCTTCGGGCTCGGCTTTGGATTCCCATCCGACGCCCTCGGTGGTGTCGGGCTCGGGTTGGTCGTCGGCGGCTCGATCCTGCTCATCTTCGGCTCGCCGCGGGGCTACCCCGACATAGCGTCGATCGTGGCCGCCCTGTCGGATCTCGGGCTCCAGGTCGACGATCTTGCGTTGGTGCCCGACCAATCGTGGGGGGTACGAACCCTCACCGGTTCGCTCGATGACGGAACATCGGTGGAGGTCCTGGCCTACGGAAGGGACGCCTCGGATTCTCAGATGATGGCCAAAGGATGGCGAAGTGTGTGGTACCGAGAAGGTGGCGATGCGATCAGCTTCAGCCGGCTCCAGATGGTCGAGCACCAGGCACTGGCGATGTTGATGGCCCGCAGGAGCGGAGTCCACACACCAGACCCGCTGGCGGTCGGAGTCGGCGGCGACGACGTGGCGCTGCTGGCCACCACCATCGTAGGAGGACCGCTCGCCGCCCCGACGCCTGAGGAGTTGACAACGATTTGGCAGGAGGTGAGCTGCCTGCACGACGGCAGGATGGCCCATGGGTCGCTGACCCTGGAAACGGTCACGATAGAAGACGGCCACGCCGTCCTCAGCAACTTCGCCCAGGCTTCGTTCAATGCCACCGAGACCCAACAGAGCCTGGACATCGTGTCTTTGCTCTATGAGACCGCGGTCGTCGTCGGAACCGACGCCGCCGTGGCCGCTGCCCACGCTGCGGTGCCGGAGCAACGGCTGGTCGCCGCTCTCGCCTATCTCCAGGTTCCGGCGCTGACCCGCGCCCAGCGAAAGCTGGTCGACAAACCAAAGACGCTGGTCGGCGAGCTCAGACGCGGCGTCGCAGACGCCACCGGTGCTGAGATCCCGCCACCGGCGAAGTTGCGCAGGGTCCGGCCCAAGGATCTGGTGATGCCGGTGCTGTCGCTGATCGCGGCGTATGCCTTGATCGGGTTGGTGACCGACATCGATTTCGTTGCGGTCTGGGAGGTGGTGAGGGATGCAACATGGGTTTTGATCGTCATCGGGTTCTTCATCGGCCAGATCGCGTTCCTGTTCGAGGCCACCGGCATGTTGTTCGCTACCGGGTATCCGCTGCCGATGAAGTCGCTCGTCGTGCTTCAGGTGGCGGTGAAATGGATCGGTCTCGCCATCCCCAGCGCCGCCGGTCGCATCACGATGAACACACTCTTCCTTCGCAAATACGGGGTCGCGCCCACCCTCGCCGTCACCCAAGGGGCGATCGACGGCCTTTCCGGATTCGTCGTCGAGGCCATGATCCTGCTCGTCGCCTTCATCGCCGTCGATATTCCTGTCGACTTCGACACCGACGAGATCGCATGGGAGCTGATCCTGGCCATCGTGATTGTCCTGATCGTGGGCACCGTGATCGCAATCATGCGCATCAAGCGGCTCCATGATCTCGTGACTCCGGTCCTCAAGGATGCGTGGGCATCCTTGTCCGGCGTCCTGACCGACCCCAAACGGACGCTTGGGCTCCTCGGGAGCAACCTGGCCTCGCGGATCATTCTTGGCGTCACCCTCTGGTTCATCCTCCAAGCCATCGGGACCCCGCTGCCGTTGGTGGTTTGCCTGGTCGTGACGGTGGCCACCAATCTCCTCGCCGGACTGGTCCCGATTCCTGGAGGTATCGGGGTTGCAGAGGCGGTGTTGACCTCGTTCCTCATTTTTGCCGGTCTCGATTCCGACACAGCGTTCGCCGCTGCCATCGTCTTCAGGCTGTCCACCTTCTACATCCCTGCCGGCGAGGGCTTCTTTGGCACCCGATGGTTGGAGACCGGCGGATATATCTGAGTCGCGGGTCGCGAGTCGCGAGCCCGAAGTCACGCGTGGCGCTGACTACCCCTTTTGCCGCTGGTAGGTTCGCCGAGGGAGGCCAGACAGGCCGACGCCCGATGTTGGAGCAGGCGACGCTGAGGAGGACGACGTGACCATCGGCATCGACACGATGGTGAAGATCGACGGAGGCGAGTTCGCTGTGGGATCTAACGATTTCTATCAGGAAGAAGCGCCGGTGCGCCGTGTCGTAGTCGATGGCTTCTGGATCGATCCCTTCCAGGTGACCAACCATCAATACGCCGAATTCGTTGAGAGCACCGGCTACGTGACGGGCGCTGAGCAGGTTCCCGACGAGGCGCTATATCCGGGCGCCTCGGCAGAGGATCTGGTACCTGGATCGCTCGTGTTCCAAATGACAGGTGGACCGGTGGATCTCCGGGACTACCACAACTGGTGGGAGTGGACGCCTGGGGCGCAGTGGCGACACCCTACCGGCCCGGATTCATCCCTCAACGGACTCGGTGACCATCCTGTGCTGCACATCGCGCATGAGGACGCGATGGCATACTGCGCCTGGGCGGGCGGCACCCTGCCATCGGAAGCCGAATGGGAGTACGCGGCGCGTGGCGGCCTGGATGGGAAACGGTTCGTGTGGGGGAATGACGACCCCCAGGAGACCGAACCTGTCGCCAACACGTGGCAGGGTCGATTCCCCTACGAGAACACCGAGGTGGACGGCTTCACCCGCACCTCGCCGGTCGGATCATTCCCTGCGAACGGATACGGGCTGTACGACATGGCGGGCAACGTATGGGAGTGGACCGACGACTGGTACACCGACCAACCGGGCAAGCTCGTCGAAGCCGGGTGCTGCGCACCCGCCGATCCGAGGGGTGGGTCCCTGGAGGCGAGCTTCGATACGCGTCAGCCGGAAACACCGATTCCGCGCAAGGTGTTGAAGGGAGGCTCGCACCTGTGCACCCCCCAGTACTGCTACCGGTACCGGCCGGCCGCCCGGCAAGCGCAAATGCTCGATACCGGCACCAGCCACCTTGGTTTCCGCCGCATAAGCAGACCGGTGGAGCAGTAACCAGGTAGATCAATAAGGACCTATTCGGCTATTGGTTCGTTGGCCGCTACTCGGCTGCCGCCAGCACTCCGAGGCCGACCAGGGCCATCGGGCTCAGGAAGTCCTGGGCGAGCATGAGCCCGCCGGAGGCCTCAACCGCATCGCGCAGTGGAATGGCCCAGGTGTGCTCGATAGCGAGGAGCAGGGCGGCGCCGCCGGCCGGGATGGCGTCTGCGATCTCCCCGATCCTGGCCTCGTCGATGCCGTACTCGAACCTGTCGGCGGCCGCTACGGCACCGACGATCGCTCCGACCTCCGCACCTTCTACCCCATCCGCGCCGAGGCCGACGAGGGCGCCGATCCACGCGCCGTAGGCCATCATCTCTTCCTCGGTCAGATCGCTCAGCTCGGCCGCGATCACTGTGCCGTCATTGTCTTTGTACACCCCGAGCGCATCGACGATGCGGATGTGGCCTGCCGCGGTCGCATCTTCCAAGGCGCCGAGGATTGATCCGTCGAGTTGTGGGTCGGTGAAACCGATAGCGAGCAGCTGAAGTGGTCCGATCTGCATGAGAGTCCTCTCGTCAATAAACGGCCGCACCTCGACCGCAGGGGGGCGAGTATATCGGTGCCGAGGTTGGCCAAATCGCCGGGGCCGAACCACCCTCGATCTCTGCGGTCCGTGGCCTTGACATCAACCGAGCTCCCGTTCATGGTGGCGCTCACCAACCAGGAGCTGCGATGGCTTGGACCGAAGCCGACATTCCCGACCAGACCGGCCGGGTCGCCGTTGTCACCGGCGCCAACGGAGGGCTGGGATACGAAACCGCCAGGGCGCTCGCCGCCAAGGGCGCCACTGTGGTGATGGCTTCCCGGAATCAGGAAAAGGCCAAAGAGGCCGAGAAGGCCATCCTGGAACACATCCCCGAAGCGGGTCTCGACCCGCGATCGCTCGATCTGGCCTCGCTCGCTTCGATACAAGCGTTCACGCAAGAGGTACTCTCGGACCACGACTCGATCGACCTGCTCGTCAACAACGCCGGTGTGATGGGGACCGCCCAGATCGAGACCGCAGACGGTTTCGAGTTGCAGTTCGGTACGAATCACCTCGGCCACTTTG
The DNA here is from genome assembly GCA_022566415.1 of Acidobacteriota bacterium. Lineage (GTDB taxonomy): Bacteria > Actinomycetota > Acidimicrobiia > Spongiisociales > UBA5794 > JACZST01. The sequence continues at coordinate 5,492 of JADFIY010000097.1, forward strand.
CGCTGACGGCCCAACTGATGCCTGCCCTGCTTCGCAACCGGATGGGGCGGATCGTCACGGTCACCAGCACGGCCCGTTACTTCAGAAAGCCCCTGGACCCGGCCGATCCACATCTCAGAAACTCATACGACCCTTGGCGAGCGTACGGCCAATCCAAGACGGCCAACATCCAGTTCGCCGTGGAGCTGAACCGGCGCCTCCACTCCTCCGAGGCATCGGCGGTGAGCCTCGCAGCCGACCCAGGATTCAGCGACACCAACCTGCAAAAGGAGAGCGTGCGCCTCAGCGGCGGAGGTGGCATGTCCCGATTTTTCGCCACGATCACACCTGCGATCGGGATGACCCCGGCGCGGGGTGCGCTCCCGCAGCTGCGCGCCGCCACCGACCCGCAGGCCGGCGGCGGCGAGCTGTACGCACCCAAATGGATTACCAACGGCCCACCCGTCCGCCGGTCCATCGGGTCCGGCTTGCTGGACCCGGACGAGCTCGAAATGCTGTGGGAGGTCTCTGAACGCGAGACCGGCGTGGAGTTCGACGTCGACAAGATGGTGCGAGGAAGCGAATGACCCATAGGCTCCTAGGGTGCCCCCGTGAGCCGCACCAAGCGCATCCTGTTGTGGGTGTTGGGTGGCTTCTACGTCCTCAACGGGCTGAACCACTTCTTCAACGCCGACGCCTACATCGCGATCATGCCCGCCTACCTGCCCTGGCACAGCCAGCTCGTTGTTCTCTCCGGGGTGGCTGAGATCGCTGTCGGGGTCGGGGTCCTCATCCCGACCACCAGGCTGACGGCGGCGTGGGGCATCATCCTGTTGCTCATCCTGATCTTCCCCGCCAATCTCTACGTTGCGATGAATGGACTGGCTTATGTCGGCGACGAGCCGAGCACCTTGCTCAACTGGGTGCGGCTGCCGTTCCAGCTGGTGCTGATCGCCTGGGCGTACTGGTACACGAAACCCACGACACCCGTCCCGGTAATCTCGCCAACATGATCTGCCCCAACTGCAGCGCGGAGAATCCGGACGGCGCACGGTTCTGTATGACCTGCGGGACGTCGTTGGAGACTCCGTGCCCCAACTGCGGTACCGAGCTGCCGGCCGGTGCCAAGTTCTGCTTCAACTGCGGCCACGAGATCGAAGCAGGGTCGACGAGCGGCGAGTCGGGAGTAACGGCGCGGCAGGTCACCGACGAGATCGCCGAAGCGGTGACACGTCTTGGGGAGACCAGCGGCGAGCGGCGGATAATCACGATGATGTTTTGCGACGTGACAGGCTCGACGGCGGCGGCCGAGCAACTCGACCCCGAGGCCTGGTCGTCGGTCATGCGGGAGGCGTTCGACGCCTTCATCGCCCCCGTCGAACGGTACGGGGGCACGGTCGCCCGGCTGCTCGGCGATGCCATCCTCGCCTACTTCGGCGCACCGACGGCCCATGAAGACGACCCCGAGCGGGCGGTACTCGCCGCCCTCGACATCCTCGAAGCCTCAAACGCGTTGGCATTGCAGGTCCACGATGAGCACGGGGTCGACTTCGGGGTGCGGATCGGCATCAACACCGGCCTCGTAGTCGTTGGTGATGTCGGTTCCGACCTGTACAGCGAGTACGCCGCGCTCGGCGACGCCGCCAACGTGGCGGCGCGTATGGAGCACACCGCCGATCCAGACACGATTCGGGTCGCAGAGGCCACCCATCGACTGGTGGAGCCCGTGTTCGACTTCGAGTCGGTTGGAAAGATCGAGCTCAAAGGCAAGACCGATCCGATCGCCGCCTATCGGGTCATAGGGACCAAGAAGAAGCGGGGTAGCCAGCGCGGGATCGAAGGCTTGGAGTCACCCATGGTGGGGCGCGACGCCGAGTGGGCATCCGCGCTGGGCGCCGTGGGCGATCTGTTGTCGGGGCGGGGCCGGATCGTGTCCATCATGGGCGAGGCCGGCCTTGGCAAGTCCCGCCTTGCCGCGGAGCTGCGCTCCGATGTCGGCAACGACGTGCGGTGGCTGGAAGGCCGGTCCTTCTCGTACGACGTTGCCACCCCGTATGGGCCTTTCGTCGAAGTGCTCACCCGCTGCTTCGATCTCGCCGACGTTCCGGCTACGGATCGCTACGCCAGGATCCGGGACCGCGTGTCGGAACTGCTCGGTTCCGACGCCGGGCACCATGCCGTCTATCTGGCCGCCCTGCTCGGAGTGGAGGTGACGGGGGATGATGCAAGTCTCCTCGAGTACCTCGAAGCGCCGGTATTGAGGCAGCGGACCTTCGCCGCCATCGCTTCGTACCTCTCCGGGCTCGCCTCCGACCGCCCCACCGTGTTGATGCTGGAGGACCTGCACTGGGCTGACCCGACCTCGATCGAGTTGACCCAGGCACTACTCCCCGTGACCGATGACGTGCCGCTTCTTCTACTATTCCCCTTCCGCCCCCGCCGCTCCGAACCCTCGTGGCAGATACACGAAACCGCTGCCAGGGACTTCCCCCATCGCTATGTCGCCATCGAGCTTCAGCCTCTCGACACGGCGTCATCCAACGAGCTAGTGGCAAACCTGCTCAAGGTAGAGGGCCTCACCGGCTCAGTACGGAGCCTCATACTCGAGAAGGCAGAGGGCAATCCGTTCTTCGTCGAGGAGGTGATCCGATCGCTTCTCGACGCCGGGGTGATCGTTCCCGAAGGGGAGCGCTACATCGCGACAGCCGACATCGACACCTTTGCGGTACCGGACACGCTGGCCGCCGTGCTCGCCACTCGACTCGACGGGTTGCCGCCGAAGGCGCGCAAGGTGGTGCAGGCCGCCGCGGTGATCGGCCGCGAGTTCTCCTTCGAAATGCTGGAAGCTCTCACCGACGTCGGGGTGGATCTGGAGCAAGTGATGCGCGACCTGCTGCAACGCGAATTGGTAATCGATCAACCGGGTTCTGCCGGTCGCCAATACCTGTTCAAACACACCCTCACCAGAGACACCGCCTACGAAACGCTGCTTCAGGGAGTGCGCGCAGACCTGCACCGTGTCGTCGGCAAGCTGATCGAGGAAGCTGACCCGACCAGGGTCACCGAACTGGCGTACCACTTCTCTCAGGCGGGCGAGCCAGGACTGGCCCTCCCCTACCTCGTGGCAGCAGCGGATGTCGAGCTTCACGCCTTCGCCGCCCAACCCGCCGTCGTCCTTTACCGGAGAGCGCTCGACTCCTTCGGCGAGGAGGACGACGTGAACATCGCCGCAAAAGCCTACGAGGGCCTGGCGCAAGCGCTGATCTTCAGCGGCGACATTCCCGCGGCGATGCAGACCTATGCCGAGATGCTCGCCTTCGGGGAGCGCGTCGGAACGCAGGAGATCCAGGTGTCGGCCCTAAACAAGAGGGCGCTTGCCCATACCGGCCTGACCGGTGATCTGGTCTCGGCGGAGGCCGATCTGCTGATGGCCAGGAAGATCGGGGAAGCGTGCGGGTATCAGGCGGGGATTGCCGAGTTCCACACGGTGTACTGCGCGCTCAACACGCAGCAAGGCAACCTGGAGACGGCGGAGGAACATCTCAAGGAAGCGGTGGACCTCGGCACGGAGATCGACTCGACCTTCACCCGCAACTTCGGGCTCACCCACCTCGCATCCACATTGTTGTTGATGGGTCGATTCGCCGAAGCGGAGCAGGCGATCGCCGAAGCCCTCCCCATCATTGAAGCCAGCGGCGATCGACTCCACACGGCCG
>JADFIY010000098.1 GCA_022566415.1 Acidobacteriota bacterium
GCCACAGCATGAACGCCCTCGACCTCGGGTCTTCGAAGTGGTCGAGGATCACCCTGGCCGCGCTCCACCGACGTATCCGCTGCCAGCGCCGGCCATCGGGATGTTTTGCCAGTCGTTCATCGATCCCCGGCCCCCAGCCGATCGGTGTGTAGCGATATGCGGTGAAGATCGGCGCAACCCGCTCGTACTCCTCGATCATGGTTCGGAATGAGCGAGCATCGGCGGCCGAGTATCGGGCAAATTCGGCGCAGGTCCTGTCGAGATCCCGCCATTGCGTGATCGAGGTCCCGTCGGGGAACGGCACATGGACCACTGGGTCCGGTGAGATGTACTCGAGCCCGTAATCGCCAAGGCCGAGCTCGTCGTCGCGCAGCGTGGGGCTCGATTGGAGCAGGGTGTGCGCCGTGGAGCAGGAGTCGTGCAGGAAGCCGGGAAGGGTCAGCTCCTCGGTTGCTGTGTCACCTCCGACGACGCTGCGCGCCTCCAGGAGCAACACGCTGAAACCGGCTTTGACCAGGTACGCCGCGGTCACCAGGCTGTTGTGGCCGGCGCCGGCGATGACCACGTCGTACTCGCTCATCGCGCCGCCCCCTTTTCGTTGGCGCGCTTCAGCGCCTCCCAGATCCGGTGGGGCAGCAAGGGAAGTTGGAGATCGGTCACTCCATACGGCGTCAGGGCGTCGATGGTCGCGTTCAGGATCGCAGCGGGCGCACCGATGCATCCGCCCTCGCCCGCCCCCTTGGCACCAAGCGGATTCGACGGCGCAGCATGCTCGATCCGCTCGGCAGTCAGGTTGAGCGAGGTACCGGCTCCGGGAACGACATAGGTCGCGAACGAAGCCGTCAGCGGCTGACCAGCCTCGTCGTAATACATCTCCTCGAACAGCGCCGCTCCGATGCCCTGCATGAGCGATCCGTGGAGTTGACCTTCGACTATTTCGTCGTCGAGAACGGTGCCGACGTCATCTACGGTGACCATCCGCAGTAGCGATGTGATTCCGGTTGCTCGCTCGACTTCGACCACGGCAACGTGCACACCGTAGGGAAAGGTTTGAGCGCCGGGCGAATAGAACTCCTCGAAGAAGAGCAGCTCCCCCGACGCTTCCGCATAGGTCGCCACCTCGGCCAGCGTTACCCCGCGGTCGGGCACCCCGACGACGGAAAATGATCCGTTCTCGAGTACGAGGTCGGCGGGTGATGCTTCGATGAGCTCGGCCGCGAGGTCGCGGGCGCGATCTCTGGCGAGCTCGGACATCCGCCACACCGCAGAAGCGCCGATCTGTGCAGAACGACTGGCGAAGCTCCCAACGCCTTGAGGCACGGCGTCGGTATCGCCGGCGACGACCGTCACCACGCTTGGGTCCACGGTGAAAATCGACGAGACGAGATCTCGCCACACCACCTCATGGCCTTGCCCGGCCGCCGTTGATCCGGTACACACCGTGATGCGGCCGTTTCCCTCCACCTCGACCGACCCGTACTCGCCCGACTCGACGCCCCCTCCTGCCCGCTCGACGAACGCTCCGATCCCGATACCCACCGGGTCTTGGTCGGCGTGTCGGCGGCGCTCCTGATCGGCGCGAACCGCGTCGTAGTCGACAAGGTCCAGCGCCAGGTCGAGCGCGGCCCGGTAGTCGCCGGAGTCGTACCTCGCCCCGGTAGGGGTCCGGTACGGCAGCGTGTCTATGAAGTTGACCCGGCGGACGTCTGCGGGGTCGAGGTCGAGGGTATGGGCCAGGGCGTCGACGGCTCGTTCGATAGCGAGGGCCGCCTCCGGGCGCCCCGCCCCCCGGTACGGCGCGGTGGGTGCCTTGTTGGTCACGCAGATGGTGGTGTGGTATTCGATGCGCGGAATTGCGTACAGGCCGGAGGCGACGAGCCTGGTGATTTCCGCGACCAGGGCACCGCTGTGTGGGTAGGCACCGGTGTCGGTGGTCAGCTCGAACCGGGCCCGATGGATGCGACCGGAAGCGTCAGCCGTGAGCGTGACCTTGTGGTGTTGGGATCGTCCGTGGGTACCGGCGAGGAAGATGTCAGTTCTGGTCTGGTTCCAGGCTACGGGCCGGCCGAGCAGCAGCGCAGCCTTGGCCACGGCAACGAACTCGGGACAAATGCGCTTCATCCCGAACGCACCTCCGACGTCGGGCACCGTCACCCGGATCGTCTCCTCGGGCAGAGAAAGGAACTTGCTCAACTGGGTGCGGAGCTGGTGCGGTGCTTGGTCACCGCACCAGACGAGCAGCCGGCCATCCTGTGGCACCGCCAGCATTTGCAGCGTCTCCAGAGGTGATGGCGCCAGCCGGGGATGGGCGACTTCGACGGTCACCTCCGTCAGGTCCTTGCCAGTCGGTTCCGGGCCCTCCGCTAGTTCGGACACCGCCACGACGTTGCTTCCCGCATCCGGAAACAACACGATGTCATCTGCAAGTGCCGCGGCGGTGGTCGTCACCGCCGGGAGCGGGTCGATGTCCGTCCACACCAGACCGGCCGCGTCTTCGGCGGCGGGACCTCGGTCTGCGATAACCATCGCCACCGCCTCACCGGCGAAGCGGACGAGGTCCCGCGCCAGCACCGGCCGGTCCATCCCCGTCACCTCCGGCCCGGACCCCAAGGCAAAGCTGAGGTCGGGCACGTCGAGGGTGGCCGCGGTGTACACGGCCGCCACCCCGGGAGCTCGTCTCGCTTCCTCGACATCGACCGAACGGATGTGTCCGTGGGCGATGGGGCTGCGCACGAACCAGCAGTGCAGCGCCTCGTCTGGGACCAGGTCGGCAACGAACCGGCCGTTACCCGTGACCAGCCGCTCGATCTGGTCCGGTGGAAAGAAGGATTGGGGGTTCATGGCTCCTTGGGCGCCGGATTGTAACGCCGGGGCTCCTGTGCCCTGAGGGAGTCGGTGTGGTATCAACACCCGGTGAGCATCGACATCCACGCCCATTGCGTCCCCGCCGAAGCAGTCGATCTGCTGCACACCGAGGGTGCGAGCATCGGCATCGAGGTCGGAGACGACGGCAGTGTCGTGGTCGCCGGGCGCCCGCTGCCGTTGCCGCTTCGCCACACCCTCGTGGATCGCGACGCACGATTAGCGGCGATGGACCGATCCGGCATCGACGTCCAGGTGCTCTCGTCGTGGATCGACCTCACCGCGTACCGGCTCGACCCCGAGGCAGGCGCTCGGTGGTCGCGGCGGCTGAACGAAGCTCTTGCCGGGGAGGCGGCGACGCATCCAGACCGGTTTCTTGCGCTCGGTACCGTGCCACTGCAGAACCCGGAGGCGGCGGTAGCCGAATTGCGCTATGCCATCGACGAGCTCGGCATGGTGGGGGTCGAGATTGGGACGAGGGTGGGCGACGTCGACCTGGTGAGCGCACACCTCGACGGGTTCTGGGAGGAGGCCGCGTTGTTGCGCTGTCTGATACTGCTGCATCCCATCGACCCACTGGCCGGCATCGATCTCGACTCCTATTTCCTGCACAACATCGTCGGTCGGCCAGCGGAGACGACGATCGCCGTTTCCAGGCTCCTGCTCGCTGGGTTGTTCGAGCGTCACCCACACCTCCAGATGTGCGTAGTGCACGGGGGCGGCTTTCTCCCCTATCAGATCGGTCGGATGGGCCGGGCGTGGGTGGTGAGGCCCGAAATTGTCGCAAGCGAATTGAAGACACCGCCTCTTGAGGCCCTTCGACAACTCTTGTTCGACACCGTGCTCCACGAGCCGGCTGCGATCCGCTACCTGGTGGATGTGGTCGGCGCCGACCGGGTCCTGCTCGGCACCGACTACCCCTTCGAGATGGGCGATCCCGACCCGGTCGCCACCATCGAAGCCGTCCCCGGACTGGGCACAGCCGATCGGACGGCCATCCTGTCCGGCAATGCTCGGCGCCTGTTCGCAGGCATCGGCTGACCCAGGTTCCCGCCGCTCACTACGATGCGCCCTCGTACAATCGATTGCGCCAAGCCAAAAACAAGCCAAAAACAAGCATGGCTCAAAAACGCGTGGCTAGATCAACCCTGGACGAACCCGCACGGAGAGAACAAAGCAGGGCACCATGACCCACAGCATTGGTTGGATCGGCACCGGCCGTATGGGCTACGCCCTGGTTGAGCGCCTGCTCGACAGCGGGTGCGATGTGTCCGTGTACAACCGGACCAGAGCCAAGGCCGAGCCGCTGGCTGCGTCCGGGGCGAAGATCGTCGACAGCCCAGCCGAGCTTGCGGACCGGGACATCGTGTTCACCATGGTGGCCGGTCCCGAAGACGTCATCGAGGTGACGCTCGGGGAGAAAGGCGTGCTCTCCCGCGACGAAGCCGCCCCCAAGATCATCATCGACTCGACCACGATCGACCCCGAGGCCTCGGCAACCCTTCGCCGCGGCGCCGAAAGACGCGGCACCGCGGTGTTGGCGGCACCGGTGAGCGGGAATCCCAAGGTCGTCAAATCCGGCAAGCTGACCTCGGTGGTTTCCGGCCCGCGCCACGCTTTTGACCAGGCCCGTCCCTACCTCGAAATGTACGGCAGGAAGGTCACCTACGTTGGAGCAACGGACGAGGCGCGGCTGGTCAAGATCTGCCACAACCTGCTGCTCGGGGTGCTGACCCAAACCCTTGCCGAGATCACGGTCCTTGCTGAGAAGGCAGGGGTGTCGAGGGCAGATTTCTTGGCTTTCATCAACGACAGCGTGATGGGCTCCACCTTCACCAGGTACAAGACGCCGGCGTTCGTCAACCTCGACTTCGAGCCGACATTCACCTGGCATCTGCTGCGAAAGGACTTCGAACTGGGTCTCGAACAGGGTCGCGATCTGGATGTTCCACTGCCGGCATCGGCGCTGGTCCATCAGATTGTGATCGACGGAATCGGCAGAGGCCTCGGCGATCTCGATTTCGCCGCGCTCCTCGAGCTGGCCGCCTCCGGCGCCGGGATGGAGCTGGAGCCGGAGGACGTCGAGATATCCGACGGACTTTCCTGACGCAACCCGGCGTTCAGGATCAGGAGAGAGGTGGCCCGATGACCCAATTGCTCGACTCCACTCCTACCGGGCTCTACATCGGTGGCGTCTGGGAGCCGGCGGCCTCCGATGGAGCCGAAATCGAGGTGTACGACCCCTCCACCGCTGAGGTGATCGCCACCGTGCCCAACGCGTCGGTGGAAGACGCCCTAGCTGCGGTGACGGCGGCGCACCACGCCCTTGCTGGCTGGGCGGACACCGCTCCCCGCACGAGGGCCGAGATTCTGCGCAGAGCGTTCGAGCTCATGATCGAAAACGAGGAACGTCTGGCAACGCTCATCGTGCTCGAGATGGGCAAGGCCTACGGTGAGGCCGCAGCCGAGGTCCGGTACGCAGCCGAGTTCTTCAGGTGGTTCTCGGAAGAGGCGGTGCGCAACATCGGCTCGGTCCAGGTCGCCCCCGGTGGCGACAAGCGCATCCTGGTTGTCCACCAACCCATCGGAGTCTCGCTGCTGATCACCCCGTGGAACTTTCCCGCGGCGATGGCGACCCGCAAGATCGCTCCTGCCCTCGCTGCCGGGTGCACCGTGGTTCTGAAACCGGCATCCGACACTCCGCTGACCGCGTTGGCGCTGGCCGACCTCCTGGAACAGGCGGGGGCACCACCCGGCGTCGTCAACGTGGTTTCGTCGCGGCGCTCCAGCGAGGTCGTCCCCGCAATGCTCGCCGATCCGCGGGTGCGCAAGCTCTCGTTCACCGGATCAACCGCGGTCGGCAGCCAGCTCCTCGGACAGGCCGCCCTTCACATCGTCGACAGCTCGATGGAGCTCGGAGGCAATGCACCTTTCCTCGTCTTTGAGGACGCCGACATTGCTGCCGCCGTCGATGGGGCCATGATCGCCAAGCTGCGAAACGGCGGACAGTCCTGTATTGCCGCCAACCGATTTCTCGTCCACGAGTCGGTCGCCGACGAGTTCTCCTCCGACCTGGCCAAGGCGATGGGGGCGGTGGCCGTCGGTCCCGGTCTCGAGGACGGCGTCGAGCTTGGCCCGCTCATCAACCAACAGGCACAACAGGACATGCGTGATCTCGTCGGCAGCTCCGTCGACTTCGGGGCCGCGGTTGCGGTGGGTGGGCAGGCGCCGGAACGGCCGGGGTACTTCTGGGAGCCGACGGTTCTGGCCAACGTCAGTCCCGACAACCCGATCCTCAACCAGGAGATCTTCGGGCCGGTGGCACCGGTCGTCTCGTTTGCCACCGAGGATGAGGCGATCACCCTCGCCAACAACTCCATCCACGGGCTTGCCGCCTACCTGTACTCGGGTGACCTGGAGCGAGGCTTGCGGGTCGCCGAGGCCATCGAAAGCGGCATGGTTGGGGTCAACCGAGGCCTGATCTCGGATCCCGCGGCGCCGTTCGGTGGTGTCAAGGAGAGCGGGATCGGCCGCGAGGGCGGACAGGTGGGCATGCACGAGTACCTGGAGACCAAGTACATCGCCGCCGATTGGTAGGAAAAGCTGAGAAATACATACCGTTATGGGCGGCCTATCCGCCGTTCAGGCAGCTTTGGTCCCAATGGTGAGTAGGAAGTCCCAGGCGACGCGGTAGCTGCCGTCGTCGGCCTCATTGGTAAGGTCCATCGCCTCACGCATCGCAGCCTGCGCCTCGTCCCACCTGCCCATCTCTTGAAGGACGCGACGGGCCCCGATCAGCACACCCGAGTTCTCGAAGGCGAACGACTCGAACGCCTCGACAGAACGGAACGTCACCGTGAACTTCAGACGCTCGAAACGCAAGGCCACATTGTGTGAGGCGAACAGACTGCGGACATGATCCGGGTCACCCCACAGAATGCTCGGAGTCACGAACTCGGGCGGAGCCGGAAGCAACTCGACCAGCGTCGAGAACACTGCGTTGTTCGCCCCATCTGGCGTCCACGCGGTGATCCCTATCACTCCCCCATCGCGGCACACCCGCACCAACTCGGAGGCAACCAGATCGTGGCGGGGAGCGAAGATCGCCGCAAAGCTCGACAGCACCACATCGTAGGAGCCGTCGTCAACGGGGAGCGCCTCAGCGTCACCCAGCCTGAGATCCAACTTCACTCCCACGGCATTGGCCCGGCCGTGAGCCTCGTCGAACCAGGCATCCGTGATGTCAACGCCGACCACCTCGGCCCCGGCCAGTGCAGCGGCCACAGCAACGCTGCCTGAGCCGGTGCCAACATCTAGGACTCGCTGGCCAGTCCGCACCCCTGCCTCCTGCACGAGAATCTGAGCAGCAGGCTCGATCAGACGACCGACCGGCCGGTAGTCGCCTTCCTCCCACATCTGGCGCTGGATCTCTTTGAACTCCTCGAGTTCCACTACCGATGCCTCCGATTCACCGCACCCCCACCGACGGCATGCAAACGCACTGCCACCCAAGACCTTACGGGATGTTGCACAACGATGAGGCCAGGCCGGCCGCGGACGTCTGTGCCGCGCGGTGCGTATGGGTGACCTAGCGGTATCGCCCATACCGTGCGATCCAGGTGTTTGTGGGGGATGACAACCAAAGGATTGACCCGAACAACCACGTGCCAGGACTTTCTGCTTGCTCCCTGGTTCATCGATGGTGTCTTCGTTCTCCCATTGTCGGAGCGGCGATACGTATTCGGGTGCCGGATGACAGGGTATGAGGGACTAGACACTTTGTCATCGGCTGAAACCCCCCTCCAGGCAGCGTCGTTTTCTGGCAGCATCCCGCGCTAGGGCTCGATCTTTCGAGGAGGGGGAAGGATGCGCAGGCTTTGGGTCGGCCCTCAAAGCCGCAGCGGCGACGCCGGGGATCAAACCGCGGTCTGGACATCGATGATCGCGTTCGTCGCCGAGGTGGTGATTGCGAGTGCGGTGTTCCTTGTCACTCAACCCAACGGCAGGTAGCGCAGCGGGTGAATCCGTACAGGGATGTGCGTCGTGGCGCACCGATCCGGATCGACGCCGAGCCACCCACAAGCCGACCTCCAACGCGACCGGTTCGCTCGATGCACGCGATCGACAGTGCTGGGTCGGGGGACTCGGCGAGCAGCGGGGAGCGATTCTCCCCATCATGGCGTTGCTCCTTGTCGTGCTCCTGGGTGTGGCCGGGTTCGCCGTCGACCTGGGTTGGATCTTCTGGAATAGTATCGAGATCCAACATGGCGCCGATGCTGCTGCGCTGGGTGGGGTGGTATACGTCGCAGACGACGTGGGCCTGGCCAAGGCGGAGGGAAGGGCTGCCGCGGCAAGCAACGGGTACGTCGACACCACGGTTGGTGGATCCGACATCGTCGAGATCATCGCTTTCCAAGACGATCCGACGGCGGTGGCGAATGTTTATCAGCTGAGGGCCACGATCACCCACGAAGTCCCCACCTTCTTTATCAGGGTGTTCGGGATCAACAGCCTGAGCATCGCCCACACCGCGGTGGCCGAGTACGTGTTGCCTCTGCCGATGGGGAGCCCGGAGCCGTACTTCGGTAACGACCCCGCGCTGGGCCGCTGGCCCAACTTCTGGGGGAACATCCACGGCTACTACACCGGAAAGGGCATGGGGGATCGGTATTCGTCTCAGTGCATCAAGTGGGAGGGCGCGTCGGGATGTACCAGGAACGATGAGCGCCGGCAGTCGGTCAATGCGGGAAGCCAGGAGGCTGCTGGGGGATACCTGTACGGGATCGAGGTCGACCCGGCGTCGGTTGGTTCGATCCTCACCGTTGAACTGTTCGATCCGCAGTTCACCCGCGGCGGCGGAAACAATGTGTTGGTGGGCGACAACCCCCAGGGCGGCGGCCCGGGCCCGACGACGACGTTCATGCTGTATAACCCGGATCCGACCCCGCTCAACACGACGGACGGTGGGAACTTCCTCGAATGCTCGGTCTCGTATGACCCGCGCGATCCGTATGCCGACTTCAACGGAGACGGGAAGGTATCGGACAAGGACGACCAGGATGGTGACAAAGACCTCGACTGGGACGACGTCGAGCTGGGTTATCCGGGCGGGATAGCCGCCCTGTGGGAGCCGTTCTGCACCATCCCGATCAACGAGGCCGGCATCTACCCGCTCCGCATCATGGTCAACGACCCCGGCGGCTCCGACCAGCGGGGCCTCAACCGTTGGTCGATGCGAGCCTTCCCCTCGGGCGGGCCGGCACCCAGGGT
>JADFIY010000099.1 GCA_022566415.1 Acidobacteriota bacterium
GCTTCGTCCAGACGCAGAATCCCGAGACCTACGCCACGTATTTCTCGGTCGATGTGGTGCGCACCGACCCCCTGCCACCCTCATGGAACGTGGCGCCAACCGATCAGGTGTACGCCGTCGTCGTCCACGACGACGAACGCCAGCTTGGGACTTTTGGCTGGGGGCTCGTGCCCTGGTGGGCGAAGGATCGAACGATCGCCGCCAAGCACATCAATGCCAGGGTCGAGACCGTCGCAGACAAACCAGCTTTTCGTGATTCGCTCCGGGAGAAGCGCTGTGTCATCCCTGCAGACGGCTTCTACGAGTGGCAGCGCAAGGAGAAGGGCAAGCTCCCCCACTACGTCTACCGATCCGACGGTGACCCGCTGGCCCTCGCCGGGCTATGGGCGACCTGGAAGGATCCGGCGACCGAGGAGCGATTCCGCACATGCACGATCATCACCACCAAGCCCAACGAGGTGGTCTCGCCGCTCCACGACCGGATGCCGGTGATCCTCCCCGACAATGTCTGGGACGCCTGGCTGGATCCGTCCGCCGGAGACACAGGGGCGCTCCGTGACCTGCTGACCACCGCCGCCACCCCAGATCTGGCCGAATATGCCGTCTCCACGCTGGTCAACAAGGTCGCTAACAACGTACCGGAGCTGATCGCGCCGCTGACGACGGGCGCTGTCGGCGGCTGAGTCAATGGGGTCGGTGGCGAGTGACAAGTAGCACGTAGCAAGCAAGACAACCGTCCGACTTGTAACTGGGAACTACCAACCGGGCACTGGGGACTCGGCGATCTGGGATCTGGGAACTGGGCGCCTCCCAAGTCACGGCCCGCCACTCGTCGCCCTAATCTTGGGGACATGCGTGCCCTCCGCAAGCTGTCTCCCGGCCCAGGCTTCGACATGGTCGAGATCCCGATCCCGGAGGTCGGGCCTGGTGACGTGCTCATCGAGGTTCTGGCTACATCGATCTGCGGGACCGACCTCCATATCGTGGACTGGGATCCATGGGCGGCCGACCATGTGATCACCCCGGTCACCGTGGGCCACGAGCTGACCGGCATCGTGAGAGAGCGGGGAGCGAACGTCGTAGAACCCGAGGTCGGTCAGCTGGTATCTGTCGAATCGCACGTCATCTGCAACATCTGCGACTGGTGCCGCACCGGCCAAGGGCACCTCTGCTCGAGCACCGAGCTGCTCGGGGTCCACCGCGACGGCGCCTTCGCCGATTACATAGTCGTTCCCGCTCAGAATGCCTACCCAGATCCGGCCGACATGCCGCTGTCGATCGCCTCGCTGCAGGAGAACTTCGGCAACGCGGTGCACACCGCCACGGTGGCTGAAGTTGCCGGCCGCAAGGTGCTCGTCACCGGATCAGGGCCTGTCGGGCTGATGGCGATCGCCGTCGCCAAGGCCAAGGGCGCCCGCGCCGTCTACACCACCGATATCTCCGACTACCGGCTCGACCTTGCCATCACGATGGGCGCCGATCTGACGGTCAACCCGCTCAAGGACGACGTCGAGGCTGTGCTCTCCGACGCCACCGCGGGCGAGGGGGTCGATGTGCTCTTCGAGATGTCAGGGGCTCCTGCGGCGATCGACACGGGATTCGCCGCACTCAAACCGGGTGGAGTGGCGGCAATGCTCGGGCTGCCTGGGAAGAAGATCGAATTCGACTTCGACGACAACATCATCTTCAAGGGCGCAACCGTGTACGGCATCGTTGGACGGCGGATTTCGCAGACATGGCTGGAGATGCGTGGGTTGATCCGATCGGGAGCGATCGACCTCGCTCCGGTGGTGACGCACCGGTTTGCCCTGGACGATTATGAGAAGGCGTTTGCGCTGATGGCATCGGGCCAGTGCGGCAAGGTCGTCATGTTCCCCGATCCGTCGCTGTCTGACGGGCCGCTGAGTTGACGGAGGTGAGATGACGGACAAGACGTCGTACCTGCGGGACGAGTTGGACGCTCTCGTCGACCATGGCCTGTACAACACGATTACCACCATCGACGGACCGCAAGGACCGTGGCTGTCGGTCGGCGGGCGCGACGTGCTCAACTTCTGTTCCAACAACTATCTCGGCCTTGCCAACGACGATCGCCTGGTGACGGCGGCGAAGGCGGCGCTCGATCGGTACGGCATCGGGCCGGGGGCGGTCCGGACCATTGCGGGCACCATGACCATCCACGACGACCTGGAGGAGGCGCTCACCCGGTTCAAGGGGGTCGAGGCGGCCATCTCGTTTCAGTCGGGATACGCCGCCAACCTGGCGGTGATCCCGGCGCTTGTTGAAGCCGAGGACCTGATCATCTCCGATGAGCTCAACCATGCCTCGATCGTCGACGGGGTTCGCCTCGCCAGGGCGGGGCGCAAGATCTACCCGCACGGCGATGTCGACGCCCTGTCCGATCGGCTGGCCGAAGCACGGAGGGAGGGGGCACGCCGCATCCTTGTGATCACCGACGGGGTGTTCTCCATGGATGGGGACATTGCCCCTCTGGATCGGATTGTGGACGCCGCCGACGAGCACGACGCCATCGTGATGGTCGATGACGCCCATGGCGAGGGAGTGCTGGGTCGCGGTGGCCGGGGGATCGTCGATCACTTCGACCTCCACGGCCGGGTCGACGTCGAGGTGGGCACCATGTCGAAGGCGTTCGGTGCTGTCGGTGGGTACGTCGCAGGGTCTAAGCATGTTGTCGACTGGCTAAGGCAGCGGGGCCGGCCCTTCCTGTTCTCCTCAGCGCTGACGCCTCCGGACGTGGCCGCCTGCATCGCGGCAGTCGAGGTGCTGGAGGCCTCGACCGACCTGGTCGATCGATTGTGGTTGAACGCAAAACGATTCAAAGAGATGATGTCCGGGGCCGGTTTCGACATCGGTAGCAGCGAGACCCCGATCACGCCGGTCATGCTCGGTGATGAGCACCTGGCAAGGGAGGTGTCCCGTCTGCTTCTCGAGGACCACAACGTGTTCGCCCAGGCCATTGCATTTCCGACCGTGGCCACGGGGAAGGCCAGAATCCGGGTGATGATCTCGGCGGCGCACACGGACGCCGACCTCGCCGTCGGGGCCGAGGCGTTCACCACCGTAGGAAAGCAGTTGGGCGTTGTTGCCTAGCGCCAGGCCGCGCCCGGTGACCCTCGAGTGGGCCGTGTTCGTCGTCGTTCTGTTGATCGCAGCAATGATCGTCACCGGTGCCGACCCTGTGGGTGATGGTGACCCTTCTCCATTCCTGGTGGTGGTCGTGGTTGGGTTCACCACTTTCAGCCTGGGTTCGATGCTCTGGTACCGCACGCTGGGGTCGGCAGCGTTGCTCAGGGCAGAGTCCAACGAGGAGATCCGGCAGGCATACACGCGTCGCATGATGGTTTGCAGCACATTTGCGCTCCTGCCGATGCTGCTCGGTTTCGCCCTCGCCCTGGCCACCGGGCACGTCGATCTGTTCTTCGGCACCTTTCTCATCTCGCTGATCGCATTGATTTATGCCGCGCCGCGCAAGCGGGACACCGACCGGTTGGACAGGGCGATGATCAGGCGGGGCCGCCCCTTTCGGGTGTCTGCGGCCATCGAGCCACGCGACGGCTCTTAGATCCGATCGGCTGCGAGCCCAATTTGGGTCAGGTGTCGATCGCGGGCTGCTGGGCCCGATGAATCGACGGTCCAGGGTCGGTGACGATGATCCGATACCCAGCCCAGATCAGAATCACGAGCTAGAACACGGGCTCGTTCCACCGAACACAGTTGTCAGGCTCTCGGCGAGAGTGGCGAGACCGTAGACCGCAACACCGAAGGTCCACCACATGAGGTACTTAGCCTCCGGCTTGCGTCTCCAGTGACGGAACAGGACGATCGCGAAGGCGATCGCAACGCCCATGGTCACCAGCGGCAGGTAGTGGGCGATGGTGCGTTCCATGCGGCAGATACCATCATCGCGAGCCAGCATCCGACTTAGAGTCGGCGGTCGTCCCTGATTCAACGGTGAGGCACTAGTTTGTTGGCCTTGGAAGACCCATCTATGTCACAAGAGGCCCAAGAGACACAAGCGCAGCCGTTCGCATGGGGACGGCTCCTGTTGCGGATCGTGCTCCTGACCATCGGCGGGATCTCACTGTATCTGTTCCTGCCGAGGCTTCTCGATGTCTTCGAACAGGCCCCACAGCTGGAGAACATCCAGTGGCGGTGGTTCTTGCTCATGGCGGCGTTGATGACCGGGGCGTTCGTTGCTCTGTGGGAGCTGACCCGGATCGCCGTACCCGGGATCTCGTGGTTTGTCGCCTCGACCTCGCAGCTGACCTCGAACGCTGCGGTGAAGCTGACTCCTGGCGGGATCGTCGCCGGCGGCGCGTTCTACTTCAGGATGCTGGCGGCGTCTGGCATCCCGATGACCCATGCCGCTGCCGCTTTGGCGTCGGTTGGTGTGTTGTCCAATCTGGTGCTGTTCGCGCTTCCGGCGGTGGCGCTGATCATTGCGGCGATTTCGGCTCCGATTCCCCAGGGAATGCTGCCGGTGGCGATCGCCGGCACCATTCTTTTCATCGTGATGTTCACCGCAACGGTGGCGTTGGTTCGCTTCGATCGACCGCTCCATATGTTGGGGAAGATGGTTGAGTCGATGGTCAGCTGGTCTGGGAAGCGGTTCAACCGACAATGGTCGTTCACCGAAGCCGGGCTGGTGGAGAGCAGGGACCTTGTGGTGGCTGCCCTTGGCAAACGCTGGCAGCGGGCCCTGGCCGTCGCCACCCTGAACTGGTTGCTCGACTATGCCACACTCGTCGTTGCGCTGTTTGCCATCGGAGCCAACCCGCGCCCGAGCCTGATCCTGTTGGCGTTTGCGGGTGCGGCAGTGCTCGGCATGATCCCGATCACTCCTGGCGGGCTTGGTTTCGTCGAGGCCGGCCTTGTCGGCATGTTGACCATCTCCGGGATCCCGGCCTCGGACGCGCTGCTGGCAACGCTCGCCTATCGGATGTTCCAGTTCTGGCTTCCGATCCCGGCCGGACTGGTCGCCTATATCGTGTTCCGAAACCGGTTTGGCAAATTGTCGGAGCTACCCGAGCTGGCCTGAGGCACGGTTTCTCCCCCCTGTTTCTCCCATTGGCGGGGGGAGTACCCCCAAAAGCGGGGAGGCGGGTTCTTCGCGGGGGAGTACCGCCGCAGGCGGGGAGGGGGCGCTCCTACATACGTACCATCACCAGATGCGGATGACCGAATCCGAGGCCTGGGAGCGCGTCGAAGCGGCCCGACACGCCGTCCTAGGGACGTTGCACCCCGATCGGGGTGTCGATCTGGTTCCTGTGGTTTTCGCCATCGAGGAAGACCACACCCTCTTCATCCCCATCGACACGGTGAAGACGAAGTCGTCGACCCGGCTACAGCGGCTCGACAACCTTCGCAACGACCCGCGTTGCACTTTGCTCGTCGAGGCCTACGACGATGACTGGTCCCGGCTGTGGTGGGTGCGCATCAACGGGAAGGGTGCCGAGGCATCCGCCGCCGACGCGGAGCGCTTCCTTCCTTTGCTCGCCGACCGCTACCCGCAGTACGCCGATCCAGCATCGGTCGTTGGGGGAGTGGTGGTCCGACCTGTCGACGTCACCGGATGGGCGGCCGGATAGCCGCCATTCCTCCCCAAGCGCCTGGCTAACGTCAGCCGGATGGCCGCTTACCGAGCGTACTGGGACCTCGTTCGCGATAACGCGGACTTTCGACGACTGTATCTGGCTCGGCTCATCTCGTTCGCCGGGGACTGGTTTCTGGTCATTCCGTTGCTCGGTCTGGTCTACGAGGCGTCCGGCTCGCCGCTGGCCGCCGCCGCGGTTCTCGCAGCCCAGGCGCTTCCTGCGCTGGTGCTGGCTCCGGTGACGGGTGTCGTCGCCGATCGGTTCGACCGGAAGAAGATTCTCGTTCTCACGGACGTGGTTCGTGCGGCGCTGGTATTGAGCCTGCTCGCGGCCGACGCCATCGGCGGCATATGGTTCCCGCTGTTGATTATTGCGCTCGAGGGGGTGGGAGCCGCCTTCTTCTACCCGGCCTCGGGGGCTGCTCTGCCCAACGTCGTGGATGCCGACGAGCTGGCACCGGCGAACGTATTGATGTCATCCGCCTGGGGGGCGATGCTGGCGATCGGTGCAGGGCTTGGCGGCTTGTTCGCGGCGTTGGTGTCCCGGGACGCCGCCTTTGTGGTGAACGCAGCGTCGTTCCTGGTGTCGGCGGTCCTGGTCGCTCGCATCGGGCGTCGACTCCAGGAGCCAGCGCGGTCTGCGGCGGTCCGATTCGTCGATTCGGTCAGGGATGCGCTCCGGTACGCGGTAGGGAACTCGCGGGTGACGGCGCTGCTGACCTCCAAGGCCGGTCATGCTCTGACGTCGGGTGGCGCCGTTGGCCTGTTTGCGGTTTTCTCGTTCACCGTGTTCGACGCCGGGGACCTAGGCACCGGCTTGTTATTCGGCGCCCGAGGTTTGGGGAACCTGATCGGCCCGTTCCTGGCCTTTGGGCTCGTCGGATCCTCGAATCGCAGAATCTATGGTTCGATCGGGTATGCGATGGCCCTATGGGGTGTTGCCTATCTGGTGGTGGGGGTGTCCCCGGGTCTGGTGTTGGTGGCGCTGGCGATCCTTATCGCTCACATGGGCGGGGGCACCCAGTTCGCCTTCTCCAACTACGGCCTCCAGGAGCTGACTCCGGATCATATGAGGGGAAGGGTTTTCGCACTCGATTTCGGTCTGGACACGCTGGCCATTGCTGTGTCGGCGCTTGTTGTTGGCGCGCTTGCCGAGGTGGTGCCTGTCCGCATCCTGCTGCTCGGGCTTGGCGGGATCGCGATCGTGTTTGGCCTGGGCTGGGCCAGAGTGACTCGACCGCTCTGGACCGAAATCGAACTCGGCTCAGAACGGTGAACTTCCATGCATAGAGTGGGCGATAACGGGGTTCGAGAAGACAACAGACATGACACAGACTGACTTTGAGCTACCGCAGCGCAAGGGTGAGGCTCCCCAGGTCAACCCTGGCATGCCGCACCTACAGCTATCGGACAATGCCGGCGAAGACGTGTATCGGCAGATGGCTGAGTGGCTGTTCGGCCTCGACCATATTGAAGAGGGGAGAAGCCGGGTATCGATACCCACTTCGCGTGCCGCCTGGGTCGACGAGGCATATGGACCGATCAATCCCATCGCCCAGCGTGAGTTCACCCACATCCACACCGAACCAGGACCGGGCAGCCAGCATCTGGCGCTCACCGCCGCCGATGCCGAAGAGGTCCTGGGCAAGGGCTGGGGAGAGCCCCACCCCACCAACCCGTATATCCCTGAATTCGAGCTGCTGATGATCTATGCACCGCGCACCGACGACGAGCTCGAAGCGGTCAAGGCGATCATCACCCGCGCCTACGAGTGGACGCTGGAAACCGCCTCCTAAGATCGTCGTACGTGCTTGGAGTCACGCTGAGTGCGTCTCTAAGCACGTGCGATGGCTTTGGCGCCCGGCTGGCGAGCTACCCGCGACTGGGTACGGCACACGCCTCGACGGTGACCTCGGTCGGGGCGACGCCAATCCCCCCCAAAATCCGCGGTTGGTAGCGGTCGGTCACGGTCAGGCATACGCCGGCTGCGTCGGCGCCGGCCACTGCAGAGCGCCCCGACCTCGGCCGAGCCGCCAGGGCGGCGCGTACCGCGGTGGCTTCGGCTCTGCCTGGATCGAGCAGCGGCGCTTCGCTGTAGGCGCCCACTGCCAGCTCGGCCGCCCCCGCCTCGGCACCGACATCTGCAGCGAACGCCACCTCGCGATACGTGGCGGCAAGGAGGGCAACGTCCAGGGCGAGGCCGGTGACAACAAGACCAACAAAGATCAGCGCGGCCATGAACGGGAGCATGGATCCCCGCTCGTTCATGGCACGCTCCGGTATTGGCTGACGGGGACGAGGGCGCGTCCGGTGACGACGCGAAACAGTGGAGTCCCTTCCGGACCGATAAGGCTCACGTCGACCTCCACGGTCACGGCTATCCCGTCTGAGGTGGTTGCGGCATGAACCCGCGCATCGGGAGCCATCGATTGTGCGATCTGCTCGGCATCGGTTGCATCGCCGTGGCGGGCGGCCCAAGTCGCCGCATACCGCGCTGTTTCCTCGGCGGTTGTCGCGGCTGAGCTGATTCGGCCGATCGTCACCAGCGCCTGACCGACGAGCAGCACCACGGCGAAGCCGATTGTCAGCGTCCCTAGGAGCGCGGTACCTCGCTCACGGGTCACGGCGGGACCACCACGAGCGTCGCCGATTCGACCCGGATCACCACCGGCACGAGATCGGGTCCGGGGGGTGCCCACTCGATGGCGGCGCGGACATTGATGGTCCCGCTGACCGACCCCACCGATGCGGCTACCTTCTGTGCGCCCGGCACCACCGCTTCCAGCTCTTCCGTCAGCCGCTCCTGCACGACCAGCAGATTCGCCGCAGGGCGCGCTGCCCGTCTGGCGGCGGCATCGACCGCCGACTGGGAGACCTCCCTGGCTACGAGAACGAAGGCCAGCTGAACGACGATGACGAGGATCAGGAAAACCACCGCCATCGCAGCCAGCGACTCGATGAGCACCGATCCTTGTTCTACGAAAAGAAACCCGTCATCTGGGCGACGATGCTCGACCACAGGTCGGCAGCGGCACCGCGAACTTGGGGCAACAGCATCGCCACGACCAGCACCGCGATGGTCGCCAGTCCGAGCCATTCGACGGTGGTAGAGCCACGTTCGTTGCTCCACATGGTCACCTCCTTTCTCATGGGTTTCCGGCGAGACTGCGAAGCCCCGCGAGGGTTGGGTACAACAGGAAGAGGAGGGTCACGGGGACCATGAGAGCGAGCACCGGCCCGTAGGTGGCAAGCGCCCGCTTGCCTCCCTCTGCGGTGAGATCCCTGGCGAGCATCGCTCGATAATCGGTGCTGAGATCGGCCAGCGCGTCCGCCAGACGTCCGCCGGTGTCATGGGCGTGGGCGAGCAACGTGTACAACCGCTGCGCTTCCTCGGTGGCCGTTTCGCGCGAGGCACGCTGCAACGCCTCTGTAAGCCCGCTGCCCTCGTGATGGTCTTCTAGGACGGCCTGGAACTCGTCAGCCGCGACTCCATGTGAGGTTTCGACTAGCCCGCCTA
>JADFIY010000100.1 GCA_022566415.1 Acidobacteriota bacterium
GGACAGAACGCGCCCTGCAGCTCGGGGTATTTCGCGAGCCTGTTCGACGAAGGCGAGCCCGTGAAGATCCCCTACTTCAAAGAGGTTCCGGCTACGCCAAACGGCAATTACACGGTGTCGAGTCACGGCCTCTTCGTCATCGCCGGCTATGACTTCAACCAAGGGCCGGCGTATCGGCGCGGAGTCGTGTCCTGTGGTCCTGGCACCAGCTGCATGACGGGCTGGTTTGTCAAAGATGTAACCGCCGGCGGAGGGCCGGGCGGGTTGGGAAGGAACGACCGGGGCGACATCGTGATCAAGCTCATCGGGTAATCGGGAAAAAGGAGATTCACCATGAACAAACGATGGATCGGGGTGATCGCTTCTGTCGCACTGGCGGTGGCTGGCGCTTTTCTCCTGGTGCGCTACGTCCAAGGCGCCGACGAGCGCGCCCTCGAGGGTGAGGAAACCGTCGAAGTGCTTGTGGTCACCGACCCGGTGCCACGAGGCACCGCTGCCGAGGACCTCGAGGGCCACGTCGAGTCAACGCTGGTCCCGGCGAAACTGCAGACGCCCGGCAGCGTCGGCGATCTGGCGACACTCCAGGGTTCCTACACCGCCGTCGATCTGGTCCCGGGTGAGCAGCTGTTGGCCAGCCGCTTCGTGACCGCCGACGACCTTGCCGCCCTCGACCAGTATCCACTCCCCGACGGCTTGCTCGAAATCACGCTCTCGTTGTCCCCGGAGCGAGCGCTGGGAGGCGCCCTGCGCCCCGGCGATGAGGTCGCGGTGATCGCTTCTTTCGCCCCGTTCGATCTCGCCGCAGAGGAGACGGTCAGCGTGCAGACCGAGGTGCCGACGGACGGCGCCGACGGGACCGAGACGGAGACGATCTCCTTGACCGAGACGAGAACCGTCGACAGCAGGACGGTGAGCTCCACGCATTTGATCATCCATATGGCGATCGTCACCAATATCCAGGTAGAGCGGCTGCCGACTACCACCGATGCGGAGACCGCCGAGCAATCCGGGGTCGACCTCGCACCCACTGGGAACCTGCTGGTGTCGCTGGCGATGGCGCCCGAGGACGTTGAGCGAACGATTTTCACCGCCGAGTTCGGGACCGTGTGGCTGGCTCTGGAGACCGAGACCGCCGCCGGGAATCCGACCCAGATCCAGACCAGGGGCACCGTCTACTCGACTGAGACGAATGGCGTCAATCAGGCGAGCGTAAAGTGAGTAACGTCGTCCTCGCCACCTCGAGCGCCGCTTACGAGCAACGCGTCCGTCGAGCATTGGGCGGCGACCTCAATGGAACGCTGCGTCGCTGGCACGACGAGATCATGCTCACCGATCCCTCTCTCGCCGTCAAGGAGCTGGCCGCCGCGGGTGTCGAGGTCGTTGGGATCGGTCCCAATGTGGACCTGCAACTGGCGTTGAACCTCGCCCGCGCCTTCGATGCCGACCGCCCGGAGATACCGGTCATCGTCATCACCGAGTCGACGAAAGGCTTCTGGCAGAGGGCAATGCGCGCCGGGGTTCACGACGTGCTGACCGTCGACGCGCCGAATGACGAGATCAAGAGCGTCTTCCAGCGGGCAATCGAGACGTCGAAGCGGCGCCGATCCAACCTGCTCGACGAAATCGGAGAGCAAGGCGTGTCCGGACGGGTCATCACCTTGATTGCACCCAAGGGCGGTTCCGGCAAGACCGCCCTGGCCACCAACCTGGCGAGTGGTCTTGCCAATGGGGATGAGAAGGTCGTGCTCGTCGACCTCGACTTGCAGTTCGGTGACGTTGCCGGGGCGTTGAACCTGAAACCGGAGAATACGATCGCAGACCTGGCCGGCGCCCCCGGCCATCTTTCCACGACGACACTCAAGGTCTTCCTCACCCCGAAAAGCCCCAACCTGTTGGTGCTGTGTGCCCCCGACACACCCGCCGAAGGCGAGTTGGTCGACGAGCAGGCGGTTGAACGCGCGGTGCGGCTCCTCGCCGAGGAGTTCGCCTTCGTCGTCATCGATACCTCGGCGGGGCTCACCGAGACCACGCTCGCCGCGATGGAGCTATCCACCGACCTCGTCTTCATATGCGACCTCTCTGCTGCCGCAGTGAGGGCCACGCGGAAGGTTCTCGACGCCCTCGATCAACTTGGCATGGATCGGCAACGCCGCCATTTCGTGCTCAACAGGGCGGACAGCAAGGTGGGCATCGAGGTCGACGAGGCAAGCGCGGTCGTCGGGCTGCCGATCGCGGCCACGATACCGAGTGACCGCGCCGTGCCGCTATCGATGAACCAGGGCGTAGCGGTGGTTGAGTCGGCGCCCCGCTCGGCGGTGGGAAAGAGCTTCCTGGCCACCGCTGCCCTGTTCACCGAGGCACCGGCCAAGCGTTCTCGATGGTCGACCCTGAGGAGCAGCCCATGAAGCTGAACGAGCGACTCGAGCGAGCGGAAGCCAATGCCGAAGGCACGTCGCCAAGCGCTCGCCGCACAAGGGGCCAGACGGGCACCGATCCGCTGGTCCACCTGAAGCGGCGAGCCCAGGAGGCACTCTTTGCCAAACTGGGAGCCCGCCTGTACGACCCTTCCCTCTCCGAACAGGAGCTTCAGGAGTTCGTAACGACCGAGCTCAACGCGGCCATGGCCGAGGAAGCCGTCCAGCTGACGCCCGAGGAGGCTCGAGCATTGGCCTCACAGATCCGGGACGACATTCTCGGCTTCGGGCCCATCCAGATGTACCTCGACGATCCGACCGTCACCGAGATCATGGTCAATGCTGAGGAAGCCATATACATCGAACGCGACGGCAAGCTCATCGAGACCGACACCCGATTCATGTCCCGCCAGCATCTGCGGCGCGTCATCGACCGCATCGTCGCCCAGGTCGGGCGCCGCATCGACGAGTCATCGCCGATGGTGGACGCCCGGCTCCCCGACGGTTCACGGGTCAACGCGATCATCCCGCCCCTGGCGGTGGACGGTCCGGTGGTGACGATTCGACTCTTTGCCAAGGATCCCTTCACGATGGAGGATCTCGTCGAGATGGGGACCATGACGCCGCTGGTTGCCGAGCTCCTGTGGGGCGCCGTCACCGGGAAACTCAACATCATCGTCAGCGGCGGCACCGGGACCGGGAAAACGACTCTGCTCAATGTCATCTCATCGTTCATTCCGGAGGGAGAGCGCGTCGTCACCATCGAAGACGCCGTCGAGCTGCAGCTGTCCCAGCGACACGTGGTTCGCTTGGAGAGCCGCCCTCCCAATGTTGAGCAGAAGGGTGAGATCACGATCAGGGATCTGGTGCGCAACGCGTTGCGAATGCGGCCCGATCGCATCATCGTCGGAGAGGCCAGGGGCGGTGAGGCCCTCGACATGATGCAGGCGATGAACACGGGCCACGAGGGCTCTCTGTCCACCGTTCACGCCAACAGCCCCCGCGACGCCCTGGCTCGGCTGGAGACAATGATCCTGATGGCCGGCATCGACCTTCCCTCGCGAGCCATCCGCGAACAGGTCTCATCCTCCCTCGACCTCATCGTGCACCTCACTCGAATGCGTGACGGCAGCCGTCGGGTCACCCAGGTGACGGAGATCGTTGGCATGGAGGGTGACACGATCACCACCCAGGACATCTTCGAATTCGACTACTCAGCCGGCGTCGATGGCCAGGGCAGGTCTCTTGGCACGATCGTGCCAACCGGAGTTCGTCCCCGGTTCACCGAGCGGCTCAAGGATCTCGGCATCGAGCTTCCCCCCCAGATCTTCGGCACCCCCGATCTCGCCTTTGTCAACGCAGGACTCAATGCTGGAGGGCGCGACAGGTGAAGCGGCGAGTCCGCACCACCGCGGCGACGCTCGTTCTGACGACAGGAGTGGCATTGATGACGATCGCGCTCCCCGCGATGGCGCAAAACGCCGATCCCTTGCCGCTCCGCTTCGAAGACGTCGATACCAGGGACCATCCTCAGGTCACCATCACCGTCGGCGTACCAAGCGAGCTGGTTGGTACCGAGATTGCGTCAGAGGCCTTCACCGTCACCGAGAACGGCACGGTCGTCGACGCTGCCGTCGAAGCCGTCCCCTCCGACGACCTCGAGGTGGTTCTCGTGCTCGATGTATCGGGGAGCATGACCGGGGGCCCTCTCTCCGCAGCCCAATCCGCCGCGCTCAGCTTCATCGATGAGATGCCACCTGGAGTACGGGTAGCCGTGGTGACCTTCGCCGACAGGACGGCCGTCGCCAGCAGCTTCACGAGCGACGTGGACAACACGACGGCCGCGGTCTTGGGGCTCAACGCCGCTGGCGAGACCGCGCTCTACGACGGCCTCCTGATAGCCGCCGAGCAGTTCAATCCCACAGCCCGGGCGCGACGAATCATCATCCTGCTGTCCGATGGCGGCGACACAGTCAGCCAAACCACGCTGGAGACGGCGCTGGTGGCGATGCTGGGCCAAGAGGTGTCCTTCTATGCGATCGAGTTGCAGACGCCCGAGAATGACTCTGAAGCCTTGGCGCGACTGGCGACTGCGACCAAGGGTACGGTCGTCCCTGCAACCGATCCCGCCGCTCTCCAGGGGATCTTCGCGGAAATCGCCGACCAATTGACCAACCAGTATCTGCTGTCCTACGTATCTGAAACCTTCGGGACGGTCGAGGTGACCGTTGCCGTTGAGGTCGAAGGATCGATCGCCTCGGGGTCCCAGACGTTGCGCTTGCCCCCGGCACCGGCTCCCGCTGTGGAAACGGAAACCGACCCGGTGGCGAGCTCCGGCGCCGTTACCGAGCCTGACCTGGCCGTCGTGCGGCCGGGCTCGCTCGTCCAACTCACCCTGTGGCAGGAAAGCGTGGCGTTCTACCTCGGCACGGTGCTGATCCTCGCCGGGCTCGGCGGAGCCTTCTTTGCCGCACGTGGCGCGAGGGCCAGGGGCAGATCGGTCCTGGCAGAAGAGCACAGCGACCGTCTGACCGAAACCAGCACACCAGGCCTCAGGGTGCTGGCGGACCGAGCGATTGAGTTCGCAGACCGTTCACTTCAGGGCGAGCGCGGTGGTCGGCTGAACAAGCAACTGGACCAGGCTGGCGTTTCGATGCGCCCGGCAGAGTTCGCGGTGCTCACCGCGATCGGTGCAATCGTGGGTCTGGCGCTGGGCTATATCATCTTCGGCATACCCGGGGGTGTGGTCGGAGCCATCGTCGCCCTGATCCTGATTCGCTTCGTCATCGGACGCAAAGCCGACAAGCGGAAAGCGGCCTTCGCCGAACAGCTACCCGATGCGCTCCACCTCATGGGAGGAAGCCTCCGTTCGGGCTTCGGACTTCTCCAGGCCATTGATGTCATCGCGGCCGAGTCTCCATCGCCCACAGCAGAGGAGTTCCAGCGGGTCAAGGTGGAGGTCCATCTGGGACGCGACATGGATGAGGCGCTGCACGCCATGGCAGAGCGTGTCGGTAGCGAAGACTTCAAGTGGGTCAGCGAAGGCATCCAGATCCACCGCGAGGTCGGCGGCAACATTGCCGAGATCATCGACTCGGTCACCGCCACGATTCGCAGCCGCAACCAGATCCGTCGTCGCATCCGCTCGTTGAGTGCCGAGGGCAGGATCTCCGCGATCATCCTGGTCGCCCTGCCCATTTTCCTCTTTGTGATCATCTCCCTGGTCAACCCCGCATACATCGGCGAGCTCACTACTTCGTCGCTGGGTCGCACCCTGATCATGGGAGCCGTGGTCGGACTGGTGGTGGGCATCGTGTGGATCAAGCGGATCATCAGACTCGAGTTCTAGGAGGAGTCATGCCGGTACAGGTTCTCTTGGGTACTCTTGCGGTAGCGGCCGCAATCCCGCTGCTCTATTACTCCGTCGCCGGACCCGGCCACCGTTGGCTCTTCGGTAGGCGGCACAGCGTGCTCGGGGAGGTGCAGGACGTTCGCCAGCTCGTCCTGCAGGAAGGCGCATGGGAACGGCTTGCTCGACCACTCACCCGGTCGTTTGGTGTGGCTCTCGTTGGAGTGTCACCAAAGGGATGGGTCGACAGAACGAATCGAAAGCTCGTCCTTGCTGGCCTCTCCTCTCGAGGCTCGGTCGAGCAGGTTGTGCTCGCCAAGTTCCTGGTTGCGGCGGGGCTATTCCTGGTCGGATGGCTGGTGCTCGTCCCTCGTTTGGATATGGGTTGGCTGGTCACGGCCCTCATCACCGGGGTCGGGTTCATGCTGCCCGACATCTTCGTTTCCCGACGGGGCCGGCAGCGTCAGTATCAGATACAGCTCGAGCTCCCCGATGTGATCGATCAGCTCACCATGAGCGTGGATGCCGGTTTGGGGTTCGAAGCCGCGTTGGCGCGGACGGCGCGAGTCGGCGAGGGGCCGATGACCGAGGAGCTGATTCGCACCGTGCGAGAGATGCAGCTCGGAGTATCCCGATCGGACGCGCTGCATAACCTCGCCGATCGCACCGACGTTGCCGACCTGAAGAGCTTTGTCGTGACCGTCGTCCAATCGGAGGAGTACGGCCTCCCCATCACCAAGGTCCTCGGGGTTCAGGCCGAAGAGCTTCGCGATAAGCGAGCCCAGCGGGCCGAGGAGCGAGCGCTGAAGATCCCGGTTCTTCTGATCTTCCCCCTGGCCTTCTGCATCTTTCCCACCATCTTCATCGTCATGCTCGGGCCGGCAATGATGCGGATCTCCCGCGGCCTGTCGCTGCTCAACCCGTGAGGTGAGAGCCATGATCGAAGCCACCCAGAGCTCGAAGGGGCCTCGCAGCGTTGCTGAGGTCCTCGCCGCCCTCGACGGGGGCGATCCGGGTCCGGTTCCGAGCGGTTTCGAGCCACTCGACACCGCCCTCGAGGGCGGGTTCAGAACGCGAGAGCTCGTCATCGTTGGCGGCCCACCCGGGATCGGCAAGACCTCAGTTGCGCTGCAATGGGCACGCCACGCTGCCGCCGCGGGGCGCGCCGTCGTATACGCGTGCTATGAACATGACGAGGCCACGCTGCTCGGCAGGTTGCTTGCCCAAGAGGTTGGCGAGCTCGGCATTGGAGATGCCCCTGCCTCACAACAGACGAGGTCCACGGTGCGGGCGGTGACCCGCGGGGAAGCACAACTCGAGGAAGAACTGCCGGGCGACCTCCTCCTGCGTTCGGCTTACGAACGGCTCGATGATTACGCCCATCGGCTGTGGCTGGTTCGCGCCTCTGGTGTCGATACCGGCCTCACCGAACTTCGCGCAATGGCGGAAGACTTTGGGAAGGGCGCGGTGCTCTTCGTCGATTACCTGCAAAAGATCCCGAGCGACGTCGACACCGTCACCGAGGGCGAGCGGGTGGCCCACCTTGTCGAAGGACTGAAGGAACTCGCCCTCGACAGAGACATCGCTGTCATCGCCGTCGTCGTCGGCGACGATTCCGCGCTGTCGGCGCGGCGAGTTCGCTTGCAGCATCTCAGAGGCGCCGCCGCGCTCGCCTACGAGGCAGACATCGTGTTGATGTTGAACGAAAAAGCTCTGGCGGTCTCGAAATCGCACTCAGCGTTCGACTCGGTGCGGGCACAGGAGTTCAACAGTCAGGTCGTGCTCAGCATCGACAAGAACCGAGGCGGCCCCGCACCGATCGACATGGAGTTCACCAAGGACCTTGCGCACTTTCGCCTGGAGCCACAAGGGGCAATTGTCGAAGACCGCCTCATCGACAACCTGCTCTATCCCGAGTGAGGTTTGAACCGCTCACCACGGACGCTGCTCGCCGCCCGATCTCGAACGCGACATGGTGCCGCGGTCTTGGCCGAGGCCGAAGGACGGTAGTGTGAGCGCCGGATTGCCCACGAGGCACCCAATCTTGGAGGAGGAGGAACGAACAATGAGATTTGCAAGATCAAAGGCGAAATGGACGGTTGCCCTGGTTGCCTTGGCGCTGCTGGCCGCGGCATGTGGCACCTCAGACGACACCACGACGACCGCAACGGCCACCGCCGGCGACGAGGCCACGACAACGACCGCAGCTGAAGCGACCACAACGACCGCGGTTGAATCGCTGGAAGGGGAGACGATCGAGGTGATGGCCTCCTGGGGCGGCGCGGAGCAGGCCGGGTTCCAAGAGGTGCTGGCCGCCTTCACCGCGGCGACGGGGGTGGAAGTCACCTACGTGTCGGAGCGTGAAATGTCCCAGGTGCTGCCGACGCGGATCGCCGGCGGCAACGCACCCGACGTTGCCATGATCCCCAGGCCGGGAGAAATCGCAGCGTTCGTCGAGGACGGGGTGGCCATCTCGTACGCCGATCTCGGCGTCGACATGGGTGCCATCAGCGGCAACTATTCCGACAGCGTGCTCGATCTCGGCACCTTCGGCGGTGACCTGTACGGTCTGATGACCGCGTCGAACTCGAAGAGCACGTTCTGGTACAAGCCCGCCTCGTTCGCCGAGCAGGGGTTCGATGTTCCCGAGACCTTTGACGAGCTGGTCGCCATCACCGATGCGTACGTGGCGGCTGGAAAGGTGCCGCTTTCGATCGGTGGCCTGGACGGGTGGACGCTGACCGACTGGTTCGAGAACATCTACGTGCGGGTGGCAGGACCGGACAACTACAACAAGCTGTTCGTCACCCAGGAGATCCCCTGGACCGATCCAACGGTGGTCACGGCGATGGAGTTGTTCCGCGACATCATCACCCCCACCGACGACAAGTTGATTGGCGGTGCCGCCGGTACCAACTCGACGGGCTTCATCGATGCATGGGACCTGGTGCTCGGCGGTGATGCCGAGATGTACTACGAAGGCGGGTTCATGGGGAACTTCGCCAGGGACAACTTCCCCGATCTCACCGGAGGGACGGATTACAGTTTCTTCAACTTCCCGGAGATCGACTCGCAGTACGGCAAGCCGGTGGTCGGTGGCGGCGACTTCGCTGTGGCCTTCACC
Source organism: Acidobacteriota bacterium (assembly GCA_022566415.1). GTDB lineage: Bacteria > Actinomycetota > Acidimicrobiia > Spongiisociales > UBA5794 > JACZST01. Next base: position 8,888 of record JADFIY010000100.1, read on the forward strand.
AACACGCCTGGGAGCAGGGCGTTCATCGACTTCCTCGCCACCGAAGAGGCAAACGCCATCTGGGCAACCGCCTCCGAAGGCAGCCGGATCACGCCACATCAAGGCGTGTCGTCGACTCTGTTCGCTGACCCGTTGACGGCCCTGGAGGCAGGATTCATCAAGTCGGCCGACATCTTCGTGTTCGATGGCTCGGATCTCGCGCCTGCGGCCGT
>JADFIY010000101.1 GCA_022566415.1 Acidobacteriota bacterium
CAAGGCCGCAGCCGGCTCGAACGCGAGTGGTGGTCCCACGTTCGAGTTCACCACCGGACCAGATGGGAAGCGCTACGCCGTTGGCGGCGAGGTGCAGATCGACACATCCGCGGTCGACGGTGATCCCCAGGCAACCATCCAAAAGATGCAACAGGTTCGTCGGGCCGCGCTCGCCCCGGCATCCCGGTATCCCACTCGATCGTGAACCGTTGGGGTTCCGGGGGTACCAGGACGGGTGAGGGCGAAGGGATGCCACCGATCCAGGGTGCGGACGGGTCACGCTGAGGGGCGGGTGCGTCCTCGCCCCACCGGTGCCAGGACACGCGGTCGGCCGGATCCCTTCCTCCTTGGGGCTGGGCCTTGAGCAGTCCATCGATGCCGACGATCGCTTGGGTGGCTGCCAGGGCCCGTTGCGTGGCCATGTCCCTCTTTGCGTCTTCACCAAGGGAGAGCTGTCTTCCCCCTCCGGAGAGATCGGCCGGTTCGATCCGCAACGCGGCGAGTCCTCCCCTGACCCCGACACCCGGTCCCTCGACCCAGGCGCGGAGTTGCCATCGCATCCGATCCGCAATCGCGCCGTCATCGAGCGGGTCGGCGCTGCTCCATGTACGCGACCGGATCGATCCGTCGGCCGCTTCGGCCTCGACCGTGACCCGGTAGGGGGCGGCCCCCACCGCGGCGAGCCCTTCGATGAGCCGGCTCGCCATCGCCCTGGCGATGAACCCCACCTGCTCCATGTCGTCCAGCGGCGGGTCGAACCGCTCCTCGATAGTGAGATCAACCGGGATGGTTCGCGCCACCACCTCGCGGTCTGGCCCCGAGGCGAGTCGATGGGCGGCGAGGCCGATGGCGCCGAACCGCGAAGTGATGGCCCCGCGAGGGAGCCGGGCCAGCTCGCCGAGAGTAACGATCCCCAGCCAGCGGAAGGTGGCGACGAGCTCCTCGGCCCCGAGGGCACCGATGTCGAGTGAGGCGAGGAAGTCGGCGTCGTCTTCGACGATGAGCACCGGGGGCTCGCCGGTGGCCAGAGCGGCGGCGTGTTTGGCGGCGAACGGCCCTGAGGCGAGCCCGATGCGGAACCCGCCGCCGGTGGCGTCGTCGATCTCCTTGACCACGCGCTCGACCAGCGGAGCTTCCCCGCCGTAATAGGCCACCGCCCCGGAGATGGGGACGAAGAGCAGCCCGGGCTCGGTCACCTCCACCCGGGGGATGAGGGTTTCGACGGCCGAAGCGACGCCTTCGAAGACGACCATCTCGGCCCCTAGATCGCGTTCGATGGTCTCCACGTTGGGGCAGACCGCCTCCGCCTCTCCCCTTCGCATCCCGAGCCGAACACCGGCGGCGAAGGCGGCGGGGCTGACCGCAACGACACGCCCCCCGTCGTCGATCGCCTGGCGAGGCTCAGCCGGTGGCGACCCGGGGCTGCGCAGCGCCCACTCGGGAAACCACACGCACAACGTCCGACCCATTGTCCTCCACCTCGATCGTGCGAGTGGTCCCCCGCATGGACTTCCCGGATGCCGTCACCACCGAACGACGCACCGCAATGCTCCCGTGCCCTCGATCGGCGCCGTCCCAGGACACCGCCTGCCCTTCCAGGGAGAGATGCGCCACCCCGGCGGGGAGGCTGCCCCGGAGAGGTCTGAGATAGAGCACGGCGCGTCTGGTCCGTGCCAGCGCCCCGAGCTTGCGAATCGCCGCATCCTTCACCCCGCCGGGCACTTCGGCGAACACGGCCTCGACCCCTTCCAGCAGGGCGGCGGCTGCCCGGCTCCAGCGCAGGATGTCGTCACAGCGAACGACGTGCAGCCGGTCGGGATCGATCCCCACCTCCCAGGCGGCGAGCGGGTTGAACCAACCTCGCACGTCCACGTAGGCAACCGGGCCGGAATGTTGGGCGAGCATGGCCAGCCCCAACCGGGTCAGTCCATATCCCGGTGGCCCAACGAGCGAGGCAACCTGCCCAGGCTGAAGGGAGGGAAGCTCTTGTTCGGTTGCTCCCCCCCGTTTCTCCCCCCTTCGGGGGGAGTCCGACCCGGAGGGTCGGGAGGGGGGCTCTTGGGGGAGTCCCGTCCAAAGGACAGGGAGGGGGGTCAAGCCTTTGAGCTGGGAGCCATGAGCCGTGTACGACGAGCCGTGCGCGACGAGAGTTCTTCGCTTGCGACTTGCGACTTGCGACTTGCTACTTGCGACTTCTCTCACGCCGGTTTCCTCCGGGCATCGTCAACCGGCGCGCTCGCCGGGAGAGCAGAGTAATCGAACATATGTTCGATGTCGAATCGTTTACCCAGCCCGGCAACCTCAGTAGTGAACGAGGGTGAGCAGCTCAACGCCTTCGGGGATCTTGGAGCGGCCGCCAAGGAAGTCGAGCTCGACAACCGCGGCCATGCCGGCCACCCCTGCGCCGAGCCGCTGCACGAGGTTGATGCTGGCAGCGGCGGTGCCGCCGGTGGCGATGACGTCGTCCACGACGAGCACGACGTCCCCGTTGCCAACGGCATCCCTGTGGATCTCGAGGAGGTCGGTGCCGTACTCCAACTCATATTCCTGGCTCTCCACCTGGTGGGGTAGCTTGCCCGGCTTGCGGATCGGAACGAAGCCGGCACCGAGGTGGGTCGCGATCGGGGCGGCGAAGATGAACCCTCGAGCCTCCACCCCGGCAACGTGGGTGACGCCGGCTTCGGCGTAGTGGTCGGAGAGGTGTAGCACCACGGCCCTGAAGACGTCGGCGTTGGCGAGGAGGGGGGTGATGTCCTTGAACACGATCCCAGGCTCGGGGAAGTCCGGGATGTCCCGTATGTGCTGCTTGAGCGCCTCTTCGTCCATCGGCCCCTTCACGCTAGCCCAATCGGGCCGACTGGTGGCGCTTCCGGGTTTCCGGCTCGCCGCGCGTCGTTACGAGCTCGTCACGCTCAGGGTTAAATGGGGACATGTCGCGAACAGTCCCCACCGCCACATTGAGGTAGTAGGTCCCTGCCTGGGGGTTCTCGATCGTCACCAGTTCGTCGGCCGTGCCGGCCTCGGAAGACTGCCAGAAATCGCCGGTGTGGAACTGGACGGTCTCGGCATCTGCGTACCCCACAAACAAGTTCAACGGGGCGGTCATGCCGGTCAGCTCGATGGTGAGGCTGGTGGCGCCGGCTGGCACCTCAACGGTAAAGCATTGGTCGAAGCCCGGAACCTCCGAGCTGACCGGCGTCCCCAGGCTCATCTGAGTGGGTGGCGGATTCTCACACACCGAGCCGAGAACAACCGTCGTCGTGGCTTGCTGGTTGTCGCCCGACTGGTCAAAGCTCGCTTCGCCTTCGGTGTCTCCGCCGCCGCACGACACGAGTAGGACCGCCGTCACCATCGCGGCCCACTGCAAGCTGCCGGGTCGGAACTTCATCACTGCCCCCAGTCCAGTGCGGTTTCCCCAGAAGCGCAGCGTCAACCGTGCCTCGGAGCCTATCGCCCCACCGGAGCCGGCGAAGTCACGAACCGACGAGTTCGATCGGGCAACGCGGTCCAGGCGCCGTAGCGAGGCGCCGGTCGGTGGTGAGTAGGTCGGTGTCGAGCTCCTCGGCAAGGGACACGTACCACGCGTCATATACCGAGAGGTTTGGGCGTAGCTCCCAGATCCGATCGATGAACGGATCCACGGGATAAGAACGGACGCTGAGGCGGCGGACCATGTCGAGTGCCCGACGCGAGCGCGCTTCAGAAAGCTCGCCACGAAATTCGAGTCCGCGCAGCCCGGAGATGGCCTCCGCCTTGAGCACAGCCGGGGCCTGTACGATTGGTTGTGCAGCAAGCGCCTCTCGGGCATCCGGCCCCGGAGATTCGAAGACCGCCAAAGCATGAACAACGAGCGATGCGTCAACGACGGTCAATGCGACGCCCGATCCTCTCGGATCACTTCGGTCACGGAGGACGAGGAGACGTACCCGATCCCGCCGTCGATGGCCATCTCACGCCGTACCTCAGCCACGATCTCAGCCGGAGTGGCCAGCGAGGCGTGCTCGACCAGGTAGGCCAACAGGTACTCCTGGAGGCTCTGTCCGGCTGCAGCAGCTCGCACCTGGTACGTTCGGTGCACGTCCTCGGGAACATTGCGGATCTGGATCGTGGCCATAGCGCCATTATAGCGCTTCTGCATGTGCTCTGCTTGTGCTAGGAGGCTCCGCAAATAGGGCACGATCCGGTCTCTGTCACAAGGCCATTTGCGGAGCCGTGGCCCGAGCGGGCCGTAGCCAAGAGCGGGAAACGAAGGCGAAGCGGATGCGACCACTGTGCCTCAACGACCAGAGAACTCCGCTGAGCCGGGGCCCGAGCGGCCTGCCACGCAGTGGCAAGAGCGGGAAAACAATGGCTCCACTTCTGTCTAGACGACCGGTCACCTATCGGTGCTCTAAAGCGATCCCTCTCAGGTCTGCTCCGCCACCGTATCTCAGGACTGGACACCTTCGGGGTCGGCAACGCAGCATGGCGGTACGAGACAGACGCCTCTCACAGATCACTTACACCGAGCACATCCGGATTCAGACCCGTCCGGCCCTATCAGGTACGCTCCCCATTCCGAGCCAAGGAAAGGAGCCGGTTTGTGACGATTGCGAAGGTGATCGAGATCACCTCAACATCCCCGGGGAGCTTCGAAGACGCTATCCGACAGGGGATCACCAAAGCCCAAAAGTCCGTGAACAACATCAAGGGCGCCTGGATCTCCGAGCAGAAGGTCATCCTCGACGAGGACGGCACTATCAAGCACTTCCGCGTCGACATGAAGCTCACGTTCGTACTCGACGACTGAGCCGACGACTTTGTACGCGATGATGCCCCGGAACTCACGGGGCATCATCGCGTGTCGTTGGACTTGGAAATCGCGCGGATAGCTTTTCGGATACGCCCGAGATCGTGCCTATCCGCGGAACCGGCGCCATTTCCCGCTCTTGCCGCTTCGCGGCGGGCCGCTCGGGCCACGGCTCAGCTGATAGCTTCTCAGATACGCCCGAGAACGTGCCCTATCCGCTGAGCCTCTCGGTACGGGCTACTGGCTCGACTCGAACTCGTCCTCGAACGACACCACAGTGCGACTGGGCTTGTCGGAAGCCTGGGATGCGCCCACCTTCTCCGGCTCGCGATCACGATCACGATCACGATCACGATCGCGATCGTTGTCGTCGCGCTCCTTCGGTTCGACTCTTGACGTCGACTCACCGTCGCCGGCCGCCTCGAACATACCGAGGCTGACCTTGTCGCGATCGTCGATCTCTTGGACGACGACCTTGACCTTGTCACCGAGGGCCAGCACATCCTCAACCTTGTCGATGCGCTTGCCGCCTCCGATCTTGGAGATGTGGAGGAGACCGTCACGCCCTGGCAGGATGTTGATGAAGGCACCGAACTTGGTGATGTTCACCACCTCGCCGTCGTAGATCTCGCCCACCTTTGCCTCCGGCGGATATCCAATGGCCAGGATTCGCTCCTTGGCCAGCTCCAGCGATGCCGTATCCGGGGCACCGACCCTGATCGTGCCGTCGTCCTCGATCTCGATAACGGCCCCGGTCTCTGCCTCGAGCTCGCGGATCGTCTTGCCCTTGGGGCCGATGACCTCACCGATCTTGTCCCTGGGGATCATGATCGCCTCGATCTTCGGAGCCGTAGGAGCGAGCTCCGCACGCGGCTCGGGGATGACTGCGGCCATCTCGCCAAGGATGAACATGCGCGCCCGGTGCGCCTGCTCCATGGCATCGATGAGGACCTGCGCAGGCAAACCTTCGATCTTGGTGTCCAGTTGCAGGGCGGTGATCATGTTCTCGGTGCCTGCCACCTTGAAGTCCATGTCGCCGAGGGCGTCCTCCGCACCGACGATGTCGGTGAGGGCGACGAACTCGCCATCCTGATGGATGAGACCCATGGCGATCCCGGCCACCGGGGCGGCAATGGGAACGCCGGCGTCCATGAGCGACAAAGACGACCCGCACACCGATGCCATCGATGACGATCCGTTGGACATCAGTACCTCTGACACCAGCCGGAACGCATAGGGGAAGTCTTCCTCGGTCGGGATCACCGGGAGCAGCGCCTTCTCCGCGAGTGCGCCGTGGCCGATCTCCCTGCGCTTTGGTCCGCGCATGAAGCCGGCTTCGCCGGTGGCGTACGGCGGCATGTTGTAGTGATGCATGTAGCGCTTCGACTCCTCGGGAGAGATGGTGTCGAGCATTTGATCCATCTTGAGCATGCCAAGCGTCGTCACGTTCAACACCTGGGTCTCTCCACGCCGGAACAGGCCGGAGCCGTGCGTCCCGGGGAGGATGCCGACCTTCACGCTGATGTCGCGGATATCGGTGAGGCCGCGCCCGTCGAGGCGAATCCCTTCGCTCATCACTCGGCGGCGCATCACGTCCTTGTGGACGCTCCTCAACGCCTTCGTTGCAGCCTCGAGCGCCTCAGCGTCGTCCTCCGGCAGGTCGAGCTCGCCGATCACCTCTTCCTTGAGTGCGGCCTCGGCATCGAGCCGTTCCTGCTTGTCGGCAATGGTGCCCATCGCTTCCAGCTTGGGGCGGGCGATGGTGTCGACTGCGTCGTATGTCTCCTGGGAGTAGTCGGGCCTAAGCGGCCACTCGACCTCGCGGGCCGGGCCCACCTTCTCCAGCAGCTCGAGCTGCATGTCGATCAGTGTGCCGATGTACGCCTTGGCCTCTTCGAGGCCGCGGGCCACCGTGGCCTCGTCGCTTGCTTGCTGGCCGGCTTCGACCAGGCGGTAACCGTTTTCGGTGGCCCCCGCCTCGACCATGGCGATGTCGACCTCACCCTTGTCGTTGCGTTTGCCGGCGACAATGAGGTCGAAGACAGCGTTGTCGAGCGCCTCATAGGTTGGGAAAGGCACCCACTCTCCTTCGATGAGCCCGAGCCGCACCGCGCCGATAGGCCCGTCGAACGGCAGCGAGCTGAGGGTCAGAGCCGCGGATGCACCGTTTCGCGCCGGCACGTCAAATGGGTTGAGTAGATCGGCAGAAAGGACCGTGCCGACGATGTTGATCTCGTTGTAGAAACCCTTCGGAAAGTTGGGCCGCAGCGGTCGATCGATGAGCCGGTCGGTGAGGATCGCTTTCTCTGTGGCGCGACCCTCCCTGCGGAAGAACGAGCCGGGAATGCGCCCCACGGCGTAGTGCCGTTCCTCGAGGTCGACCGTTAGTGGGAAGAAGGTGGCGCCATCGCGCGGTTTGCTCGATGCAGTCGCGGTGACGAGGACCTGTGTGTTTCCGACGCGTACCGTTACGGCGCCGTCTGCTAGTTGTGCAAGTTCGCCGGCGCGGAGTTCTATCTCTACGTCTCCGACGAGCCCGCTTATGGCGGTCTCAGCCAATTGGATCTCTCCTTTGTATGGAGCGGCTTCCAATTGGCAGTGGACAGATCTCGATCCCTATCGAGGTCTTTCCACTGACAACTGGAACTTCCGCAATGTCTCGTTGCGCCGATTCAGGGAGAGGCACGGGCCATTGCCCTGCCGTTCGTCTATCGACGCAATCCCGTTTTCGCAATGAGCGACCGGTACCGTTCGACGTCTTGGTTTTGGAGGTACCGGAGGAGTCGCCTGCGCTTCCCGACCATCATCAGCAGCCCTCTCCGGCTGTGGTTGTCCTTCTTGTGGACCTTCAGATGTTCGGTCAAGTGGTTGATACGCTCGGTGAGCAGCGCGACCTGGACCTCCGGAGAACCGGTATCCGTGGCGTGCTTACCGAACGATTCGACAACGGATTGGCTGTCGTTCACGAGGGTCTTTCCTTCGCGAGGTAGAAGCGGGCGAGCGCCCGGATGGGAGCCTAGCAGGGAGAGGTGCTTTATCGACGGCGAGTGGAACCGGTCTTCTGTGCCACTCCCGTCAGACGAGGCAGATCCCTAAGGACCAGATCTCACCGAGCTCATCCAGTTTGGCGCCGAGCTCGATGCATGCGGTTCGCGCTTCAAGGATCAGCGGGCTGATATCGGCGTCGAAAGAGATGTCGTTCAAGCTGATGTCGTCTCCTCGCACGCCATGTTGTTGTAGGTAGCGTGCCACCTCGTCCTGAACGGCCTCGATCCGGGCAATGACCTCCGAGTGTTCGACACGGATTGCGCTTGGGGCAGAGACCGCCTTCAGGTCCGCCAGGTTCTTTTCGAGCTCAAGGAAGATCGTCGCTGTCCGCACCGTCGACCCGCCAATTGGATAATTCTCCCCCGAACCGGCCCGAGTCATGATCTCGGCGACCGTCGAGGCATATTCGTGCACGCTCAGCGGATTGGCGGCCGTACCGGCTCCGTCTCCATCGACAGACGTGCATGCCGTAGCCGAGAGCGCCATCAGCAGGAACACAGCGGTGATACGCGGTACAGCCACCAACCAAGGCTAGAACAGCTAAGTGAGCAGGCCCCCCACAGTGCCATGGTCGCGACGAAGGGCGCCGACCGGATTCGCCGAGATCAGGAGACCCTGGTCATGGCCTGCGATAGCAGGCGGTGGTGGAGTCGAGCAGCAGCGAGTCGTCCTCGCCTGCGAGGTGGTTGAAGGCGAGAAACCCGAAGCGATGCCCGTCTTCGGTATAGATCGAACCGCCGGCGCCGAAATCATCTGCCTCGTAGGAAACCTCGAAACCGAGACCTTCCCAGTAGGCGACTACTGCAAGCGCCATCTCGATGGGTTCGTCTCCCGACTGGAGCTCAAAGAAATACCAGTGACGCACCGAGTTGCGGGAGCGGTCGTCGGTGCCGTCCCACCGCCGGCAGTTTGCCCCATACCGCGGCCACATGTCGACGGTGTAGTCGTGCGTCGGGAACAACTCGGAAGCGGTTTGATCGAGGAAGGCGGCGGCTGCTACCGCAGCCGAGTCGAGCGTCCCCGGGGGATCGGATGGCGTGCAGGAAACGATCACGACTGCCATCGCTAGGAGTGTGCATCGATACTGGACAGGTCGTCTCAACAGAAGTCGAGCCCTTTTCTCCGCTTTTGCCGCTCCGCGGCGGGCCGCTCGGGCCACGGCTCCGCAAATGGCCTCGCCAACAAAGGCCGGAGCGCGCCCTATTTGCGGAGCCTCTTGTAGAACACTTCTCACGGCCCCCGGTC
>JADFIY010000102.1 GCA_022566415.1 Acidobacteriota bacterium
TCCCTCGCCGACGAATACCACCAATACGACATGGAGCAGAATCCGACGACGGCTCACATGTACGGCGACTACCGCTACGCCGACCGGATGGAGGACGCCAGTCGGGGCCACGAGGACGACAACATCGCCCGGTTGCGTGAGTTCGGCGCCCGCGCCCGCGCCATCGATCCGTCCACGCTGAGCCCCGAGGACGCCCTCACTCGCGAGGTACTCATTTTCGAAGTCGAGTCCAAAGCCGACCTTGATGAGACACGACAGGCCGAGTTCGCCGCCGACCCCATATTCGGGCTTCACATCTACGCACAGCTGCTGCCACCGATGCTGTCGGTCCCTGACGCAGACGTCGCCGCGGCCATGGTCGAAAAGTGGAAGAGCTACGCCGGGACGATCGACCAGATGACCGAGAGATTCCGCGAAGGGGTAGCAGCAGGTCGGACGCCGGCCGAGTTCGCTGTCGAGGCCGTAATCGGCCAGCTCGACGATTGGTTGGCGCTACCCATCGAGCAAGACCCGTTGCTGATGACCCAAGTACCGCCCGACTTCAGCGATGAACAGACCGCGGACTGGAAGGAAGGCCTCGCAGGGGCGGTCCGCGACTCGGTGCGACCGGCGGTGGAGCGCCAACGCGACGTGCTCCGCGACGAGGTGCTCCCTGAGTCCAGACCGGTGGGCAGCGAGGGGCTCTCCTTTCTCCCCGACGGCGATTTCGTGTACTCCAGGGCCATCCATCGATACACGACCCTCCCCTTACAGGCCGGCGAGATCCATCAAATCGGGCTGCAGCAAATCGAACGGCTGGCGGATGAGTACCGCGAGCTCGGCCCCGAAGTGCTCGGTACCGACGACCTATACGAGATCTTCGCCAAGCTCCGTGACGATCCGGAGCTGCACCACACCTCCGGGGCCGACATCGTCAAGGCGTCGGAGGATGCGTTCGCCAGGGCAAGGGAAGAGATGCCCGACTGGTTCGGGAAGCTCCCCAAGGCGGATTGCATCGTCCAGGAGACCCAGAGCGGTGCCCAGGCGTTCTACTACCCGGCGGCGGATGACGGGTCGCGGCCCGGCACGTTCTTCATGAACACCGCCGATCCCACGTCATGGGGGATCCACGAGGTGGAGTCGACGGCCTTCCATGAAGGCATCCCCGGCCACCACCTACAGGGCTCCATTGCCCAGGAGCTCGGCGACGCGGTACCGGACTTTCGCCGTCACCTGCACATCGTCGCCTACGGTGAAGGGTGGGCCCTGTACTCGGAACGGATCTCCGACGAAATGGGGATCTACGGCTCGCAGCTGGATCGGATGGGGATGCTGGTGGGGGATTCGATGCGAGCCGGCCGGCTCGTCGTCGACACCGGGCTGCACGCCCTCGGCTGGTCCCGCCAACAGGCGATCAACTACCTAGCAGAGAACACCCCGATGTCCATGTACACCATCACCGAGGAGATCGACCGCTATATCGCCTCGATGCCGGGCCAAGCGTTGTCCTACATGATCGGCCGCCTCGAGATCCAGCGGATGCGCCGCGAAGCCGAGGACGCGATGGGCCACCGCTTCGACATCAAGGAATTCCACGACACCGTGCTCGGGTCGGGCGCCGTCCCCTTGGAGACATTGGACCGCATGGTGTCGGAGTGGGCGGCGTCGGGATGAACGATGAGCTGAAACGAATCGGAGACGAATTCTGGGCCTTCACCCTCGAGTCGAGCCCGACCAACGCCACCCTGCTCGGATACCACGACTACGACGCCGCTCTCGAAGACCTTTCCCGCGAGGTCGAGGACGAGCACATAGCATCCCTCGACGGGTTCGCCGCAGGCGCAGAGGCCATCGACCCCGACCCGCTCACCGCCGACGAGCGGATCAGCCGCGAGGTGTTGATGTTCGAAGCCTCAACGGCTGCCGACGATCTTCGCTCCCGGATGGCAGAGTTCGCCGTCGACCCGTTCAACGGGATACAGGTCGTGTTCCAGCAGATTGCCGGCCAGATCCCGATCACCGAGCCGGAGCACGCCGAAGCGATGGTGGAGAAATGGTCGAAGATGGGTCGCATGCTCGATCAGGCGATCGGGCGCCTCCGTGAAGGTGTCGCCGCGGACCGAACACCGCCGCTGGTCGGTACCGAGAAAACCATCGCCCAACTCGACACCTACCTGGCATCGCCGGTCGAGGAAGATGCCCTGGTCAACCTGCCGGCACCCCCGCAGTGGAGCGAGGACGAGGTTGCCGCGTGGCGACAGACGCTCAGTGAACAGGTGCAGTCCGCGGTGCGTCCCGGTTTTGCCCGTTACCGCGCAACCATCGTCGACGAGATCCTCCCGGTCGCGCGACCGCAAGAGCGCAGCGGTGTCGTCTGGCTGGAAGACGGCCAGGAGATATACGAGCGGGCGATCCGGCGGCATACGTCGCTGCCGCTCACCGCGTTGGACATCCACGATACGGGCCTCGGCGACATCGCCGAACTCGAGGACGAATACCGCCGACTCGGACAGTCGGTGCTCGATACCGACGACCTCACCGAGATCTACAGCCGGCTACGCGACGACGAGGCCCTCCGCTTCGAGGACGCCGATCAGATCGTGGCCGCCGCCCAGGGGGCCCTGGATCGGGCGAGTGCCGCGATGGGAAAGACGTTCGGACGGTTGCCCAAGGCGCCATGCGTCATGGCGATGGTGCCGCCGCTCGGTGCCGAGGATGCCCCCCTCGCCTTCTACTTCCCGCCGACCGAGGACGGCTCCCGGCCCGGGACTTTTTTCGTCAACACGACGTTCCCGACAACGCGCACACGCTACGAATCTGAAGCACTGGCGTTCCACGAGTCGATCCCAGGCCACCACCTCCAGCTGGCGCTTGCCCAGGAGCTCGAGGGCCTTCCCGACTTCCGAAAGAACGCCTTCATCACCGTATTCCACGAGGGCTGGGGCCTGTATTCGGAGCGCCTCGCCGACGAGATGGGCTTGTACACGGGTGATCTGGAGCGGCTGGGAATTCTCTCGTTTGACTCGTGGCGAGCCGGCCGACTTGTGGTCGACACCGGCTTGCATGCGTTGGGGTGGTCGCGACAAAAGACGATCGACTACCTGACCTCCAACTCGCCACAGGCAGCAAACAACATCGTCAACGAGGTTGAGCGCTACATCGCCTGGCCCGGGCAGGCTCTCGCCTATAAGACCGGCCAGCACGAGATGCTTCAGGCCAGAGCCAGAACCGAGGAGGCCCTCGGTGCCGAATTCGACATCAAGGCATTCCACGACACGCTGCTGGGTTCGGGATCGGTGCCGATGCCAACCATGCACCGACTCATCGACGAGTGGGTGAGCCATATTGCTCCCCCCTCAGGGGGGAGTCCCGCCCGTCAGGGCGGGGAGGGGAGTCAAACAGAGGGCGCGGTAACGCCTTGATCCCCTCCGCCTCGCTGCGCTCGGCACCTCCCCCTGAGGGGGACGCAAAGAAGTGACCTCCTTTCGCTTCATCTTCATGGCCGATTGCCAGCTCGGCGCCTACGCCACCTTCAGTGGGATGAACGAGGACGACGTTGCCGAATTCGATTCCCGCGGGATGCGGGTTGAGATCGTCCCCAGAGTGGAAGGCTTCGCCTGGGATGCCGAGCGTTACCGGTCGGCGATCGATATGGCGAACGCGATCCGTCCCGAGTTCGTGGTGATGGGCGGCGACATGACCGACGACGCCGTCGATCCGGACCAGGTCGAGGAGCTGCTCCGAATCACCTCGATGCTCGATTCGGAGATTCCCATGCTGTGGGTTCCTGGCAACCACGACATCGCCGCCGACACGGTGGCTCCGACGATGGCCAGCATCAGTGCCTACCGCGACGTGTTCGGCGCCGACTATTACGGCTTCGACCATGGCGACGTGCGGTTCGTCGTCCTCAACACCGTCGTCATCGATCACCCGGAGAACGTGGAAGACGAGCTGGCCGAGCAGCTTGCCTTCGTCGAATTCGAGCTGTCCCGGTCGGCTGAACGCTCGCATACCATCATCCTTGGCCATCATCCGTTGTTTCTCAGTTCCCCCGATGAGCCAGACACGTACTGGAACATCCCGGCGGAACGTCGAAGCACGTTGCTCGATCTCATCCACCGGCACGGGATCACGATCGCGTTCGCCGGCCACTGGCACCGCAACTCGCTCGCCTACGACGGGGACTTTGAGATGGTGACGTCCGGTCCGGTCGGCTACATGCTGGGCGACGATCCTTCGGGGGTGCGGATCGTCGACGTCGGGCCGGAGCGAATCCTGCACGAATACGTAGCGCTCAGCTGATCCTCGACGCGGACCCGTAGCAGACCGGTATCGTCTGGCGACGAATGGCGGGAGGAATAGTCTGAGCACACCGGTCATCTTTGCGGTCGACGATGATCCCCAGGTTCTCAATGCGGTCAGACGTGACTTACGGTCTCACTTTGCCCCCGAATATCGGGTGCTCGATGCCGGTTCAGGGGCAGAGGCACTCGAAGCCGTCCAAACACTGAAGGCCCGTGGGGACACGGTTGCGCTCTTCCTCGTCGACCAGCGGATGCCGTCGATGACAGGCACCGAGTTCCTCGTCGAGGCCCGCAAGACCTATCCCGACGCCAAACGGGCTTTGCTCACCGCTTATGCCGACACCGACGCCGCAATCTCGGCGATCAACGAGGTGGATCTCGACCACTATCTGATGAAGCCGTGGGATCCGCCGGAGGACAACCTCTACCCGATCCTGGATGACCTCCTCGACGACTGGGTGGCCAACACGCCGGCACCGTTCGACGGCATCAGGGTCGTTGGCACCACCTGGTCACCGGCTACCCACGATGTGAAGGATTTCCTGGCGAGAAACCAGGTCCCGTACCGGTTCCTGGACATCGAACGGGACGAGGAGGCCGCCGCCATCGTCTCCGCCGACTCCGATGACGCCGGCTCGATCCCGGTCGTGCTCTTCCCAGACGGAACCAGCCTGGTCCAACCCGAGCGGCGCGCCCTCGCCGAGCAGGTAGGCCTGCGGACCGAGGCGGACAACCCGTTCTACGACCTCATCATCATCGGGGGTGGACCAGCTGGGCTGGCCGGCGCGGTGTACGGGGCATCGGAGGGGCTGAGCACCGTGATGGTCGAGGCCGAGGCACCCGGCGGCCAAGCTGGGACGAGCAGCCGGATCGAAAACTACCTCGGTTTCCCTGCCGGTGTCAGCGGGAGCGATCTAGCGCGTCGAGCCGTCACCCAAGCCACCAGGCTGGGTGCGGAGATCCTCAGCGCCACCGCGGTCACCGAGGTCAAGACCGAAGACCAGATCAAGATCGTCACCCTCGACACCGGCGACCAGCTCAGATGCCATGCACTCATCATCGCCAGCGGCATGTCGCTGCGAAAGCTCAGCGTTCCCGGCTACGAGCGCTTCGAGGGCGCCGGGCTCTACTACGGTGCCGCCCTCTCCGAGGCCGCCACTTACAAGGACCGTCACGTGTTCGTGATCGGCGGGGCGAACTCGGCTGGGCAGGCAGCGATGCTGTTTGCCCGCTACGCCTCGGTGGTGTCGATGGTGGTGCGAGGCGAGTCGCTCGTCGCCAAGATGTCGACGTACCTGATCGACCAGATCGACGCCCAGCCAAACATCGAACTGATCGCCAACACCCAGGTCGTCGCCGTCGAGGGTGAGGAGCGCATCGAGCGCATCCGGCTCAAGAACAACTCAACGGACCAAGAAACCGTTCAGGAAGCTGCCGCCATCTTCATCTTCGTGGGGGCTGTTCCACACTCCGATTTTGTCGCCAACCTCGTCGCCCGCAACGAGCATGGCTTCATCTACACCGGTCCCGATCTGGTGCTGGCAAGCAAAGACTTTCGTTGGACCGAGGATCGTGACCCCCTGGCTCTGGAAACGAGTGTCCCCGGAATATTCGCCGCCGGTGACATCCGCCACGATGCCATCCGTAGGGTGGCTTCCGCAGTCGGTTCCGGGTCGGTTGCGGTAACCCTGGTCCATCAATACCTCGACACGGTGTGACGCGGTGCGAGAGGAACTCCGCGCCGTCCCCCTCTTCGCCGATCTCGCCGACGACGACCTCGACTGCCTGGCCGAAGGCGCCACCGTGGTGTCCCTCGCCCCCGGCGAGCTGCTGTTCAGCGAGGGGGACGACGGCGATCAGGCGTACGTGATCACCGACGGCGAGATCGAGATCGTGAAGATCACGGGAGAGCAAGAGGTCCTGCTGGCCAGGAGGTTCCCCGGCGAGGTCATCGGCGAGATGGCACTGCTCGACTCCGCGCCACGCATGGCGTCCGGTCGGGCAGTAGAGGAGACCAGGCTCATCGCCATACCGAAGAGCCAGATGGATCAGCTGCTCGAGTCCAGCGCGACCGCAGCGAAGGCTCTGTTCTCGGTGTTGCTGGCCCGGTGGCGGCAGACCGAAGCCAGCCTGCGTCAATCCGAGCGCATGGTTCAGCTTGGGACGCTTACCGCGGGACTCGCCCATGAGCTCAACAACCCTGCGGCCGCAATCGCCCGAGCCTCCGGGCTCCTAGGGCCGGAACTCGAATCCTATGGACGCGCCATTTCCGCACTCGGCCGCATCGGCATCGCCGCCGATGCGCAGAGCCAACTCGACGAGTGGATGGCCGCTGCGACACAACCCGGTCCGGTGATGGGCTCACTCGAGCGCTCCGAACGTGAGGAGGAGCTCGAACCTGCTCTCGGCGCAATCGGCGTCGCCGAGCCCTGGGCCGTGGCGACTGAGCTTGCCTTCGCCGGATGGGAATCCGACACCGTCGTGGCAGTCGGCGAGGCCTTCGGTGGTGACGCACCCGTGGTACTGGAGGCCGTCGCCATGACTCGCAATGTGTCGGAGTTGCTACGCGAGATCAATGAAGGAGCGGGGCGCATGTCCGAGATCGTCGGTGCGTTGAAGTCGTACACACACCTCGATCAGGCTCCGATCCAAGAGGTTGACGTGCGCAGGGGCCTCGAGGACACGCTTCTCATCCTCAAGGCGAAGCTGAGGGACATCGACGTTGAAATCGAGTTCGGGGAGGTCCCCGAGATCACCGCCTATGCCAGCGAGCTCAACCAGGTTTGGACCAACCTCATCGACAATGCCGCCGACGCCATTACCTCCTCTGGCAGAGAGGATGGAATGGTGACCCTTCGCACCTCCGCCGACGACGGCACCGTCACCGTCGAAATCGAAGACAACGGGACGGGGATCCCGGAGGGTGACTTGGACCGGATCTTCGACGCCTTCTTCACCACCAAACCGCCTGGTTCGGGGACCGGCCTCGGCCTCGACATCAGCTATTCGATCATTGTGCACAAGCACCGCGGCGCCATCACCGTCGATTCCGAGCCAGGGCGAACGGTGTTCTCCATCAGGCTCCCAGTCGCCGGACCCGACGAAGGACCTCGTGCACGCCCCAAAGGGTAGGCTCACCCCATGGCCACAGCACAACGCGAACTCTGCGATGAGCTCCAGAATGTCCCACTCGAGGACATGCCTTCGGGAGGCTGCATCGAGTGCCTGGAGATGGGGGACACCTGGGTGCATTTGCGCTATTGCGTGACCTGCCAAGAGACCAGGTGCTGCGACGATTCCAAGAACACGCACGCCAGGGAGCACGGGAGCGCCGCCGGACATCCCGTCATCCGCTCCAAGGAGCCTGGCGAGGCCTGGGCGTGGTGTTACGAGCACGGGGCCGGGACGCGTCTCGCGGTTTCGGCATAGGTATTACTCGTAGTTGATGTTTCGGCTACCAGGCGCGGCACAGCGGGGCCGCGCGGAGAGGGAGGGATTTGAACCCTCGAGGGAGCTTGCACCCCCTACTCGCTTAGCAGGCGAGCGCCTTAGGCCGCTCGGCCACCTCTCCAAGACCCGTATCACGTATTACGTATCACGTACTACCGGTTACCGACGACAGGGTACTGGCGTGCAACGCCGTGCAGTGGTCGTATTGCGCAGCCCAAGGTTCGGCTCGTAATACGTTGTACGTGATACGGCCCGGCGGAGCCGGGCCCCGCGGAGGGAGTGGGATTTGAACCCACGAAGCGGGGATACCGCTTACACGCTTTCCAGGCGTGCGCACTCGGCCAGACTATGCGATCCCTCCGTAGGGTGTGAAAGTGTAGAAGGAGGGTTCTGGCAAATGAACGCCGTCGACGCGATGGGAATCGCCCTCGAGCAGGCAGGCCTCGCGGTCGAGCACGGCGATGTGCCTATCGGTGCCATCCTCCTCGATTCCTCGGGTGAGGTGGTTGCGGCCGATCACAACCGGCGCGAGGAGCGAGGCGACGTGACCGCCCATGCCGAGCTGCTGGTGCTCTCTGCACGATCAAGAGAGATCGGCGACTGGCGGCTCGAGGGACACACTCTGGTCGTCACCCTGGAGCCGTGTGCGATGTGTGCCATGGCCGCAGTCTGGGCACGAGTGGACCGCATCGTCTACGGCGCCGCCGATCCCAAGGCCGGGGCTGCATGGAGCCTGTACAACATTCCTCAGGACGAGCGACTCAACCATCGGTGCGACCTCGTGGCCGGCATACGCGAGGACGACGCGGCCGAGTTGCTCGAGTCCTTCTTCTCTGATCGAAGGTAGGCACCGGTACACTCCTCGCCGGTGCCTCCGGCACGGAACGTATTACGTATTACGACCCGGATACGTAATACGTACTCTGGAGGGGTGACAGAGCGGACGAATGTGACGGTCTCGAAAACCGTTGGGCCTTCACGGGTCCCGAGGGTTCAAATCCCTCCCCCTCCGCCACCTTCTTTGTTTCGTTCCTTACCTCTCTCCCTTAGCCGGAGTGAGTGTCAGAGGGGGGAGCGCCGAAGGCGTTCCTTGCCGGGAATGGCAACGTCGTGCCTCGGTTGCTCGCGGATTCTCGAGGACGGTGAGCGTAACGTGACGCTCTGAGGTTGTCCGTCGGGTGGATACCGAAAGTGCTTGTGGTAATGTAGTTGAAGCGCCGCGGCCATTCCGCGGCAACGTGCGGCAACCCGCGCGCCAGTACTACGAAGGGAAAGCGATGCCGCTTTTGAACCTGTTCTGGACGATGCTGATCTGCTTCATGTGGGTCATCGGGAT
>JADFIY010000103.1 GCA_022566415.1 Acidobacteriota bacterium
TTGTCTCGCTCGTTGTACGCATCGATGATCCCTGACGATGCCTCGGCAGAGTTCTTCGGCTTCTACTCCGTATTCTCCCGGTTCTCAGCAATCTTCGGACCGCTGATCTTTGCCGCCGTCGGGATCGCCACCGGATCGTCACGACTGGCCATCCTGTTCCTTGCCGTGTTCTTCGTCATCGGGGCGATCGTGCTTTCGCTCGTCGACGTCGAGGCGGGCAGGGCGGCGAGGAACCAGCCGCGAACCCTCGCCGCCTGAGGTCAATCGGGGTTAGACGCCAACGATTCGGTAGGTTGGACATGGTGACCAACCCGAAGACGCCGCCAACACCGCCCTCCGGTGCCACCGACGCGCTGCAACGGAGCCTCGGGTTGTACGCGGTGCTGGCGATCTCCGTAGGTGCGATGATCGGGTCGGGGATCTTCGTCCTCCCAGGGCTCGGCTTCAAGATCGCAGGACCGGGGATCATCCTCGCCTTCTTCCTCGCCGGGCTGGTAGTGATTCCTGCTGCCCTCTCCCAGTCGGAGATGGCGACCGCCATGCCGGAGGCGGGTGGCACGTACCTGTATATCGATCGCGC
This sequence comes from Acidobacteriota bacterium, assembly GCA_022566415.1. Lineage (GTDB taxonomy): Bacteria > Actinomycetota > Acidimicrobiia > Spongiisociales > UBA5794 > JACZST01. The sequence continues at coordinate 581 of JADFIY010000103.1, forward strand.
CATGGGCCCGCTCATGGGAACCATCGCCGGGTTCGGCGTCTGGCTCTCGCTGGTGTTCAAAGCGTCATTCGCCCTCGTCGGGCTGTCCGCATACCTCGAGTTCTTCTTCGAGCACGATGAGAGACTGGTTGCCGCTGCGCTCGCCGTCGTTCTGATCATCATCAACCTCATCGGCGTCAAAGAGACCGCAGGGTTTCAGGCCGTCCTCGTCACCGTCGTATTGCTACTCCTCGCCGGTTTCGTGCTCCTCGGTGCCCCCGACACGGAACCGGCTCGGTATGAGCCCTTCCTCCCCAGCGGCATCAAGGGCCTCCTATCCGCAACCGGTCTCGTGTTCGTCTCCTACATCGGGGTGACCCAGGTGGCCAGCGTCGCCGAAGAGGTAAAGCGCCCCGGGCGAAACCTCCCGCTCAGCATCCTCACATCTGTGGCTATCGCCATGGTGCTCTATCCGGCGGTGGTGGCGGTGATGGTCGGCGTGACGCCAGCCAATGAGCTCGCCAGTACCGAGACACCGCTGCTGACCGCGGCACAGCAGTTTCTCGGGTCGGCGGGTATCTACGTCGTGGCCGGCGTCGCCGTGCTCGCATTGGTATCGATGGCGAACGCCGGCATCATCTCCTCGTCCCGCTACCCCCTCGCCATGGCGCGCAACTCCCTCGCCCCCGGTTTTCTGGCCAGGGTGGGAACCCGGTCCCACGCACCGTTCGCCTCCATCCTCGTCACCGGCAGCGTCATGATCCTTCTCGTACTCACCCTTCCGTTGTTGGAGCTCGCCAAGCTCGCCTCTGCCTTCCAGCTGCTCATATTCGCTTTCGTCAACCTGGCGCTCATCGCATTCCGAGAAGCCGATCTGGACTGGTATCAACCCAAGTTTCACTCGCCCTGGTACCCAGTCCCGCAGGTCTTCGGCATCATCGCCTCGCTCCTGCTTCTCACCCAGATGGGCATCGTGCCCACCGCCGGGGCCGCCCTGTTCATCGGTGCGGGGATCCTTTGGTATCGGGCGTTCGGGAGGTCGAGGGCCGTCAAGGAGTCGGCAGCACGGGACGCCCTCCGGGCGAGAGCAGATGATCGACTCGCCGAGTTGACCGCCGCAGAGGTCGCCTCCGGAGGGCGTAAGCACATCGCCATCCTCATCAGGCGACCGACTCGACCTGCTCGGCAGCACACGCTGTTCCGGCTGGCATTGCGCCTGAGCGTCTCCCCCGGCGGCAAGATTCACGTGATCAACTTCGATACCTCGACGGCCAACCTCATCCCCACCGAGGAGGACCAGGCCGAGGCCGACCGGCTTGGCATCGACGTCACCGTGGCTCAATACACCGACGAGGACCGGCGCGGAGAAGTCCACCGGTACGTGGAGAACGAGGGCGTCGACCTGTTCATCGCCGACCTGCCCCAGGATCTGCGGGCAACCAGAGAGGTCACCCGGGATCTTCAGTGGCTTCGCGAACACCTCATCTGCGATTCGGTGTTTCTGCGAAATCGGGTCGTGGAGAGCATCGACACGATCTCGGTCCTCGGCACCGGCGGTCCATACGATCCGGTCAAGATCGGGCTGGCAGACCACATCGCCCGCTACGAGGATGCGACGATTCGCTTCGTGCATCTCATCGCACCCGACGCGCCGTCGGCGCAGGTCGCTGCGATCCGCGAATACCACGAGCGGCTGGGCGCTGCACTCACCGTGCCCTGGGATGATCTCATCCGCCCTACCGAGGATCTGGTATCGACGCTCACCGAGTTGTCGCGGGGCGCCAACCTGGTCATCCTCGGCGCCCCTACCCATCGCTTTCACGTCGTGACCGATCTCGCCGACCGGATAAGCGAAGCCGTCGACTGCCCTGCCCTGCTCGTACATACACCGTTTCTGGAGAAGCCAAACGCCGTGGTGAGAGCGGTGCAGTGGTTCATTTCATGAGATGCAGAGAGTTCCCAGTTCCCAGCCGCTTGCTGCGCTCGCTTCCAGTTCCCAGTGCTCAGACAACATCGATCCAGCCGACGGCTCGCCAACTCGGGATCTGGGAACTGGGAACTCGGCCACCGGTCTCCGGCCACCGGCCGCTGGGAACTGGTCACTGGGACTGGGAACTGGCAACTGGCAACTAGGAAAATGGGAACTAACTAGTACCTGCTGATTTGCGGCTACTTGCCGAAAGCCCTTGAGAGCATGCGGAAAATCAACTAGGTCGAACGCACTAAAACACGCAGAGTGTTCAAGATCGGGGCCTCGCTGGTCGATATCCTGGGTGAACCGGTGGGACGGCCGGCGGGGTACGTTGTACCCAATATGCGGGGTGGTTCACAGACAAGACCTGCATCGGTCACCTTCCGAGGTTCAATCAGAAGCCCCCATATGGGGGCTTCTGCACTGGGGAACTCTTTCACGGGTCGCGGGTCACGAGCATGGTGGGGGAATCGTGACTCGCGACTCAACCGCCCGTACCTGTCGAACCTTCCCAATCGGCATGGAGCCCTGCGTAGACACCACCAGCGGCGACGAGGTCGGCATGGGATCCGCGTTCGACGATCTCACCCTCGTCGAAAACCAGCACCGTGTCCGCCGCCTCCGCGGTCGACAAGCGATGGGCGATCGTGATCGACGTTCGCCCAGCGGTGAGGCGCTCGATCGCCCGCCGAATCTGAACCTCGAGAGCGGGATCGACCGCCGAGGTGGCTTCGTCGAGCACGAGCAGATCGGGATTGGCGATCCAGGCCCTGGCGATGGCAACGAGCTGGCGCTCCCCCGCCGACAGATTCGATCCGCGCTCGCCGACGCGGGTGTCGATCCCATCGGGTAGCGAGTCGATCCAGTCGAGCAGCCCCAAATCGGCGAAAGCGACCCGCACCCCAGCATCGTCCGCGGCGGGCTTGCCGTAGCGAACGTTGTCGGCGACCGACCCGGCGAACAGGAACCCCTCTTGCGGTACGTAGGAGACGCGATTCCGCAGCGAGGCGAAGCGGACCTCATCGAGCGGGATGTCGGCAACACGGACGTCCCCGTCGGTTGGGTCGAGGAGCCGTGTCGCCAACTTGGCGAACGTCGTCTTGCCCGAGCCTGTCTCGCCGACCACGGCAACCTGCTCGCCCGCCGAGATGTGTGCGGTGATGTTGCGCAAAACGTCGGTTCCGGTGGGATAGCGGAACCTGACCCGGTCGAAGCGAACATCGAGGGCGCGATCGGGGAGATCGACCCCATCCGGAGGGTCCGGGATTTCCACCGGGGTGTCGAGCACGCCGAGGATCTTCCTGAGACCGGCACCCGCCGATTGGGCCTGATTGACGGTCTCCACGAGGATCTGAACCGGGAAGACGAGGAGTGTGACGAGGAACAGGAAGGCGACCAGCGTGCCGGCGCTCAGCCCCCACCCGACCCCGAAGGCAATTCCGACGGCGACGGCCGACGCCGTGATGATCCCAGAAAACACCTCAGCGGAAGAGAACAACACCGCCGCCAACGCCCCCGCCCCGAACTCGGCGCGGTACTGGCGGTCGAGAGTGTTCCTCACCTTCCCCAATACGGCCTCCTCCATGCCATAGGCCCGTACGGTGGCCAGACCCGATGTGGCTTCCCCGATGATGCTGAGTGAGTCGCCGACCCGATCGCGTACCCGGTCGTGGGCTCTGCGCAGGATCCGCTGAAACAGAAGAAACAACCCGGCGTATATCGCCACCCCGACCCCGATGATCAAGGCCAGGCGCCACTCGTAGACGAGCATCGCGGCGAATGCCAACGTCACCTGGGCGCTGCCCAGCAGCAACCCGACCCCGCCCCACTCCATGAACTCCTGGATGGTCTCGACATCGGAGGTAACCCGCCCGACGAGGGCGCCACGGCGTTCCGACTGGAGGTGGAGCATCGACAGCCGGTGCAGGTGACTGAATGTCGCCACCCGCAGGTCGGCGAGGCCTGTCCCGGAGGATCGGGCTAGCCGTGCCAGTGACCACCTTCGGGCAACCGCCGCCAGCCCGACTGCGAATATTGCCGCAGACCCTGCCTGGATCGCTTGTGTGGTGTCGACCGACCCCAACAGCACCGAGTCGATGATCCTCTGGATGGTGATGGGAACGACGAGCTCGAGCGCGGTGCCCAGCACGGCGAGAACCAGCGTGAAGGTGAGCCCTCGAGAGAGCGCGGGGGCTACCTTGAACGCACGTCGCAACACCCCCGAGGTCGAGCCGCTCACGGCGCCACCTCCTCTTGCATCCGGTGGGTCGCATCCTCCTCGTACGCTCGCAGGATGCGCTCATAGCCGGGGACGGTGGCGAGCAGCTCTTCGTGGGTTCCGTGAGCCACCACTCTGCCCTCGTCGACGAACACCACCTCATCGGTGAGCATGATCGACGATCGGCGATAGGCAACGATCACGATCGTCGCCGGCAGGTCGGCGGCCCGAAGGCCACGCAGGATCTCGGTTTCGACGGAAGGGTCGACCGCCGACGTGGCGTCATCGAGGAGCAGCACCCGCGGCTTGCGTGCCAGAGCCCTGGCTAAGGCGACCCGCTGGCGTTCGCCCCCCGACAGCGATGTCCCCCGTTCGCCGATGCTGGTCTCGTAGCCGTCCGGCAGGTCATGGACGAAGCGCTCCACGCCGGCGAGCCTGGCGGCTTCGAGCACGTCGGCCTCGTCCAGTTCGATGCCGAGGGTGATGTTGCCCCACACCGTGTCGTCGAAGAGAAAAGTCTCCTGGGATACGAACGCGACTTCCCGGGGAAGCTCGGAGCGGGCGAAATCCCTGAGGTCGCGCCCATCCAGCCGGATGGCTCCATCGGTGGGATCCCAAAGCCGAGCCAGCAGCAAAGCCAGGGTGGACTTCCCGGAGCCCGTCGGCCCGACGACGGCGACCATTCTGCCTGCCGGGATGTCGAGACGAAGACCGGAGAGAACGGGCTCGGTGTCGGTATAGGCGAACGCGACATCCTCGGAGTCGAGAGGCGCCCCAGACCGATCGGATACGGCCCTCAACGCGCCGTGATCGACGATCTCATCGGCATCGAGCACGTCCTGGACCCGCTTCCATGCCGCCTGGCTGTGCGCCATCTCGAAGATCACGAACCCGATGAGCTGGAGCGGGAAGGCCATCAGCGTGATCAGGTAGATGACCGACACCAGCTGACCTGCGGTCATAGGACCGGAGGTCACCAGCACCGCACCGACGACCAGGACCAGGATGTTGATGACCGCAGGCAACCCCTCGACGACGGCCCGGAAATTGGCGAACCGAACCCCGATCCCGATCAGCCGGTCGCGGAGGACGTCGGAAGCCCGTCGAAAACGTTCGGTCTCCTCACGCTCGCGCCCGAGCGCCTTCACCGTTAGTGCCCCGTCGATGCTTTCGTGCGCGATCTCGCCGACGATGCCCCGCTCGTATTGGGCGGCTTCGAACTCGGTGAACAGTGCGAACGCACCGAAGATGTCGATCGCAACCAGGATGGAGAGCCCGATCAGCACAATGACGCCGAGAACCCAACTGGTGAAGAACACCATGACGATGGTGGCGACGAGGAGGAGCGAGGCACCCGTTGCGTAGGGCAACGGCGCCAGGACGAACGTGCCGAGGTTGGTGTCCACCTCGCTCACCGACAACAAGTCTCCCGTCGAGTGCCGGCTATGCCAGGACAACCCGAGCCGGAACTGGTGATCAACGAGCCACTCGCGGGCGTCGGCGCGGGTCCGGTACTGGAGGGCGCTTGCCGCCGTCCTCCGCAGCGTGATGCCTGCTGCCTTGACGACCGCCACCGCCATGATGGCGACAACCGCCAGCGTCACCTTGTTGCCGATCGCCTCGCCTCCATCCAGCACGGGGATGATCACCAGGTCGGTGATGCGACCGATGACGATGGCCGAGGCGACGATGGCCGAGACGAAGACGGCGGCACCGATGACCGCAAGGCCAAACCACCAGGGATGCCAGCGGATGAACTTCCCGATGAGTCGGAACCCTCCGGAGAGGACCGAGCCAAGTGACACCTGCTGCGGAGGCTGATGCGATTCAAGGTCCGCGGTCGGGGTCGTCGCCATCGGGGTGATGGTAGGAAATAGGTACTTGGTAGTTGGTACCCGCGACCCCGCCTGTGGAGCTCGGTAACATTGCCTCCCATGAGCTTGCTGTTCGCCCTCGCCGAGACCGCAGAGGCAACCGACTACGACGAGACGCTGCTCGCGATCGTTATCGGGATGACGGTGATCGCGCTCGCCTACGCCGCAATCGCAGCCTGGATCGTCACCTCGAGACAAGGCACCGAGTAGCAAGTACCAAGTCGCAAGTCGTGTTTCTCCCCCTCTTGGGGGGAGTACCGCCGCAGGCGGGGAGGGGGGCTTCCTCTTTGGGGGGAGTACCGCAAGCCCCCTCCGTCAGCGGCTCCGCCGCTGCCACCTCCCCCAAGAGGGGAGGAAACAGTCGGGGAGGGGGGCTATCCGATCGGCCGAGGGCTGCAAGAGGCGAGTCGCATTTCCAGTTTCCAGTTCTCAGACGGATGACCGGAGACCAAGTACCAAGTAGCGAAATGCCCTAGCCAGATCGTCGGTCTTCGACCATGCTCGAAGGACGGAGGTGAGGATGAAGAAGGACATCACGATCGCAGTGCACATCGAAGAGGACGAAGCCACCACAACGGTTCACACCGTTCTCGACCTGATGGGAGATCACTTCGAGGCAAGAGGGAGAGCGAAGCGGAACCCGGGTGATCAGGCGATGCCGGTCATCGGCGAGGAGCTGGCGCTGGCCCGAGCGCTCAACGGTCTTCAAACCAAGGTGATGGAGGCTGCGCAGACCAAAATCGGCGAGTTCTTGGGCGAAGACTGAGCCTCCGGCTCGGGCTTCGCCGTATTACGTACTGCGAAACTCAGTGTACGCAATACCTACCGGCGCCATTGGGTGTGCATTTCGCCCACAGACTCAGCTCGCGCCACCGCGCTAGTCACTCAAACCTCGGCGGATTTGGTCTCAAGGCTGCCGAGCCCGGGACCGATGCCAGTTGTTGGAACGATTCCGGTCAAAAGGATGAGACATGATGAGTCTTGAAATCACCACGCCCGAGCTTGCATCGGACGGGATGGACCTACAAGCCGGGACCCGGTCGCGTCGGCGGCGTCGTTCCTTGACATGGTTCGCCTTCGGTCTCGTGGGTCTGATCATGGGTGCGGTATGGGCGGTTGGCCTTGCCACCTCGACATCGGCTCTCGGCAGTACCGCAACCGCGGCCCAGGTCTTCGGCACCGAGCCCCCTGCCGCGGGAACATCGCAATACGCCGGCCTGGTAGCGGCGAACACCGCGCTGACGATCGCATTCAACGGAACCTGGGGCAACATCGTTGCCGACACCGCGATGTTCGACGTCAACCTGACCGCAGAGACGGGGACCTACTTTGTGGCCGTGTACCTCAACAACAACGCCACCGGCTGGTCGGTGTTGAACCTGGAATTCCGTCAGGTGAACAAGACCTGTACTAACACTGGTGCGTCCGACTGGGCGTCCCCTGCGGCCACGTCGGTGATGGTGGTCGAGACCGAAGACGCCTGGGCAGTGTTTCCCAGCCTCGCCTCGGGTGCGGGGGCCGATTACTGCATCGGGATTGAGGCCATCACCCCGAAGGCCAACGATACTGCGGGCACCTACATCCGGAAGCCGTCGCCCGGCTCCTCGCCCACGGCGCCGGTGTTCGTGGCCATGCTGAACCGGTCGGCCTAAGCCGGTCCCCTCTCCTGGGGGGTGATGACCATTCCCAGACGCCAGAGACCGGAACGATCCACATGAGGGCACGCGGTCGTCGAACCGGAAGCCGAATCGCCGCAGCATTCCTGACCGTGGTGGCGGTCGTGGTCTTCGGTGGCTTCCTCTACCTGCAGGCCTGGCCGCCGATTGTCGTCGTCATGTCCTCCAGCATGGAGCCGGCCATCGACACCGGCGCCATTGTGCTGATGAGGCATGTGGAAGGCTCGCCGCGGGTGGGCGACATTGTTGCGGTGCCGGTCCCTGCCGAGGCCCAGGAAAGCGGTTATCCCGCAGAGGTCCTGCACCGAGTGATCGAGGTCACCGAAGACGGACTGATCAGGACCCAGGGAGACAACCTGGGAGAGCCGGACCCGTTTGCGGTGCCAGCCTCGGCGGTCACCGAGCGGGTGGTCGTTGTGATCCCCGGAGCTGGCCAGCTCGTCGCCTTCCTGTTCAGCCCCTACGGGTTGCTGTGGATAGCGGCCGGCTTCATCCTCTTCGTGATCATGCCCTTCTTCGACAGCCAGAACGAACTGAAGGCGGCGGTTTCGGAGTACGGCTATCACCTACGCAGCCACACTCAGATCCTGCAGTCCATGAGCGTCGCCTCCCAGGACCTGGCCGCCACCGCAGAGCAACTCCGAGAGAGCCTGGCTGCCGGGTCGGGGGGCCTTGCCCCGCCCGCGAGGCGGGTCGGAACCGATCGGGAGCGAGACCCAGAGGTTGACGCCATTCTT
>JADFIY010000104.1 GCA_022566415.1 Acidobacteriota bacterium
GAACGCCCTGACGGGCACCCAGCAAATCGCAGGCAATATGCGCAACCCGGCGATCGGCGGCAGGTCACGTAAAACGGTCTAGTCCGTCGGCGTAGCGAGTGGGCCCGGTGGGACTCGAACCCACACACTTCGGATGAAAAGTCCGACCGGTTTCATGTCCGCTGGTGGCCCCGTGTGCCCATAGGCGAGGCGGTTCAACGCTGTGCGGGTCACGAGATGTTGGAGTTATGGTACCGGTAATTGCGATTGACGCCTGGACGAGGGGTGGGATGGTTCTCGACGGCGCAATATTCTGATGGGTGACGAAACGTAGAACACCGAGCCCTGGAGGGTGATTTGGAGTCTGATCAGGAGAGGACGGAGCGCCAGGAACGGGAGCGCAAGGAGGAAAGCGAGCGCCACGAACAAGAGCGAAAGGAGGAACGCGAGCGGGCCGACCGTAGGCGTAAGGAGGAACGCGAGCAGGCCGACCGCGAGCGTAAGGAGGAACGGGAGCGGCGGGACCGAGAGCGAAGAGGGAACTAGCGCCACCTTGAGCGGTCCTCGGTCCACCCGCGGCGTGCGATTTCTCGTTGTCCGGGTAGCGCTAGCCAGCGATCGGCGGCAGGTCACGTAAAACGGTCTAGTCCGTCCGCGTAGCGAGTGGGCCCGGTGGGACTCGAACCCACACACTTCGGATTAAAAGTCCGCTGCTCTGCCATTGGAGCTACAGGCCCTGCACGTTGAGGATAGTGACGAGTTCGGGTGCGGGACCAGAGACCCGATGGAAGATTCAGATCTCCAGCTTATCCACCGCGTCGCTGGCCACGTCGTAGATGGCACCGGTCACCGTTCCTGTGATCAGGGGGTGGTTCCGTAGTGCCGCAACTCCGCGCCCCAGTTCCGCCTGGACCTCGTCAAAACTTCCCAGGGGGAAGTCAACCTGGGCGCCAAGCTCCTCCTCAGCCGCGTCGGCTATGGCCCCCTCGTCTGCGCCCTCCATCCCGCAGTCGGTGTGCATCAAGACCATGACCTTGTTGGTGCCCAATTTGCGCTGAGAGACGAACACGGACCGGATCACGTCCTCGGTGACAACCCCGCCCGCATTTCGGATCACGTTGATCTCACCGGGCCCGGCTCGCAAGATCCTCCACGGGTCGACCCTGGCGTCCATACAGGTCACCACGGCCAACCGTCGTGTTGGACGGGTTTCCGGGGCATGCAGCGCGGCCTGCGCTGCCTTGACCATATCGCTACTCGAGGTCATCGCCCGCTCAGGGTACCAACCAGGGCACGCGACGACCATGAGCGCTGTCCTGAGCACCGCGGGATGCGATAGCGTCCCGGCATGATCAGATTCGGGATCTCAGGGCTGCCGCCCGACGAAGACGACGCCGATTTCCTCGACGGCATCGTCGAACGCGGCCACGGGGCATACGAACTGGCCTTCGTCCACGGGTTCCCGTGGAAGGAGCGCCGTTGCAGGGCCTTCGGCGAGCTGGCAGCCGAGAGGGGCATCGCCCTCTCCGTCCATGCCCCCTACTTCGCCATACTCACCGTCGAGGACCCACAGAAGCGTAAGCAGACCCTGGCCGGCCTCGAACACACCATGAAGCTGGGCAAAGCCCTCGGCGCCCACACCATCGTTGCCCACGCCGGCCACGTCGGCGGGCGCGAGCCCGACGATCTCCATGACCTCGTTGCCGACGGACTGTCGACGATCGAGCCCAAAGTTCGGGACCTCGGGGTCGCCCTCGGTCTCGAGACCTCGGGGACGGACCGGGCGTTTGGCTCGCTCGGGGACATCGCCCTCATCGCCAAGGAGTTCGCTTTCGTCCGACCGGTGATCGACTGGGCACATGTGCACGCCAAGTCGGGTGGCGGGTTGACCACTCAGCAGGCGTTCGCCTCGGTGATCGACTTCCTTCGCTCCGAGTTCCCCGGTTGGGCGATCGACCCGTTGCACACCCAATTCACCGACAACCAGATCGGGCCGTCGGGAGAGATCCGCCACCTGCCCTACGGGGAAGGATCGCTACGCGCCGAGCCGCTGGCCGCGGCGGCCACCGAGGCCGGGCTGCGGATGATCGTCATTTCGGAGGCCAAGGAGGAGTTGAGCCACGACGCCATCCAACAAGCACTCGTCGCGGGGGAGCGGCAAGCTGCGCCGTCCGAGCACAGCAACGGCGAGCCGGTCGCCTCCGGCTTGGTGCACTTCCCCGAGTTGGTCTTGGCCATGCCGGCAGGAGATGGGGCTGTGGTCACCAGCCTGGACCGAAAGGTCGCTCTCACCAACGTTGACAAGGTCCTCTTTCCTGACGACGGCTACACCAAGGGCGACCTCGTGACCTACTACGCATCGGTGGCCCCGCTGCTGCTCCGGCACCTCGAGGGCCGGGCGCTGTCGATGTCTCGGTATCCGAACGGGATCTATGAGGATTCGTTCTACGAGAAGCAACGGCCGTCGCATACGCCTGACTGGGTGGTTTCCGTCCCGATCCACTCATCGCATCGGGGAGAGCCGATCGACTTCATCACCGCCACCGACACGGAGACCCTCGTATGGCTGGCCAACATGGCCGCTATCGAGATGCACCCCTGGTTGTCGCGAGCCGACAATCCGCGCAACCCCGACTTCGCCGTATTTGACCTCGACCCGCAGCAAGGGGCGACCTGGGAGCAGGTGATCTACGTCGCAGGCTTGGTCAACCTGCTGCTCGAGCGGCTCGGCCTGGCCGGGTATCCAAAGACGTCTGGTGCTACCGGGATTCACATCTACGTCCCGGTCCAGGCCGACTACAGCTATCGGCGGGTCAGGCGATTCGTCGAGGCCATTGGCAGGCTGATCGTCGCCGCCGATCCCGACGTCGCCACCATGGAGTGGGACATCGCAAAGCGCGGGCCCAGGGTCTTCATCGACCACAACCAGAACGTCGCCGGCAAGACGCAAGCATCGGTGTACTCGGTGAGGCCGAGAGAAGGAGCCACAGTGTCGATGCCGGTGTTGTGGCAAGAGCTCGACGACGTGGTGCCGCAGGACTTCACCATGGTCACGGTCTGGGATCGACTCCGCCAGCGCGGCGACCTGTTCGCCCAGGTGTTGAGCGGTGGCCAGACTCTGGAGGGCGCAGAGGCGGCGCTCGGATTGACCGACGATGCGTGAGGTACTGCCATGAAGCTGTACCTCATAGACGGGACCTACGAGCTGTTCCGGTCGCACTTCGGTGCACCACCTCGGCAAGCTCCCGACGGGATGGAGGTCGGCGCCACCGCCGGGATCATCGCCTCGACCCTGTCCCTGCTCACCGAGCCCGGGCTCACCCACGTCGCCGCCGCCTTCGATTCGGTGATCGAGTCGTTTCGCAACGAGATCTATCCGCCGTACAAGGATGGCACAGGGATCGAGCAGGCCTTGCTCGATCAGTTTCCGCTCGCCGAGCGTGCGATGCGCGCCATCGGAGTGACGGTGTGGTCGATGTACGACTACGAGGCCGACGATGCGCTCGCTACAGGAGCTCGCCGATGGGTGGACGACGTGGATGAAGTGGTCGTGATGACCCCGGACAAGGATTTGTCCCAGATCTATGACGACCCGCGGATCCGTGGCTACGACCGGCGAAAAGGATCGTTCATCGACCGCAAGGCCGTGGTGGAGAAGTTCGGGGTCGAACCGGCGTCGATCCCGGATTGGCTGGGGCTTGTCGGCGATGCGGCAGACGCGCTACCAGGGCTCCCGGGCTGGGGGGCAAAGTCGAGCGCCACCATCCTTGCCCGCTACGGCCATCTCGAGCACATCCCACTCGACGCATCGCTGTGGGATGTCAAGGTGCGCGGTGCCGACAAGCTGGCGGCGACGCTGGTCGAGCATATGGGCGAGGCGCTCCTGTATCGGTACCTGGCGTTGCTGCGAACCGACGTGCCTCTCCCCGACTCGCTTGGCGACCTGGAGTGGAAGGGTGTCCCCCGCCAGCGTTACGAGTCCCTGTGTGACGAGCTCGGCTTCGACGGCCTGAAAGAGCGCCCCCACCGCTGGGAATGAGTCACAAGTCGCAGGGACGCGTTTAGGCGATAGCGACGCAAAGGGGTCTCTGGGGGCAATCCTTACATGAGCTCAGTTCGAGACGCTCAATCTCCAAGAGCCCCCACCCCGTGGGAGAGGCGAACACAGGCTCGCTACTCGTCCGCCCTGGCAAATACGAGCTGTCGCGCCCCCTCGTCGTCGAACAGCTCCAGGGTGGAGGCATCGATCTGATACGTCTTCACCTCGCCGAGCGCCTCGAGGTATCTGGCCTCTTGTTCCATGACACCCTCCCCCTCGCACATTTTCTTGGTACCGATCGGGGGACCTATCTCGATGTGGTCGGCGTCGGTGGCCCAGGTCGCCCGGTACGTGTTGCAGCCCGATGACCCGGCGAGCGTCCCATCGGCGTTGAACATGGCGGTGATCACGGCGTCGGCAGCGACACTCACCACCGCATCCCTGTTGAAGCCGGTCAGGTGCCACGAAGAGTCGCTGAGCGTCGTCGGCACGGCCTGGAATAGCAGTAGAACGTTGTTCCCGGAGCGCATCTCCAGGGTCGACCCGGCAATCGAATACGAGTCCGCTGATTCCAGCGCCTCGAGAAATGCTTGCTCTTGGTCCATCACCGCATCGAGGCACGCCATCAGCGTGGTGACCATCTCACCCAGCCTGATCGCCGTTCCCGAAGCTTCAAAGGGGCCAAAAAAGCTGTTGCAGCTGCCGTCCCCGCTCACCCGATCGTCCTCGAAGCGGATGTGAGGGGTCGTTCCATCGATTACCGGAACCGGGTCGCCCTCTGCGTAGGCGATCGCCGTCGCCTGCCACGGGTTGTCCCCCAGCTGCAGTGGCGCGGCCACCCATGCTCCTTCCTGATCCTCGGGCTCAGTATCGCAGCTGCCACCAGTGCCGGCCGGTCGCCTGCGCATTGGCGCGGCTCCAGACCCCGTGCCAACCTGGCGCCGCGAAAAGGGGTGCCATGTCGGCGATCTCGGTGAGCGGTCTGAGGATGCACTATGGAGGGGTCGAGGCCGTTCGCGGAGTCGACCTGACTATCGAGGAGGGCGAGGTCTTCGCGCTTCTCGGGCCCAACGGGGCTGGAAAAACCACCATCGTTGAGATCCTCGAGGGATACCGGAAGCGGACTGCGGGCGACGTCGATGTCCTCGGATTCGATCCCGAGCGCAATGAGCGCGCCTTCAAGGAACGGATCGGGATCGTCCTTCAAGAGTCTTCCGTGGAGCGCGAGCTCACCGTCGCCGAGACCATCGAAACCTACGGGAGGTACTACCCCGAGCGGCTGGAGACCGGCGAGCTGATAGACATCGTGGGTCTCGGGGAGAAGGCAGACGCCCGGGTCAAGACCCTGTCCGGAGGTCAGAAGCGGAGGCTGGAGGTCGCCCTCGGGATCGTCGGCAATCCCGATCTCGTGTTTCTCGACGAGCCAACCACCGGCTTTGATCCTGCGGCGAGAAGACAGGCGTGGGGGATGATCCGCAACCTGAGACAGCTCGGAAAGACCATTCTGCTCACCACGCATTACATGGACGAGGCGCAGAACCTCGCTGATCGACTCGCCGTCATCGACCGCGGCAAGATCGTCGCCGAGGGGACTCCGGACACCATCGGCGGGCGTCGCTCGGCTGGGACGACGATTCGGTTCGATGCCAGGGGGCTCCCCGTCGACGCCATCCCGCTCAACCACGTCGCAGTGGCCGAAGGCATTGTCGAGGTATCGACCGAAGACCCAACTCGTGACCTCCATGTCCTCACCGCTTGGGCCGTCGCCGGCGGCCACACCCTGGAGGACTTGACGGTCACAAGACCATCTCTCGAAGATGTCTATCTCGAGCTGACCGATGAGGGCACTGAGGGATGAGACGTCTTCGATCGTCACCGACAGGGCAACAATGACACGACCGAACAGCCTGCGCAGGCCCTCGGCGCCTGCGCTGTTACTGCATCAGACGCGGTACGAGTCGCGGATCTTCTGGCGGACACCGATCTCGGCATTCTTCACTGTGATCTTCCCGCTCATGATCTTCGTGGTTTTTGCCCTCGTGTTCGGCAACGAGGAGATCGAAGAGCTCGGGATCAACACCGCACAGTTCTATGCGCCGGCTCTCGCCGTCTTCTCGGCAGTCTCTGCGACGTACACCAACATCGCGATTTCGACGACGTACCAGCGAGATCAGGGCATTCTGAAACGGGCCCGTGGCACCCCGCTGCCGTCGTGGATCTTTCTCGGCGGGAAGATCGCCGCCGCTATCGCCGTTGCCATCATCGGCACCGTGGTCATGCTTGCGGTAGGCGCCGTGTTCTTTGGGGTCCAACTGTACGCGGACTCCATTATCCCGCTGGTGCTTACCTTCTTCGTCGGCGTCGCCGCCTTCGGCGCGCTTGGCTTGCTCCTGGCGGCGATAGCACCAAACGGAAACGCAGCGACCGCGATTGCGCAGGCCACCCTGCTCCCGCTGGCCTTCATCTCCGGTGTGTTCATCGTCCCCGGGGAGAACACACCCGACTGGTTGAACGCGCTGGCCAACTTCTTCCCGCTGAAACACTTCGCTGAACCGTTTACCGCGGCATTCAGCCCCATCGGCGACCACGGCGTCCACTGGGCCGATCTTGGCTACATGGCAGTGTGGGGAGTCGTTGCCCTGGCCCTGGCGATCCGCTGGTTCAAGTGGGAGCCTTCGACCGGTACATCGACCCCTCGCCGGCGAAGCAAGGCGGCGGCAACGGCGGCGTGAAACTGCGGGGTCGCCCCCACAGCTAGGCCGTCGCTGCTAGGTCTCCGAGGCGACGCCGAGCAGTCGATCCCGCTTCAACGTGCTGGCGCCTCTGGCGATGAGGAGCCCGGCGACCACCCAGGCAACGGCGCCGATCCACAAGCCGGATGCGCCAGGCGAAGCGACGACCCCGGCGGCGACGGCATAGGAAACGATGATGATGGGCAAGGTGACCAGGCTCGATGCCTGCTGTGCCGCCGCTGCCGAGCGCACCCGGGCCGAAAGGCGGAGGATCAGCGACAAGGCGATGGCGATAAAGGGAGGGATCACCCACACGATGAGTATCAGCCACCCCCTCGTAGGGAAGAACCAGCCTCCGAGGGACGGCCCGACGGTCAGGTTGACAATGACGGCATACAGAGAGAAGCCGACAAACGTTGCCAGGTACCCGGGGACGAGGCTGGCGATCAACTTGCCGAGGTAGATCTCACTCGTCTTCAGCGGGCTATGGGCCAGGAACTCACCGGTGCCGCGCTCTCGCTCGCCGACGATGGCGTTTGAGCCGACGGCGGCCGAGATCGTGAGCGGGACGATGATCGCGATCGGAGCAAGCAGGAACACGGCGACCACATACGAGGCTCTCGCTGTCGGTGTTTCGCCGGCTACGGCTCGGCTGACCGAATCGGGCAGCTGGCCCACGATCTGGGTCACCTGGTCGACGAATTGGGTATTTTCGAGTGAACCGATCATCGACAACGAAAAGAACGGGATTACGACGAAGAACAAGCCCGCCATCAGCATCAGCGGGATCCAGTAGTCCTTGCTCTTGAACAGCCGCCTCAGATCGGCCCCCGCCATCGCCATGACGTGTGTCCAGCTCACGCGTCCTGTTCCCGGTGGCTGCGTTGCATCTCGAAGTACAGCTCCTCGAGGGTGGGGACAAGCGGCTCGACCCTGGTGAGTCGAGCGCCGCCGTCGACGAGGCGGGCGATGAGGTCGGGGAGCCGGTCCAGATCCTTCAAGGTGGCGTGAATACCGCCGTTCCATTGGACGTTTATGACCCCCTCGAAGTCGGCGAGCTGGTTGAGCGACTGACGGTTCTCGGCGTCGAAGATGATGATCGGATCCGGCATGTAGCGACTGGCAAGTTCCTTCGGTGGTCCTGCCGCCCTGGCGTGGCCCTCGCTCATGAGCACAACGTGGTCGGCGATCCCTTCCGCCTCATGGAGCAGATGGGTGCATAAGACGATGGACCGGCCTCGGGACGCCAGCTCCGCAATGAGGTTGAGGACGCTGCGTGCCGACTCCGGGTCGAGACCGGCGGTCGGCTCGTCGAGGAGGAGGACCTCCGGATCGTGGATCACTGCACGGGCCAGGGCCAACCGCGTCCGCATGCCGGTCGAATAGCCGCCGACCTCTTGGTCGAGCGCATCCTCGATGGCAAAGCGCCCGGCGGCGTCATGTGCGGCAGCATCGGTGGCGGCAAAGATCCTGGCGGCGAACTGGAGGTTCTCCCAACCGGTGAGCTGGTCGTAGAACGCGGGCTTGGGCGCAACCACACCGGTGCGGCGGCGCACTTCGTCTCCGTCGGTTTTCGGGTGGAGGCCGAGCACCTCGATGTTGCCGTGATCGGCGACCAGCGCCCCTGTGGTCAGCCGGATGGTGGTCGTCTTGCCCGCCCCGTTGGGCCCGAGCAGCACCGTCACCGCACCCGTCGGCGCGACGAAGTCGAGAGATTCGAGGGCGCGTATCCGCCCAAAGACTTTGGTGACCGCGCTGAAGCGGATGGCAGGATCCATCTCCGATTTCATCGGTCAGACGGTACCGAACCTGAACGCCTACCCAGCCGGAGCTGCCTTACCAACCCTGGGTTCACAGGGTCGCTAGGCGGACCCCCGAGCCCTAGGTTCGGGGCGACCCTGCCAGCCCTGGGCTCGCAGGGTCGCTAGGCGGACCTGTTCTGTTGCAGCACATCCCTGACACATGTCGCGGGTCTTCCCTGACAGTGTTGGGGGTATGTGGAGTGAGATTGCCATGAGTGTGCGTCGTGCCATCGCGGAGGCGGATGTGTCGACGTTGA
>JADFIY010000105.1 GCA_022566415.1 Acidobacteriota bacterium
GCTGTGGCTTCCCGATGGGCTCCGAGCTCAGGCGGTCAACGTCGTCGAGCTCGATGGATGGGAGAGGAACGAGCCCGGCTATTTCTGGACCGATGAGACGTTTCACCACCAAACGTATAGCGGCGACCCGGTCGGGTGGCTCTGGCACCACACCGCCTCGTCGCGATACGTCCCCTACGTCAAAAACTCGCACGGCCAGACCAAGGCGAACCTGTGGATGGGTCTGTGGCGCGCCGACACCCTGTTCAGCAGCGGCGGGGGCATCCCAACCGTGGTTTTCGCCTCCGGTGGTCCGGCCAACTTCACCGCCGGCGCCGGCCGCAAGGAGGTGCTCGTCGAGCACGTGGCCAAGGACCTGCGCTTCCATGGCCCGCAGCGTGAGAAGGACACGCCGGACTACTTCGGAAACCGGCACTACGGCTCCACCGAGACCGTGCACCCCGGCGACGGCTCCAAACTCGACGATGGTGTCTGGAAGATGCAGCTCATCGTCGCGTCGCTCATGTGCGACCATTACGGCTGGTCCCAATGGCACCACATCGGGCATCTCGATCACACGAGCAGGAAGGTCGATCCGCGCTTCGAACAAGGCGCGCCGTACACGATCCGGCTGATGCAAGACTCCATCCAAACGAATCTGGGAGACACGGAGCCCTTGCCCCCGTCACCCCCCAAGCTCACGGAGGCAGATATGAGAATGGTGAGGTTTGGCGACGGGTCGGAGGAGCAACCCGACCCGGTGGTCAGAGCGGCGCAGATCATGCTGATCCACCATGGCTACCGCGATCTGTTCACCGTTGACAAGGAGTTCGGCGCAGACGGCGTCTTCCGCCAAGGCACCAAGGCGGCGACGGAGCGATTCCAAGCCAACGCCGGCCTACCGGCATCCGGCGAGGTCGATGCTCTCACCTGGAAGGCGCTCGACGCATAGCGAAGAAGGGTGGACGCACGGCCACCCGTGAAGAGCTGAAGCGCCTCCTCCCGGGGAGCAGACTCGCGAGAACCTGGCTCATGGCGGATACGTGTAAACAGCACTGGAGACCGTGCCAGCTCAGGACGACTCGGGTCCTGGTGATGGACGAGCGGAGGAAAGATCAAGACGTTGTGACCAGCGGGCACGCGGCGACGGCGCCACACCCACACTCGCGGATCTCGGCGAGCATGGAGATCATCGTTTCCAGCCGGTCCTTGCGCTCGGTCAGCTCGATGAGCTTGTCGTCGACGAGAACTCGCCAGATGCCCGTTTCATCGTCGAGGATCGTCCCAATTTCTTCGAGGGAGAACCCCGCCTCCTGGGCTCTTCGGATGAAGCTCACTCGGCCGATCGTTGCCGGGTCGAAACGGCGTTTTCCGCCGACTCGGGTGGCGGAGGAGATCACACCGATCTCCTCGTAGTACCGGACCGCTGAGACGGAAATTCCGCTGGTTTTGGCCACTTCACCGATTGGTAACAGGTCGGTCGAGCTCATGATGGACCCGTTCCGGCGAGAGCTTCGATCACGAGGTATGCGTCGGGATGGTCCGAGGTGATCTCGAGGCGCATCGTATTGGCGTTTCGAGTCGTCGCTAGCGACAAGAATCCGCAGCATTCCGCTTCGCGGGCTGCGAGATCCTCGACGGCGTCGGCCAGGTCGATGCGGAACGTCATCGCCACCCCACCCTCGAGTCGCTCGGTTGCGACCGCGTGGCGGCCGAGATCGGCCCACTCCAAGGCCTGTTGGGCGGCGTTGTCGTTGGCAAGTGAACAGGCGAGTGGTTCGGTTGAGTGGGTCATGGCATCACCCTACGACCTCAAGCCAACTTGAGGTCAAGGGTTTTTCGCTGCGTTTCTGCGGCAGATTCGATCGGGTGCTCACGGGGACATCGTCGAGGACCTACGGTCGGCTTTCTCGAACTGTTCCACGACCTCGTCTATGTGGTGGTGATCGCCGCCGCGGCAGCACGGTTGCCCACGACATCTCTCCTCGGTCCGTCGCCGAGTTTGTGTTGATCTTCGGTCTGATCGTGCTCCTCGCCGTATTTGTTGGCGAAGCCGCCGGAGACGAAGGACGCGGCTTCGCCCTTGTCTACACCGCATACCTCTCGTTGCTCACTTGGCTCTGGCCCAGTTTGACTGACCGCTGTCGCCCCGGCTCCTGAGACGAAAACCGTCACGTTCAACGCTCGAGACGGTGCCCCCAATGTGTGTATCTAGCGTCTCGGTACTGCCCGCCGGCCGCCCGCACTTTCGGGCGGTTTCTTCAACGCCACCGCACCGTACTCTCCATCGGACACACCGACGGTTGGGAACCACAACATGGCAGGTAGGGAGCGATGAGCGCTGACTCGGCGATTATCGTCACCGAGGGATTGGGCAAGACGTTCGGGTCTATCGAGGCTTTGAGCGGGATCGATCTGGCAGTCGAGCCGGGAACGATCGTGGCACCCCTGGGCCCTAACGGCGCAGGGAAAACCACCGTCGTCCGCATCCTGACGACTCTCCTGAAGCCGACGACAGGGAAGGCGTGGGTGGCCGGGTTCGACGTCGTCACCCAGGCGGCGCAGCTGCGTGGAGTCATCGGTCTGGCCGGCCAGTACGCCGCGGTGGACGAGATCCTCACCGGGATGGAGAACTTGGAGATGGTTGGCCGCCTCTACGGTCTCCGGGCAGGACTGGCCAGGAGACGAGCGGATGAGATCCTCGAGCTGTTCGACCTCACCGACGCCGCCCACCGCATGGTCAAGACCTATTCAGGAGGGATGCGTCGGCGACTCGACCTCGGTGGCAGCCTGGTTGGTCGCCCCCGGGTGCTATTTCTCGATGAACCGACGACGGGCCTCGATCTTCGGGCACGTCTCGGGCTGTGGGACTTCATCGACAAGCTCGTCGACGAAGGCACCACCTTGCTATTGACAACCCAATACCTCGAAGAAGCGGACCATCTCGCCGACGCAATCGAAGTGATCGACCGGGGTGAGATCATCGCGTCAGGCACCTCACAGGAGCTCAAACAGCTCATCGGTGGAGACGTCCTCGACTTTCAGGTTGCCGTGAGATCCGAGGTCGGCGCTGCGGCAGAGGCGGTAAAGAATATCGGGACCGAAGCGCCGACCATCGACGAGGAAAGCGGTCGGGTGCGGCTACCGGTGGCTAATCCGGTGGGTGTCATCACCGAAGCCGTGCGCAGCCTCGATCGCCAACAGATCAAGCTGCGAGACCTCGCCATCACTCGGCCGACCCTCGACGACGTCTTCCTCACCCTCACCGGCAAGGAAATCGAAAGGGAAGACGACACGGCCCAACTCGGCACCAGTCTCACCGAAGGGAGACGGACATGACCGAGGCCACCAGGACACCAACCCAAGAGGTGCTTCGGGAAGGGAGCATTGCACGGTTCGTGTCCGACGCCGTTGTGTTGACCAAGCGGAACCTGCTCAAGTACCGCAGGGTGCCGACGCTGCTCGTGTTCTCCACCGTCCAGCCGGTGATGTTCGTCTTGCTGTTCGTGTTCGTGTTCGGGGGTGCGATCAACCTGCCGGGAGACCTCAGTTACACCAACTTCATCATGGCCGGCATCTTCGCCCAGGTAGCGATATTCGGCTCGACCCAGACCGGCGTGGGTCTCGCCGATGACATGAACAAGGGCCTGATCGAGCGGTTCCGCTCGTTACCGATGAGCCGCAGCGCGGTCTTGATCGGCCGCACCGGGTCGGACGCGGTCCGCAATGTCTTTGTCATGATCCTGGTGACCCTTGTCGGCTACCTCATCGGGTTCCGCTTCGAGAACCTCGCCGCAGGCGCGCTCGCGGTGCTTCTCGCGGTACTTTTCGGCTACTCGTTCTCGTGGATAGCCGCCACGATCGGATTGGCCGTCCGTGATCCCGAGACCGCCCAGGCCGCGACCTTTGTCTGGGTCTTTCCGCTTGTCTTCGCCAGCTCGGCCTTCGTGCCCATCGCCACCTTCCCCTCCTGGTTGCAAGCCTTCGCCCGAATCAACCCGGTCACCGTCGTCGTCAACACGATGCGCGCCTTGATCCTCGGGACCGCACTAGATCCCTGGTTGTGGCAGTCCTTCCTGTGGATCGCTGTCATCCTCGTTGTCTTCGTCCCACTTTCCGTCAGCCTCTACCGCAAGGCGCTTGCCTGACCCCAGGCGACGGGGTGTCGCGCAGCATCGTTGCGCGGCTGGAGACCGGCCCACTCGGGGACCACCGGTGCGGTGTGACCGCAAAGCGTCAATCGAGTCGGGGTCGATTTTGGGTTGGCGGGCGGGCTGCCATCCGGCATGGTGTACGTAGCACATCGAAAGGTGAGAGATGCGAATCCAATCCGGCCAACTCATCGCCCTCGGCTACGGCAAGTACGTGCGCTCAGATGATGTCGTTGCCGTCGAGCCGATCACCGAAGGGCGCGGTCCCGGGCGACGCTCGATGGTGTGGGTCCGCGGCGTCGCCGACGCCATGATTGCGTCGCGCGCAGAAGGGTCGATCATCGACGACCTGGTCACGCCGGCAGATGAGGTGGCCCGGATGAAAGCGCAACGGTCGGTGCTGCGCAGGATGATGCGAGTGCTGGAAGGCGCATCACCCGGCGTCCGCAGGGTGCTCGGCGAGGAGAGCGACGCCGATCTGGACAAACTGATCGACGAGGCCAACCAGGTGCTCGCTTGATGCGGCGTACGCAACAGCGGTGAGCTGCTCCTTGACGGCTTGAGCCGGCGGCATCACCGGGCACTTGCCAGCGGGCATGGTTCGGCACGGCCCTGGTAGGTTTCGGAGCTCCCGACTCAGGGGAAATGCGATGGCGCTGACTGCAAAGGAGCGGGCCACGTTCACCGCCGTGGTCGACACCCTGCTGCCCGCCGTCGACGGCGACGGTCCGGCGTGGACCACACCCGGTGGAGATCTCGGCTTCGGCGAGCGGCTACCCGAAGTGTATGCGCGACTCCCCCACGACCAGGACCGCAAAGACCTGCGGCAGTTCCTGGGACTCCTCAACTCCGGCTTCGGCGGTCTCGTCCTCTACGGGAAGCCGCGGTCCTTCGTCTCCCTTGACCCTCAAGGGCGTGCCGATGCCTTCCGTCGCATGGAGAGCCATCGCATCGGTCTGATCCGCGGCGGCGCCAAGGCGCTCAAGACCCTGGCTGCGTTGTTGTGGGTGACGACCGACGATCCGGACAACCGGCCGGCGTCCTGGGAAGCGATGGGATACCCGGGCCCCAACGGACCCCCGTCGCAAGTGCCGAAGACGCTGCCGATCACCGAGGTGAACCAAGACACGACCCTGTCGTGCGACGTCGTAGTGGTAGGGAGCGGGGCAGGCGGCGGCACCGCAGCCGGAGTGCTCGCCGGTGCCGGGCTCGACGTGACCATCCTCGAAGCCGGTGCGTACCGCAACGAATCGGACTTCACCCACCTGGAAGCCGACGCCTACCGCGACATGTACCTCGACGGGGGGCTCAACACGACGGCAGACGGAGGCATGGTCGTGCTGGCCGGAGCCACCCTCGGCGGCGGGACCGTGATCAACTACACCACCTCGTTCGTCACCCCGTCTGACATCCGGGCAGAGTGGGACAGCATCTCCGGGTTCTCCGACGTGTTCACCGGAGCCGACTATGAGGCGAGCACCGTTGCCGTGCAAACCCGTCTCAACGTAAACCAGGACTTCTGCTTTCCGTCACCGCGGGCACAGTTGCTCGAGAAGGGATTGCGAGAGTTGGGCTGGCATGTCGACGAGATGCCGCGCAACGTCGTTGGGTGCACCGAGGTGGCCTGCGGGTATTGCACGATGGGGTGCCGTATCGGTGCCAAGCAGTCGACGCTCATCACCTACCTCCAAGACGCCGCGGACCACGGGGCCCGCATTGTCACCGGGGCCCACGTCGAGCGGGTCATGGTCGACAACGGCACCGCCACCGGCGTGGTGGCCAGGGTGGGTGACGCCACGCTGACCGTCCAGGCCAAAGCGGTCGTGCTCGCTGCCGGTTCGCTGCACACCCCGGCCATTTTGATGCGCAGCGGGCTCGGCGGGCGAGCGGCCGGTGACTATCTCCATCTGCATCCGGTGACCGCGGTGTGGGCCCGCTTCGCCGAGCGGGTCGACCCTTGGTTCGGCATCCTCCAGGCGCGCTACAGCGACGAGTTCGCCAACCTCGATGGCCGCGGCTACGGCTTCAAGTTGGAGACCGCGCCCGTCCATCCGCTGTTTCCCGCGGCTTTTCTCGGCTGGGAGGACGGTGCCTCGTTCAAACGCGACGTGCTCGGGCTCGGGAACCTCGACGTTGGCGGCATCCTGCTACGCGATCGCGACCACGGAAGGGTAAAGCTGCGCAAGGATGGGACCCCGGTTTGGAAATACGCCATCTCCAAATACGATCAGGCCCACATCCGCGAGGGCGTAAAGCGAGCCGCCCAGCTGTACGCCGCCGCCGGCGCCGAGGAGATCGTGTCGTCGACGATCCGCCCCGTCCGGTGGCGGCCGAGCAGTGGACGGCCCATCGAGGAGTTCATGACCGCCGTCGACGCCATCGGGTACGCGTCCAACCAGACCAACTACTTCACCTTCCACCAGATGGGTACCGCCCGCATGGGCGCCGATCCGGCCACCTCGGTGGTGGGGCCGGACAACGAGGCCCACGACACCGGGCGCCTTTTCGTCATGGACGGGTCATGCTTTCCCACCGCCTCCGGGGTGAATCCGATGCTGTCGATCACCGCCATCGCCCATCGCGGGGCGATGCGGCTGGCCGAGCGGATGGCGTAGCCAACGGGTCGGACACTCTTGTCGAGCACCGTCGGCGACCCGGCGACACTACGCCAATGGTGCTGTACCGAAAGCCACGCTGAATCGCACGCACCAAATGAAAACCGTGGTGTAACGGTCGAGGTCGACATCGTCTGGCAGTTCGTAATTCTGGTCGCCGATGTTGCCCTTGAGATCGCCGAGGTCGATGAAATCCTCGGGCGAGCCGTCCGGGGACCCGGTCGCCAGGTACACGTTGAGGTCGGGCCCGTTGTCCGTTTCGAAGCCCTCGAACCTCAAAAACCGCTGATTGCCGTCGGTGATGACCTTGGCGAGACCGGTAGTGGGGTGGGCTCGGCCGATGAACGACCCCTCCGCAAGCGTCGTCACACCCTCCGCCATCGGCTCGTCGACGGGATCATCTCCGGATTTGCCGGCGACGTCCATCGCCCTGTTCATGGCGTCGGCCATCTCCTCGGTGGTTTCGTCGGCGGCGAGACCTGAGGCCCCTGGCCCGGCGACGAAGGGATTCGCCTCGGCAACCTCCTCGTCGATGAACAGCGTCTGGAGCCCAAAGAACCCAAAGACCAGCCAGGCGCCGACACCAAGCACAATCGCGGCCGCGATGGCCGAAACCAACGGCCGTCTCTCGACGAATTCCTTAACCCTGTTCATTGGCGTGTCACCCATCATGCGCAGGTTGCGACAGCTCGACCATTCTGCCGCTGGCGAACCTACACCCGAGTCTCTCCTCCCGATCTAGACGCCGCCGGGTTCTCCTCCCGGCCGGTGACGCACCCAGATGTCGTGCCACTCCTGTTCAGATCCGTGCCACGAGAAGCCCGGTGGCGAGGGCAACCGAGGCCCAGACCAGCCAGCGCAGCGGCCGTTCCCAGGTGGCGAGCAGCTGGGCCCGATTCCAGGCGGCGACGTCGAACTGAGCGGTTGCGGTCGTTGTCTCCCGCCGAACGAACCGGGCCGGAGTCGACAGGGAGCGCTGGGCAAGCGACAGCAGGGCGGCGAAGCCGGCGACGATCACCACGCCGAGCGAGACACCTTCCGCCTGGACCCAATAGGCGGCGAGAACGGGGTAGGCCCCCCAGGCAACGGCGAAGCCGATGTCGGTGTGCAGGATGCCTGGCCATTCCAGCGGGTAGCCCACAGCGAAGAGCAGCCCGAGGATCGCCCACGCCCAGATCCATGGAGAGAGCGACGCCGACCCGAAAGCAACGATGACGGCGGCCGCTCCGAGGGCGACGATCGCCATGGCCCACAGCGTGGCGTCGCTGAGGCGGGTTCCCAGCGGGCGGCCGTTGACCTCATCGAGGGCGTGGGCGGCGATCCCGACCGCCAAGAAGAACACGAGCAGGGTCCAGGCCAGACGGGAGAGAGAGACGGTGGCGGCGAGGGATGCGCCGATCACGACATACGACAGATGCAACGCGGTGTACGGGGGGTGGAGGAGCCCGACGAGATCGGCCCGGCCAGACCCCGCTCTCGCATAGAACGCCGGCCCTTCACTCATGGCTTGGTCGCCGTCACCACCAACCCGCCGCCGAGCGACATGCGGACGACGGTGATGTCGATGAGGCCCGCCTCTTCCCAAGCCGCGGCAAGGCGCGGTGGCGGCCAGCGGTCGGCAAAGGCATCGATGCTGGGCCCCAGGAAGGATCCGACGTCACGCCAGGGTCGGGAGATCATCCAGCCTGCGACGGGGAGGATGATTCTGGTGAAGCCCCACCACAACGGGCGCCATATTCCGCTCGGGCGTCCGAACTCGACCATGCCGACTCTGCCTCCAGGCCGGACGACCCGCGTGATCTCGGTCATCGCGCCCGGCACGCTGTCGACGTACCGCAACAGGTAGCCGAAGGTGACCGCATCGAACTCGCCGTCGGCGAACGGGAGCTCCTCGGCAGTGGCGACGATGCCTGCTGCGCCCCGTTCCACCGCTCGAGCCAGCATCTCGTGGCTCTGATCGAGCGAGACGACGTCTGCACCCGCCGCGGCGAGCCGGCTCGTGCTCGACCCGGTGCCCGCGGCCAC
>JADFIY010000106.1 GCA_022566415.1 Acidobacteriota bacterium
GTCTGAAGGGCAGCCCAGCGCATGAGCGAACCGAGAGATCCGACCGACTGGACCGACCCGTACCACGATCTCTCCAATCTCACCGGTGATGAACCAATTCCTCCACTGGAGGATCCGAACACACCCCCTGCGACGCCGCCAGGTTCCCCGCTGTTGACCGGCCTTGTGGTCGGCCTGCTGCTGGTCGCTCTCTCGGTTGCCGTATTTCAGCTCCTGACCGGCGACGACACCGCGGTGGCCGGGGCCACGACGACCACATCGGTCCCAGATGGGACGACGACGACGGTGCCCGGCTCCACGACAACGACAACGAGCTCCCTGCCCCCGTCGGATCCGTACCCGCCTGTGGGAGAACCCATCCCCGTCGGGCGAATGAAGCTGATGACAGACCGGGTCAGGGTCCAGGCCGACGACATTCCTGACCTGACATTCGGCAACGCCGCCGACCTGGTCATTGGAGCCCTGACGGCAAGCTTTAGCGACCCCGATGAAGACACCGGCTGGCAGGTATCGACCGGCGAATGGGGAGTCTGCGTGGGCGACCTGGAGCGGGTGGTGCGATTTGGACCATTCGCCGCGATCGTGACCATGGTCGACGACACGGATGTCTTCAATGGTTATCGGCAGGATGTGGGTTTCGGTGATCTCGGATCCCCCGCTTCGCAACTAGAGACGCTCAGCGGTTTGAGAGCCGGCGACACGGTTGGAGATCTGAAGCAGATCTACGCCAACCAGACCGTCGAGTTCGGAACCGATGCCGCCGTTGGCGAGATATTCGAACTGCGAGGGGCCGAGTCCAATGACCTGATTCTGTGGGGACCCGTGGCCGGCCAGGGCGACCAAGACCCGGTGATCGGGGTCTACGCACCCGACCTGTGCACCCGTTGATCGCATCGGACGGTCGAGCCTTGCTCGCCAAGAGCCGCACCGATCTCCGCAGGCGAGGCCATTTGTGGAACCGGGGCCCGAGCAGCCCGTGGCGAGGCGGCAAGACCTCTAAGATCTCGTGCCGATGACGCGTCGCTCTCTTGCACCATACGTCACGGGTTCGCTTGGCGGAGTCAGCATCGCCATGGCGTTCTTCGCGTTCTTCGCATCGTTCACCGCGCTCGACACCGTGAGTCGCACCGGTAGCGGCGGCGTCGCCGCCTTCACCGCAGATCGAGCATCGTTGGGGTTTCTCGTCTTCTCTTTGGGGGCATTGGGGGGCATCACGATCGCGGCGTTCGCCTACGTGGTGGGTCGAGCGAGGGAACCCGGTGTCGCTCGCTACGCATTCGGCTGGCTCGGAATGGTAGGCATCGTTCTCGGCGGTTCGATGGCGTTCGCCACCGTGAGCCTGGGGATAACCCTCGGAGGCTCGACCTCGTCGGGCTCCATCACAGTTCCAATCACCACCATGGCGGTCAGCGTGGCCGCAGCCGGACTGCTTGCTGGTGCGATCACGGCTCCCATCGTCGACGCTCTAGCAAGCCCTGCCTACTTCGGGGACATCCAAGCCGCCACCCCGGTTACCTCGACCGGGTTTTTCACCGACATGGGGAGAGCGATCGGCACCCCGGCTTTGTCGATCGCCATTGGAGCACTGCTGGCGGTGGGCCTTGCTGAATTGCTGCTGAGCACCGAGAGTGCTGCGCTGAGCGTGGCCATTTTCTCTGTGGTCGGCGTCGTCATCCTCGGGGGAACGGCGTTGGTCGCGGCCAGGCCGTGGGACCGAAGTAGCTGAGCCTCGAGTCGCAAGTCTCAACCACGACGCGTCTTGCGACTTGCGTCTTGCTCCTCCCTCCCAGTCGTCGATCAAAAAAACGCTTGAGACTACGGATACCCCGTGCCGATTAACCCTGTCATGGCTTCTTCTTACAGATACCCGCCGGTACCAAAATCGGCCAAGCGGATCATCTGGTTGGGGCGAGCGATCAGCGCGATCGGACTGGCCATCGGTGTATACGTAGGGTCGCAATTGGCGTCCCAGGGTCAAACCAGCCGCGCCTTTCTGATCCTCTCCCTCGCCGCGGTATACGTTTTGACCACCTGGGTGAACGCGCTTTCGCCTCTGCTCTGGGTCTCCGTCGGAGGCATGGTCTTGATTTTTGTCGTGCTCGAACCCAATGTGATCTCCTTCACGCTGGTCCTTGCCGTCGCCGTGCTGTTCTGGATGCGGGGCAAAGGGCAGAGCTCCCCCATCGACCCCACGGACCTCCGCCCGGTTGCGTCGGCCACGGTGATGCCAGGTGCAGAGCGCTTTGTCACCCAGTTGACGGACCTGGGCTGGCGCCAGGCTGGGGCGTATGCCTTCGATTCGAAGAGAACCTCGATCACCGCATCGGTGCTGGTGCACCCGGATCTGGATCGGTACGCCGACATCACCGACATGGTCTTCGGAATCGAAAGCCGGTTCGAAGGCTCGCGAATCCTGATCTCCCTCAATAGCGGACGCGGCAGTCTCCCGCCAAACTATCTCGCCAACGATGTGATCGGAGCCTCACCAGCAGAACTCGCCGACGCCCATCAGCGAGCCCTGGACGTCCTCGCCCCCTACCGCGCTACTCCGCTCCCGATCAACGAAAAAACGATCGTCTCGGAGGCACTGGCTTCGGAGGTTGAAACGATCCAGTGGAGCGAGCAGAACCCGCCAGGTGGTTTGTTCAACTTCGGCCGCGGCGTTGGGCCCCTCGATGACTCGCCTGATGCTGCGAAGCGAATCGAGGCCTGGCTGGCCTTTGAACGAGTAGATCAGTAGATCAGTAGATCAGTAGATCAGTAGATCAGTAGATCAGTAGATCAGTAGATCAGTAGATCAGTAGATCAGTAGATCAGTGTCTGCCTTCGCTACTGGGCTCCTGCGCTACTAGATGAGGGCCCGGTTCGTACTTCTGTTCTTCTGCGTACCAGGAAAAGAAGATCCAGGTGATAAACCCCCAGATGATGAAGCCGCCCCCGATCTTCAGAATGAAACCGGCAACGATCTGGTCGGTCATCACCTCGATGCCCCACAGCCGAGGAAACGTCTGGTAGACCTCGTATAGCGGCGTGCTGCCGAGTGTCATGAACGACGCCGGGATGGTCGGGACCAGCGACTGCAGGAAGAGATATCCCATCTTGCCGAACGGGGTGAGCCGATGGGTGTCGGGGATCGGGTCCATCACCGGCCACCACATGACGATCGCGGTCGCAAAGAGAACTGCGTGGGCGAGGAAATGAAAGAGCTCGTTGGTGATCATGAGCTCCACCACCGCCGGCACATGGATGAACGCCAGCCACGAGTTGAACAAGACCAGCGCGATCAGCGGCCTTGTCAGGAATTTGACCGCCGGCATGATCGGATTGACGAGCACCCGCATCAGCCACCACGGAGTCCCGGCGAGCAACAGCGGCGGAACGATGAGCGCCAGCGCCGTGTGCTCGATCATGTGGAACAGGAACAGGCGCCCCTGTGCGATGTCGTGGATCGGCCATACCGACACCACCACCAGGGTGATGACTCCCGCGTAGAACAAGCCACGCTGGACGCCGGTAACGGGTTCCTCGTCGTCGGGACAATACGCGTCGGCAAAGCGACGGATGCCCATCTCGTAAAGCACGAGCAGTCCGGCAGCAACGGCGAGTACGTCGAAATGGGCGTGGAAAGGGATTTCCACCCTAGAACGCCTGCATGGCCGCCAGCACCGCGGCGAACACGATCAACGTCCCGACGATGCCGAAGAGGAACAGCATCCGGTACCCGCGAACGTCGTAGCGCAGGTGCATGAAGACGGCTACGACCGTGAAGAACTTGACCCCACCGAGGGTGACGAGCAGGACTCCCTTAGCAGGGCCGAGGAACTCAAGGTAAGAGATCGCAATCTCGACGGCAGTCACCGCGGCGAGGAATGCGGCGACCAGCCAGTAGGTCTTCGCCGTCGGATGGGGGCGGGTTACGGTTGCCACCATCAGATCTGGAGCAGATAGACGACGGTGAAGATGACGATCCACACGATGTCGACGAAGTGCCAGTACAGCGCGGTCAGCTCGACGTTCATGCCGTGATCGGGTGACAGCCTGCCCCGGAGCGAGAAGGCGATCAGCAGCGACAACATCAGGACGCCGGCGGCGACGTGGGCGCCGTGAAACCCGGTAAGCATGTAGAACGCGGAGCCGAACGGGCTCGTCGACAGCGTCAATCCCTGTTCGACGAACTCGGTGAACTCGAATATTTGCCCGGCAAGGAAGGTCAGACCCAGCCCGACGGTGCCGATGAGCCAAATCCTGCCCTGGCGCTGGTCGCGTCGCTGGAAGGCACTGTCGGCCAACACCATCGTCAACGAGCTCGTCAGCAATATGAACGAGCTTGCCGAGGTGAAGGGGACGTTGAAGATCTCCGCACCAGGGCCGTCGTTGGTCGTGTTCCGGTACAGCAGAAACGTCGAGATCATCGCTCCGAAGAAAAACACTTCGGAACCCAACCAGATCCACATCGCAGTCTTGCGGGTGCGGTGAATGGGGTCCGCTGTCGACTCGAAGTCGTGTTCCTCGAAGACGTCATCGGTGGCAACGGCCATCAGTGCGCCTCCCTGGTGATCGGCTCGGCGGCCCAGCCGACGACACCCCACAGCATGATCGCTGCCCCGATGACCAACATCCCGACGCCCAGGATTCCCGACGACCAGAACACGAGGCCCGCCCCCGCCGTCACCAGCCCGAAGGCGGCGATGATCGGGTAGTAGGAAGGCGAGGGCATGTGGATGCCGCCCGCCTCCTCGACGAACGCGGGCTCCTCCACGTATCCATCCGGCAGGGGTACTGCTCGCCCTTCCTCGTCGACCCCGTATTTGCGGTGCCACAATTCGTCGAGGTGGCGAACGACGGGCACCCGATCGAAGTTATGGATTGGGGGCGGTGATGTGGTCATCCACTCGACGGTTCTCGCGTCCCACGGATCGTTTCCGGCGGGAAGCCCTTTGCGGCGGGTGTTGATCACGTTCCAGATGAACACGAGCATCGACACGCCGATGATGAAGGAGCCGATCGTGGCCATGCCGTTCCAGAACTCCCACCCCAGACCCTCCGGGTACCGGTAGGTGCGCCGCGGCATTCCGTTGAGGCCGAGGATGTGCATCGGCCCGAATGTGAGGTTGAACCCGAGGAACATCAGCCAGAAGTGCCACTTCCCCAGCGTCTCGTTGAGCATCTTCCCCGTCCACTTCGGCAACCAGTAGTACACGCCGGCGATGAATCCGAAGGCGGATCCGCCGACCAGCACATAGTGGAAGTGGGCGACGACGTAGTAGCTGTCATGCTGCTGGGTGTCCGCCGGAATGACGGCGTGAGTCACCCCGGAAAGGCCACCGATGATGAACATGGCGATGAATCCGATCGAGAACAGCATCGACGTATTCAGCGTCAGCTTCCCACCCCAAATCGTGCCAATCCAGTTGAAGATCTTCACTCCGGTCGGCACCGCGATCAGCATCGTTACGATGCCAAATCCAACTTCGGCAACCGGGCTCAAACCGGCAGTGAACATGTGGTGTGCCCACACCCCGAAGCCGAGGAACCCGATGGCGATCCCGGAGAACACCACGAAGGCGTATCCGAACAGCGGCTTTCGTGAGAAGGTTGGGAGGGTCTCGGAGATGATGCCCATTGCCGGCAGGACCAGCACGTACACCTCGGGGTGGCCGAAGACCCAGAACAGATGCTGCCACAGCAGCGGATCACCCGATGCCTGCGCCTCGTAAAACACCGTTCCGAAGTTGCGGTCGAGGAACATCTGCCACAACCCCACGCTAATCACGGGCATGCTCAAGATGAGCAGGAAAGAGGTGACGACGCTCATCCAGGTGAACACCGGCATCCGCATCATGGTCATCCCCGGAGCGCGCATGGTGAAGATGGTGGCGATGAAGTTCGCCGACGACCCTATGGAGGCGACCCCGAGCAGCTGCAACCCGATGGCGTAGTAGTCCATCCGCACGAACTCGGTGACCTGGGTCGAGAGGTTGGCGTACCCGGTCCACGCTCCGTCCGGGGAGCCGCCGAGGAAGAACGACGACATCAGCATCAGAACGCCGAACAGGAAAAGCCAGAATGAGAAGGCGTTGAGCCTGGGGAAGGCAACATCGCGAGCGCCGATCTGCAGGGGGATCATGTAGTTCTGGAAGGCGGCGGCGACCGGCATGATGGCGGCAAAGATCATGGTTATGCCGTGCATGGTGAACAGCTGGTTGTAGGCGTCGGCCGACAGCAGGGTCCCGTTGGGACCGGCCAACTGGATACGGATCAGCAGAGCCTCCAGGCCCCCGACGATGAAGAACACCAGCGCCGACACCCCGTACATGATCCCGATCCGCTTGTGGTCGACCGTGGTGAGCCAGCTCCACACGCCGTCGGTGTTCGGCGTGTAGCCGAGGTCTTCGGTCAGCGTGGTTACTGCCATTGGCAACCTTCAGATCGGCGTTGCGACCAGTTCAACTCCACCCCTCCAGCAGTGCCACCAGCTCGGCGATCTCCTCGTCGTCCAGACCGTAGTCGGGCATGCCAAGGATTCGCCCGGTCTCGAGGTCGTTCAAGTCCGGCGCCATCGGCTTGACCGCGCTCGGGTTGTCGATCCACTGCGCCAAATGCTCCGCGGTGTTGGACTCGACCCTGGCGCCCAGTGTCGAACGTGAACCGAAGTGCGTGAGGTCCGGGGCCAGCGCCTCGCCGACGACCGTCACCGTTCCGTCTGGCTCGGCCACCACGGCCTGATGACAAAGGGCGCAGATCGCCTTGAAGGTTTCGAACCCCGATACGGCCAAACCGTCGGTCGGGATGTTCGCCGGTTGCGTCTCTCCTGCGGCCCACGCGGCGAAGTCGGACTCGGTCTGGAGGAATACCAGCAGTCGCATGTCGGCGTGGGACAGCCAGCAGAACTCGGCGCATTGACCGGGAATCTCTTCTCCCGCCCGATCGGCATCGGGGGTGATCTTGATAAAGGTCTCGTGACCCGGCACCAGATCGCGCTTCCCCGCCAGCGGCGGCACCCAGAAACTGTGGATCACGTCTGCCGACGTCATCGTCAGCTCCGTGGTCCTCCCCACCGGGAGGTGGAGTTCGTTGGCGGTGGTCAGCGGTCGGCCCTGATCGTCGACGATGTCGGGGTATTCGAACTCCCACCACCATTGATGGCCCGTGACGTTGACGCGGACGACATCCCCCTCGGCCGGGCTTCGGAGGTCGAAAACCGTCCGCACTGTTGGTACCGTAACCGCGACGAGGATCAGCGCCGGAATGATCGACCACACAATCTCCAGAGTTGTGTTGCCGTGAATCTGCTTGGGTTCGCGGTCGTCGTTCTTGCGCTTCCTGAATCGGAATATGGCAAAGACGAGGGCAGCTTCAACGACGACGAAGACGATGGTGGCTAGGACGAGCACCAGTATCCACAGATCGTCGATCTGCCGGGCCTCGGCCGATTTGGGGTTGAGCGACGACTGGGGGAGGGTGCTCGAGCACGCGGCAAGCAGCACGGTTGCGGGCACGACTGAGAGGGTGCGGCTCACCGACCGGCGGCGACGCCCACCAGCGTTGGCAACTGGTCTTTGCACATAACTCCCGTACGACGGCCGGATGAGACGATAGCCGAGAGTCATCCGGTCATCGGTCGCGAATGACCGAGTGTTGTCATTTCTCGTTCCCAGTTCCCAGTTGCCAGTTCCCGAAGGTCGGCCGCGATCCGAACTGGGAACTGGGAACTGGGAGCGAGCGCAGCGAGCGGACTGCTACCCGGCTTCTCGGCTACCGACACCTACTCTCCCGCCGGTGTCCATCGAAGCGTGGATCCTCGCCCTCGTCATCACCTTCGCCGCCGCCCTGATCCAGGGGGTCGTCGGCGTGGGATTTGCCATGGTGTCGGTCCCGCTGCTTGCACTCATCGACCCGAGGCTGGCGCCGGTTCCTCAGCTGCTGATCGCAATCCCGATGACGATGACGATGGCGTGGCGAGAGCGGGGGCACATCGAGCTGCAGCGCATCACCTGGATCATCGTCGGCCGGTTCCCGGGGGCAATCATCGGAGTCGCTCTCCTCGCCGTGGCGACGCAGGTCATGCTGGATCTCGCCATCGCCACAATCGTTCTCATCGCCGTAGCCATCATCGGGTCCGGTTACGTGGTGGCCCGCAACTCCTATACGGAGTTTGGCGCCGGCGTGCTGTCGGGAACGACCGGTCTTGTCGCCTCCATCGGTGGACCGCCGCTCGCCCTGCTGTACGCAGACGAGACAGGGCCGGTCGCCCGCTCCAATCTCTCCATGATCTTCTCGATTGGTCTGTCGATTGCAGTCGTCGCTCGGGTCTTGTCCGGCAACATCGGATGGGGTGATGTGCGTGTGGCTGCGGTGCTCTTTCCCGCCCTCCTGGTCGGTTACCTTCTCAGCGGCAGGCTCAAAGACCGGCTGAAACAGAAGCAGCTTCGCTACGCCGTCCTCATCTTGTCCACGATCGGCGCCGTCGGCCTGATCGTGCGGGTCCTGGCGTAGAGACCACGGCTCAGCCGATCGGATCGCGCCCCCTTGCGGAGCCTCTCAGATCGCGCATCGACAGGTGACCGGTCGTCTCGACAGAAGTGGAGCCATTTTTCCCGCTCTCGCCGCTACGCGCGCTCGGGCCACGGCTCCGCAAATACTTTCGCGAACACAGACCGGATCGCACGCGATTTGCGGAGCCTCTTGGAGCGCACATCGACAGGTGACCGGGCGTCTCGACAGAAGTGGAGCCTTTTTCCCCGCCTCGCCGCTTCGCGGCGGGCC
>JADFIY010000107.1 GCA_022566415.1 Acidobacteriota bacterium
CGTCGACGCCCTACGACGCCAATGGTTTGCTCGCCGCGGCATTAGCCGGAGACGACCCCGTGGTGTTTCTCGAGCCAAAGGTGCTGTACCGGGCCGGGAAAGAGGAGGTGCCGGCGGGCCGCTACGAGATCCCCATCGGCAAGGCGCGGGTGCGCACCGAGGGGAGCGATCTGACCCTGGTGACCTACGGCGGGATGGTTCCGGTGTCGCTCAAGGCAGCAGATGCGGCGGCCGAAGAAGGGATCGGGGTCGAGGTCATCGACATGCGAACGATCTACCCCTGGGATGTCGACACGGTGGCAAGCAGTGTGCGCAAGACCGGCAGAATGCTCTTCGTCCAAGAGCCACAGCGGACCGGCGGTGTGGGCGCCGAGGTCACGGCGACCATCGCCGAGGTGTGCGGCTACGACCTGGTGGCACCGGTCAGGAGGTTCGCCGCCACCGATGCTCCCTGGCCCCAATTCGCCATCGAGAAACACGCCCTGATCACGTCGGAGATGGTCAGTTCGGAGATCCACCGGTTGCTGGAGGGTTGAGTTACCAGGTCCCTTGCTGCGCTCGCTTCCAGTTCCCAGTTCGCTCGTGCTCGCTTCCAGTGGTCAGTCGTCAGCCGTCAGAAACACAACTCTCGTACGCGACCAGCATCGACACTGCTGGGAACTGGGAACTCGGAACTCGGACTTGCGACTTGCGACTTGCTCTCAGTCCCTCAGCAGATCCGGCAGGTAGCGACGCCGCACTCCGATCTCGATCACCTTGGCCTCGACGTTCCCGCCGGCCTGGGCGTTTTCAATGATGCGACGCAACCGCCGGACCTGGTAGCGGAGCCGATCGTTGTCGTTGCGCAACGACAGGATCTGTCGCACTCCCTCGAGATTGACCCCGACGCTTGTGAGCTCCTGGATGGTGGCGAGCCGCTCCAGATCGGCCTCCGAGTAGCGTCGCGTCCCACCGGGTGTCCGGTAGGGCTCGATGAGACCCTTTCGCTCGTAGATACGCAGCGTCTGCGGATGCATCCCCGAAAGCTCTGCAGCGACCGAGATGATGTAGACGGCTGCTTCGTCGGGTTGGGCCATCGTCACACCCCCAGGTGTGCCCGCGGGTTGTCCGCCTGCGATTCAGCTCGCAGTGCCTCCAGCAGGCTGCGCTGCTCGTCGGTGAGCTTGGTCGGGACGGCTACCTCGACGGTGACGAGGAGATCGCCGGATCCGTTCGCCGTTTCCACACCCTTGCCGGACAGACGCATCGTCTTGCCGCTCTGGGTTCCTGCGGGGACCCGGATCTTCGTGGATCCGTTCAGGGTCGGGATCTCGATCACAGAGCCCAGGGCTGCCTCGACGAACGTGACAGGGACCGTGATCGCAAGGTTCTTCTTGTCCGGTCTCGCGAAGATCGGATGGTCGGCGACGTGGACGCGTACGTACGTGTCGCCGTTGGGGCCGCCGTTGGCTCCCGGCCCGCCTTTTCCCCGCAGCCGAATCTTGGTCCCGTCCGCGATTCCCTGGGGGATCTTCACCTTGACCTGCTCGCCGTTGATCGTCAGCGTCTTGGTGTCACCCGACAACGCATCGTGGAAGGTCAAGCTGAGATCGGCCTCGTAGTCCTGGCCGGGCGTCGGCACCTGCTGCCGGCGCCCGGCGCGGCCGAACACATCACCAAAGCCGCCGAGCAGGTCCTCGAGGCCGCCGCTGCGCGCATCACCGCCGCCAAAAACATCGTCGTACCGGACGTATTGCTGACGACCGCCCGTATCGCCGACGAAGTACCCCATCTCGCGGACGTGGTCGTATTCCTTGCGCTGTTCTTGGTCGGACAAGGTTTCGTAGGCCTCATTGACGTCCTTGAACTTCGCCTCGGCCGAGGCATCGTCCGGGTTGCTATCGGGATGGAGGTTTCTGGCCAGCTTCCGAAACGCCTTCTTGATTTCCTTCTGCGAGGCACCCTTGGCCACGCCGAGGATGGAGTAGTAGTCCTTGTCCAGCCACTCCTTACGCATGGTCCACCGTCACCAGGCTGGGTCGGATCACCCTCCCCTGCATCGTGTACCCGCGACGCAGTTCCGAATCGACAACCAGCTCACCATCGCCGGCCTGTGCCCCCGAGACCGCCTCATGTACTTTGGGGTCGAAGAGTTCGCCGAGGGCAGGGATCGGTTCGAGTCCGTCCCGCGCCAGGGTCTCGAGCAGGTGATCCCTTATCGAGCGCATCCCGTCGAGCATCTTCTCTGCGGACGCCGTCGATGCTTCGACTGCCAGGGCGGCATCGAAGGCATCGAGCGTTGGCAGGAGGCTCTCGATAACGCGCTGCGAGGCGCGTTCCACGCTCTGTGCTTGATCCCGATCGACGCGACGGCGGTAGTTGTCGAACTCGGCTGCCACTCGCTGCAGCGTCTCCAGGGTCTCTCCGGCCTCCATGCGCGATTCGGCGAGCTCCCCAAGGAGTAGCGCTTCGGCGGCAGCAGGGTCGCTGGGTAGTTCGAGCCCTAGGCCATGTGCCGTCGACTCAGGCGCATCCCCCTCCAGAGCGAGCTCGACTGCATCCGATCCAGGGTCCCCCTCCTCCGGTGACGAGGGGGCGTCCGGGTCCTCAGACTCGCTACTCGCGACTTGTGACTCGCGACCGTCCTCAGGCGTCGTCATCGTCCTCGACCACCTCGGCCTCGACGACATCGTCCGCGTCGGCGCTCGAATCATCGTCGCTGGCCTCGGCGGCCTCAGGTGCGGTTTGCGATGCCTCATAGACCTTCTGACCGAGCACCTGGGCACCGGTCATGAGATCGTCGGTCGCGCTGTTCAGTGCATCGCCGCTCGCCGATTCGTCATCGAGCAGGGTGCGCACTGTGGCAACCTTGTCGTCGAGCTCCCTGCGCTCATCGTCGGTGAGTTTGTCTCCGTGCTCCTCGAGCTGGCCTTCGATTTGATAGGCGGCGTGGTCCGCCTTGTTCCTGGCCTCGGCAGCCTTCTTGAGTTCGGCATCCTCCTTGGTGTGCGCTTCGGCATCCTTGATCATCTGCTCGATGTCCTCATCGGACAGCGCAGTGCCACCGGTGATCGTCACCTGCTGGGTCTTACCCGTGCCCAAGTCCTTTGCGGACACGGAAACGATGCCGTTGGCGTCGATGTCGAAGGTCACTTCGATCTGGGGCACGCCGCGTCGTGCGGGGGCGATCCCGGGCAGCTTGAACTGGCCGAGGCTCTTGTTGTCCGTGGCCATCGGCCGCTCGCCCTGAAGAACGTGGATTTCTACCTCCGGCTGGTTGTCTGTTGCGGTGGTGAAGATCTCGCTGCGACGAGTTGGGATCGTCGTGTTGCGCTCGATCATCTTGTTGGCGACACCGCCTTCGGTCTCAACGCCGAGCGTCAGCGGGGTCACATCGAGGAGCAGGATCCCGGTCACATCCCCGGTGAGTACGCCTGCCTGGAGGGAGGCACCGTCGGCGACGACCTCGTCCGGGTTCACACCCTGGTGCGGGTCCTTGCCTGCGAGTTCCTTGACGAGAGCCTGGACGGCAGGCATTCGCGTGGTGCCGCCGACGAGGATCACGTGGTCGATCTCGTCCACCTTTACGCCGGCGTCTTCGAGGGCCTCCTTGAATGGTCCCCGAGTCTTTTCGACGAGATCCTCGGTCATCTGCTCGAACTCCGAACGCTTGAGGGTCTGCAGGAGATGGATCGGCCCCTCGTTGGTGGCGGTGATGAACGGCAGGTTGATTTCTGTCTCCTGAACCGAAGACAGCTCGATTTTTGCCTTCTCCGCCGTCTCCTTGAGGCGTGTCATCGCCATCGGGTCGGTGGACAGGTCGACGCCGTGGTCGTTCTTGAAGCCGGTCACGAGCCAGTCGATGACCCGCTCGTCCCAGTCGTCTCCTCCGAGATCCGTGTCACCGTGGGTCGACTTGACTTCGAAGACCCCTTCACCGATCTCGAGGATCGAGACGTCGAACGTCCCACCACCGAGGTCGAAGACGAGGATCAGGTGGTCGTCCTTCCCGCTGTCGAGTCCGTACGCCAGCGCAGCGGCGGTCGGCTCATTGACGATGCGCAGCACCTCGAGACCGGCGATCTGGCCGGCTTCCTTGGTAGCTTGTCGCTGGGCGTCACCGAAATACGCAGGGACCGTGATCACGGCTTCCTTGATGTCCTCACCGAGATATGCCTCGGCGTCGCGCTTGAGCTTCTGCAGGATCCGTGCCGAGATCTCCTGGGAGTTGTATTTCTTGCCGTCGATCTCGATGGACCAGTCCGATCCCATGTGTCGCTTCACCGACCGGACGGTGCGTTCGGGGTTGGTGATCGCCTGGCGCTTGGCCTGATCGCCGACCAGCACCTCGCCGTTCTTGGCGAAGGCAACGACCGAGGGGGTCGTCCGGTGCCCTTCGGCGTTGCTGATGATCTTGGGTTCCCCACCTTCGAGGATCGAGATCACCGAGTTGGTGGTTCCGAGGTCGATGCCTACAGCACGTGCCATCTGGTTGACTCCTTGTTTTCCAGCTCTAGAAAGGATTTCCAACGAGCTTAGTGGTTCCACGAGGTATAACTTGAGTCCATCACTGTCAATTCCGAAGTTTCCCAGTTCCCAGGTACCAGTTCCCGGCTACCAAATCCCGAGCCCGAACTGAAAGAGCACCCAGTGGCCGTGGTTTTGCTGCCGGTCACTGGCAACTCTTACCTCCCGAGACCCAAAGGGCTAACCCGTTGGCCGCTTTCCAGCGTGTCCAGGCCGCTACGTAATACGTAATACGGTCTCACGGCCTCTCTGTAGCCTGTCGAGGTGGCGACCGAAACCAGCACCGCGCCCGAAGTAGCGGAACGACCCGTCGATTGGGTAGGCGTCGGCGTCGGTGGAGCCGCTGTGCTTTTCGCCGTCGTGTTCGGGATCAGGATGATCACCGAGTACCGACGGTTCGCCATCAACGCCTTCGACTTCGCCATCTTCGACCAAGCCCTGTGGTTGTTGAGCAGGTTCGAGACCCCATTCAGCACCGTGCGCGGGCTGCTTCTCTTCGGTGACCACTCGTCGTACATCCTGCTCCCGCTTGCCCCCCTGTACTGGGTGCTGCCCCAAGCAGAGGCGCTGCTGGTCCTGACCGTCGTGGTGATGGCCGTGGGTGGGCCCCTCGCCTATCTGGCGGCGCGGGCGGTCGGCGCACCGCGATTCATGGCGGCGCTGGTTGGGCTCGGCTACCTCGCCCACCCAGCGGTCGGGTGGAACGCCAGGGACGGCTTCCATCCCGAGCAGTTCGTCCTCCCTTTGCTCATCGGCGCATTCCTCTTGTTCGCCCGTGATCGGGACCGCTGGGCCATCGCCGTCGTCGTCATCGCTCTCTTAGCAAAAGAGGACGTCGGGATGGTTGTGATCCCGTTTGCGCTGTTTGTCTGGTGGTTCTTCGGCAAGCGGAGACAAGCGCTGATCACGGGCGCCTTCGCCGTTGCCGCCATGGCGGTGAGCTTCGGTTTGCTGATCCCGCATTTCTCGCCCACCGGTGAACTGTTGTACGCCTACCGCTACGCCGACTTGGGTCAGGGTGTTGTCGGGATCGCAAGTGGTCTCGTCATCCATCCCGAGGTTCTCGTCGGAGCGC
Organism: Acidobacteriota bacterium; assembly: GCA_022566415.1. GTDB lineage: Bacteria > Actinomycetota > Acidimicrobiia > Spongiisociales > UBA5794 > JACZST01. Next base: position 5,582 of record JADFIY010000107.1, read on the forward strand.
TGGCCGACCCAGCCCGCATCGGCTATCTGGCGGTGGTGCTTCTTCCAATTCCCCTAGCGCTGTTCGAGCCGCGAGCGCTGCTCATCGCGGTACCGGCGACGGTGGCGAACGTCGTTTCCACTCACACCTACCAGTATCAGGTCCAGTACCACTACACGATCTATCTGCTGGTTGGGGTGGTGATCGCTGCGGCTATCGGCGCTGCCAGGATGGGACGTCAAAGGGACGGCCGCCGGCTCGAATCCGTAGTCGTCATTTCCATCGTCGCCGCGCTCGGCTTCAGCGTGGCATCTCCGTTGGCGAGCGATTGGGTCACCCCCAGTCCAGACCAGGACGCCGCGAGAGCAGCGATCGCGCTGATCCCACCCGATGCCACGGTGTCGGCCTGGAACATGTACGTCCCTCATCTCACCCACCGTCGTGTCGTGTACCAATTCCCAAATCCATGGCAACGGCACAACTACTCGGCACCTGGCCTGCCCCTTCCCGATCCTGCCACGGTGGAGTGGGTGCTCGTCCGGGATGGGATCGATGAGCGCGTCGTCGCAGATCTGATCGCGTCGAACGAGTTCGAGGTGGCCTATCGGGAGAGGCCGGTGCAATTGCTACACAGAATCTCCGGCTGATCACTCGTCGAGGTCGTCCGACCTTGGTGGGAAGATGCTGAAGATCGGCAGATAGGGCTCGGCATCTCCGGTCCAGTCGAATTGCCGGATCTGGTGGAACGATCTGCGTCCCATGAACGCCCTGGCCATCTCATAGGGATTGCCGGACACCGTGACCTCGGCCTCGCCCACTCCGAACTCCCTGTCGTAACCATCGGTGTGGAGGTGGAGTGCGGCGAGGCCCGCCTGCTCCATCTTGGGGCCGATCGCGTTCCCCGCCCTCAGGCTGAGGCGAAGTCCCTCGCCGCTTCGGTTGGCGGTGCGATCCACCACGTTGCGTACGTCCTGTTCGTGGTGCCAGACGTCGATGACCATCGACGACAGCGGCGATCCGATCGCGACAAGGCGGTCTTCCACCTCGGGGCCAACCGCAGTCCATTCGGCACAGACCTCCTGGGGAGAGTGGTCGGCGCGTGCTGCAACCTGACGGGCGGTCCACTCGTCGGAACCGACGATCTCCAGGTTGCCGGCGAGCAGATCGGCGGCAACTCCTGTGAGGTGGCCGTACAGATCCTTCACCGTCCACTCGGGTGTGGCAGGAGCCAGGGTCATCCACTCGGCGTCGGACAGATCGGCAGCGAGGGTGAGCAAACCCAGGCGGGTCGAGCGGTAGATCTCGGCGAAGTCGAAGCTCATCGCTCCGATAGCCAACTGCCCACGACCTCGACGAAAGCATCGGGAGCCTCCAGCATGGGAAGGTGTCCCACTCCGTCGAGCTCGACGTAGTCCCAATCCGGACGCTGCGCGGCTGCCCAGCGTGCCGATCCCAACGCGACCAGCCGATCCTCCGAGCCATGGATGAGCAGGGTCGGCTGCGAGACCCGGTGCATCAGACGTCGCAGGCGGGACGGCCGCAGCGCATAGCCGGCAACCGACCGATCCGCATCGATGAAGGCTCGAACCGCCCACTCGTCTCCGCGCCTGTCTATGGCGTTTTCGACGATTGCCTCTCTGGCCGTTTCGGGGATGGTGTCGACATCAACGCAGTTCATCCGAAGTGCCTCGTCGACGGCTTGCCGCGGCGTCGTTGTGGCCCGGTACAGGCGCACACCGAGCGGACCGAACACGGGGATGAGGGGGCTGAGGAGCTTGATGAGAACCTCCGGATCCACCGGCGAGCTCCGGTCGATCGGTAGCACAGGGTCCACCAGGACCAGCCGGTCGACCGAGCTCGGCGAGTCGGCGGCGGTAATCATTGCCACCAGCCCTCCCATGGAGTTCCCTACCAGGGTCGCCGATGACGCACCGAGCTCGGAGATCAAACCGTCAACGAGCCGAGCGTTGTCTTCCACAGAGACGCCGCGCCCGGCAGGTGGTGTCTCCCCACACCCGAGCAGGTCTATGGCGATCACCCTTCCGTGCTCGGCCAGGTCGCCACCGACCGCCGACCAATTCGCCACCGAGCCGGCGAGCCCGTGGAGCAACAGCACGAGCCTCCCCTCGCCACCGTAATCGACGATGCGCACGGGACCATCGACGTCCAGCGTTTTGCTGATCATGCGCGGAACCGTACCGCCGTCACCCGGTGAGGGCGTCGATCAAGGCGCCGGTCTCTTCGGGATCGAAGCCTCTCTGGATATACAAGCGAGAGATGCCCCGCTTCGACATATCGCCGAACTGCAAATCGAACAGAGTCTCCAGTCGTCAGCCAGCCTGTGACCCGTGGGACGCTAGCTGGTAGCTGAAGTCGTCACTTCTCAGTCGTCAGTCCTCAACTAGCGTCTTGCTGGGAACTGGCAACTGGGATCCGGCGACCAGCCATCGGCTATCGGCCACCGGCCAACCACGACTTGGGATCTGGGAAACGTCGCCTCACCGACTTGTGACTTGCGACTTGGCTGCTCCCCTCACACGCTACGACGATCGGAACCGGGCACACGGTTCCCCGGCAGCACCCCTCAACCGACTCCGAGCGGTGGTGCCGGCGCTCCACCCATCCTGCATGAATGCGCGCTACGGCGACATCGCTGGTGTCTCTTGCTCCGAGGCGGTCACCGACGCACCATTCCCTTTCGGTGGTCGTTTCACCGGTGACGGCTCCCTCGGTGGCGGGCGGGCCACCGTCGCCGCGTCCGAACCTGGCCCGACGTCAGGGAAGGGAGAAAGACGCCGCGTGTAGGGTTTTTGCAACTCGGTCGCCAGTCCACCATCCGGTGACCGTGGCGGCTCCCTACCCCACCCGGAGAGGGGCCGTCACCGCGTCTCCACCTAGTCGAGTAAGCCGAACCCCCCGGACATACCGGGGGTTTGGTGGTCTGATGGGCCTGATGAGCGTCCCACCTGTCGTCCGGATGCTCAGTGAGCTTCTACGGGTTTCACTTCAGACCTTTGCAGTGGTCGCCGCTTGGATGGTCGGGGTCCGTGAAATAGACCGCACCGAGCCCGGGAACTCCGTGCAGCTCCAAAACAGCAGAAAAGGTGCGGGCCGGTGTTGGTCAGTTAGGCGATGGCGAGTG
>JADFIY010000005.1 GCA_022566415.1 Acidobacteriota bacterium
AGCGCCAGGCACGTCGCAACGCAGGGCTCACCCACGACGCGGTCGGGGCCGGCGACGAGGCAGCCGGGCTCACAGCATCCGAAGTCGCGGCGCTGGAGCAACCGATAACGAGCGAGAAGAACGGGACGGAAGCAGCAGCGGGAGTAGCCAAGCTGGAACGACGTCGCCTTCTAGCATCCCGCCCATGAACGACATCCGCCCCCGACTCCAGGCCGAAGTCTCGAAGGTGGTCGTTGGCCAGGACACAGGCGTCGACATATTGCTGGTGGCGATCGCAATCGGCGGCCATGTGTTGATCGAGGGAGTTCCAGGGGTAGCCAAAACGCTCATGGCGCGTGCTTTCGCTACAGCGACCGGCCTCGAGTTCACCAGGATCCAGTTCACCCCGGACATGCTGCCGTCCGATGTGGTTGGCACCATGGTCATCCGCGATGGTGATCTCGTCTTCCGGGCGGGGCCGGTCTTCACCCAGGTGCTTCTGGCAGACGAGATCAACCGCACCCCCCCGAAGACGCAGTCCGCACTGCTGGAAGCGATGGGCGAGGGCCAGGTGACGGTTGACGGCACCACCCGTGCTCTTCCCACCCCTTTCCTCGTCGTAGCCACGCAGAACTCGATCGAGTACGAGGGAACGTATCCGCTGCCCGAGGCGCAACTCGATCGTTTCCTGATCAAATTCGACATGGGATATCCCGCCGAGATCGACGAGGTGGCGATGCTGAAGCTGCGCCGGGCCGGGATTGTGCCTTCCACCCTCGACGACGTCGAGGCGGTGGTGTCGGCGGACGATCTGGCGGGTCTGCGCGTCGTGGTCGATCAGACCACGGTGTCCGATGAAGTCGCCGCCTACGTCGCCTCGCTTGTCCGGGCAACGCGGACGCTCCCCGCGGTCGAGGTTGGAGCGAGTCCCCGAGCTGCGGTGCACCTGCTCGCCGTCGCCAGGGCAACTGCTCGCCTCAACGGCCGCGACTTTGTCATCCCGGATGATGTGATGGCGATGGCGTCAAGCGTGCTCGCTCACCGGCTGGTGCTGCGCCCTGAGGCCGAGATCGAACGGTATCAACCAGCGGACGCGGTGGCCACAGCGCTCTCGACCGTCCCCGTGCCGCGCTGACCGGTGGCGCCGACGCCTCGGGCCGCACTGTTGCTGGGGGCGATCGGAGTCGCCGCTCTTGTGCTTCCGTTGCCCCTCATACTGGCTGCGGTCGTCATCCTGGCGGGGTCGATCGTTGCCGATGCGTGGGCAGCGCGCCGGTTTCCCACGACGACCCGCCATGTCCCCGAGCTGCTGTACCGGGGAGTGCCCGGCCCGTTCTCGGTTCACCTGCACGGCCAGGCACAGCGCACCCGGGTGCGGCAGCCGGCGATTCCAGACATCGATCTCAACCCATCTGAGGGGGACGGCGGGCTCGATGCAACGATCACTCCGCAAAGGCGGGGCAGGCATGTCCTCCCCCCCTTGGCGGTACGGTCGACGGGCCCACTCGGGTTGGCACGGGCCGTTACCAGCCAGGCCGAGGACCACGAGCTGCTGGTGTATCCCGACATGCCGTCGGCACGCCGCTTGGCGGCCGCGGTGCGAACCGGCCGTTTCCGTACCGAGGGGCGCAGAAATCGGGGGCCCATCGGGTTGGGGACCGAATTCGAGTCGATCCGTGACTACACCGAGGACGACGACATCCGGTCGGTGAACTGGCAGGCGACCGGTCGCATGCAGCGCCCGATGGCGAACGTGTGGCGCGTCGAGCAGGACCGCGATGTGATCTGCGTGATCGACTCCGGTCGCCTGATGGGAGCCCCCATCGGGACGCTGACCCGACTCGACGCCGCCATCGATGCCACTGCGGCGATGGCGGTCGTTGCCGATGTCGTCGGCGACCGCGTCGGCGTGATCGTCTTCGACGACGGCATCCGCCGCGAGTTGCGACCCCGACGCCGGGGTGGCGAGGCGGTGCCGGTGGCGATCTTCGACGTCGAGCCATCGAACGCTGATTCCGACTACCTGATGGTCTTTCAGAAGCTGACCTCCTACAAGCGTGCCTTCGTGCTGGTGCTCACCGACCTCGTGGAAGAGTCGGCGGCGCGTCCGCTGATCGAAGCCCTTCCGGTGCTGTCCCGCCACCATGCTGTTGCGGTAGCCTCGGTTCGCGACCCCGATCTCACGGCCGTGCTCACCACGACCCCGCACCAAATGCTGGAGGTGGCTCAGATGGCGATCGCCGCCGACGTCGCCGATGCGAAGGACCGCGTCAGCCGGTCTTTGGTCCACCGCAATGTGGCCGTGATCGATGTCTCACACCAAGCGCTCAGCCGCGCCTGCATCGCTGCCTATCTGCAAGCCAAGTCTGTCGCTGCCTTCTGATTTGCCGAGAACCACCGCCAGGACCCAGTAGCCGCCGCCGAGGAACACACCGATCAGTACCGCCGGCCCGGCGGTCGTGCCGGTACGCGATACGAACTCTTCGACGACGGCGGCCACCACCAGGAAGGGAATCGTCCCGAGGGCAAGCTGAACCGCAGGGCCGGCCTCGGCGATGAGGGCCTTGCGCCGGGTCTGGTGCCCCGGTCGGATCAGCCCGGAGGCCAGTCGCAGCCCGGCGACCGCACCGGCAACGATGCAGCTGAGCTCGAGCAGACCATGGGCGGCGATCGCCTCGACGAACAGCGCGGTATTGCCGGCGCCGACGGCGAGCCCACCGACCGTGCCCAGGATGACCCCGTTGAAAATCATGATGAAAATGGTGCCAAAACCCCACAGGATGCCACCAGCGAAGGCGACCAAGGTCACTCGAACGTTGTTGACGAGGATGAAGGCGGACAGCCCCGCCAGCTGGTCTGCTGCGAGGCCTTGATCGGTGCCTTGCGGCTGGGTTTCGGCCACCCAGAGGAATGCTCCTGGCACGATGGAGGCGGCCGCAGCGGGGTCGGTCATCGCAACCACCCATCCGATCACTGCGGGCACGAGCAGCAATGCGGTGGCGATTGCGAGAATGACGCGGCGCTCAACCAGCAGCTGCCAATACCGGGTGCGGTAGAAGCCGGTCAGATTGACGGAGCGGCTCCGATCCGTGTAGACGAGGGCCCTGCTCCGCATGACCAAGGATTCGAGCCTGCCGACTACCGGATCCGACGGGAACAGACGCCGAGCCTGCGCCAGATCAGCCGCAGTCTGTCGATACAACCCACCCATGCGACGGAGGCGCGATCCGCCGAGCGATGCGGGACGCGAACCTGCGGCGTCGACTAGCTGCTCGAGCTCGGTCCAGCCGGCTTCGTTCGAAGAAAGGAATCGCTCTAGGTTCACCGTGTGCGAGGGTAGAGCCGATGCACTTCGAAGAACGGGCACGAATCGAAACGCCAGAGGGTGTGACTCTCGATCTCAGGATGGCCGGCATCGGATCCAGGATGTTGGCGTGGATGCTCGACGGGCTGATCAAGCTGGTGGGTTTCATTGCACTCGCCGTCCTCGTCGCAGTGATGGGCCTCGATGGCACGATCGTTCTCGGCTTCATCGCCGTCTACGTCCTCTCCGCCTTCTTTTTCTACGACATAGCATTCGAGGTCCTGTGGGCCGGTCGCACGCCCGGTAAGCGTGCCATGGGCCTCAGAGTCACGATGAGCTCTGGAGCCTCGATCGGTTTTACCGCATCGGCCGTTCGCAACGTGCTGCGCCTCATCGATTTTCTGCCGTCGCTGTACGCGGTCGGGATCGTCTCCATCGGAGTCACCAAACGGAACCAGCGCATCGGCGACCTAGCGGCGTCGACACTGGTGGTTCGGGAGCGGACCTCGGTCGAAACAGGCACCACGCCGCTTCCTCGGGTCTCGATCCCGGCAGGGCTGGACGTGACCGGAGTTACCGCAGAGCAGCTCGTGCTCGCCCGAAGGTTCCTGGACCGCCGCGACTCGATGAGCCAGGGCTCTCGCATCGAACTCGCAGGCAAGGTGGCTGCTGCCCTACGACCGGCCCTGGCGGGACCCATCGCCGATCTGGATAACGAGCGACTGATCGAGGTCGTGGTAGTAGCCAAGGCAAGATCGGGATGAGCAGAGTCGAAAGTCGCAAGTCGCAGGTCGGATCTTGCTTGGGACTTGCGACTTGTGACTTGTGACTCTCTCTACGTTCCTGTTTCCCAGGACGACAGGTAACGCTCCTGCTCGGAGGTGAGGGTCTCCAGAGTGGCCCCCATTGATTCGAGCTTCAACCGCGCCACCTCTTGGTCGATCTCCCGCGGCAGGATGTGCACGTCGGGGGACAACTCGTCGCCTTCGTTGATCAGCCATTCGGCAGCGAGTGCCTGATCCGCAAACGACATATCCATGACATCGGCGGGATGTCCCTCGGCGGCGCCGAGGTTCACCAAGCGCCCCTCGGCGACAATCACAATGCGACGGCCGTCGGCGAGCTCGTACTCATCGAGGTTGTTGCGCAGGTGACGTTTGGCGACGGCGAGCTCGCCGAGCGCATCGAGGTCGATCTCGACATCGAAATGGCCCGCATTAGCCAGGATCACCCCGTCCTTCATCACCTTGAAGTGCTCTGCTCGAAGGATGTGGATGTCACCGGTGGCGGTGAGGAACACGTCCCCGATCGGGGCCGCCTCGGCGGCCGTCAACACCCTGTACCCCTCCATGACAGCCGACAGAGCCCGAATTGGGTCGACCTCGATCACGACCACGTTGCCGCCGAGGCCATCAGCCCGCTTGGCGATCCCCCATCCGCAGTCGCCGAACCCGGCAACCACGACCGTCTTGCCGGCAAAGAGGATGTTGGTGGCGCGAAGAATGCCGTCGAGAGCCGACTGGCCGGTCCCATGACGATTGTCGAAAAGGTGTTTGGTGTCCGAATCGTTCACCGCCACAACCGGATAGCGCAGCACGCCGTCCGCAGCCATCGCCCGCAACCGCATGACCCCGGTCGTTGTCTCCTCGAGGCCCCCGAGGATGGGCTGATCCTTGCGTGCCTGGTGGAGGACCGTCGTGGTGTCGGCACCGTCGTCGAACACGATGTGTGGCTCGGTGTCGAGGATCGCATCGATGTGCTCGTAGAACGTGTCGGAATTTTCGCCGCGGATTGCAAAGACCGGGATTTCGTCTGCGACGAGAGCGGCGGCGACATCATCCTGGGTGGACAACGGATTGGATGCGCTCAACACAACGGAGGCTCCGCCGGCACGAAGTGTTCGCATCAGGGTGGCGGTTTCGGTGGTGACGTGCATGCAAGCGGCTATCCGAATACCGTCGAGCGGGCGTTCCTTGTCGAAGCGATCCTTGATTTGCCCGAGCACGGGCATGCGTCGGGCCGCCCAGGCGATCCTCAGCTCCCCGTCCTCAGCAAGGGCGGGATCGGCGATGTCGTAGTTCACTGATTTTCCTTCCTGAGCGTTGTCTTGAAACCTTCGAGGATATCGACCGGCATCGGATCCGTTCCCGCGTTCTCCGCCACCGCAACCGACGCTACGTCCCCCACCACTGCGAGGCTGAAGAACCGGGCGATCGGCCCGGCCCCAGACGAAGCAACCGTCGCCGTCGCGGCAACGGGGATTGTGGCAGCGCTCAGCTCCATCCGGCGCAGGATCCGTGGGTGATCGTGCTCGTCCGTCAAGTACACGATGGTGAACCGCTCCGCGGCTGGACCGCGCCAACCCTCCAGCTCATTGTGGTTCATCTCGGGCACGACACCGGCATAGGCGGGTACCTTGGCGTTCTCGTTGAGCTGGGTCTTCCATCGGTAGGCGGCGGTCGAGCCCACCCCATACCCGCCATAGATGATGGCCGTTCTGTTCTCGAGGCCCTTGGCGACCGTTGTTCCCTGCTCGACTGCGGGACCGTCTCCGTTCCCCAGCAATACCTCGACCACGTCGGCCGCCTCGGCGAGCTGGCCGCTCGCATCGGCGATCAGCCCGAAAGCTTCTAGCACCTTGGCAACCGCCGCCGTCTGGTAACCAACACCGGCACGAGGCTGGAGCCCTGCGGGCACAAGGGCGATCGGGAAGCCGCGTTCGCTCGCGATCTCCGCCAGTCGGCCCCCGGAGGCAACGATCGAGACGTCGAGATGGGCCGATAGCGCGACATCCACCCCTGAGAGCACCTCCTCGGTGTTTCCGCTATAGGAGACGGCAACGACGACGGCGCCTGCTTCCTCCGCCCAACCGGGCAACCCGTAGCTGCGGTGCACGATGACGGGGGCGGAGCCGGTGGTGGCCAGACCCGCCACCGTCGCCGCCATCGCCGAGCCCCCCATCCCGAGGAGCACGACGGGGCGATCGGTGACCTGACCTGTCACGCCGAGGTCGATTCCCCACCGCAGCTGCGCGGGCAGCTCGACCACGTGATCCATCATCGATGTCACGATGGTGGCAGCGCCTCGTCGACGAGCATGACGGGAATCCCATCGCGCACCGGGTACCGCCGGCCGCAGTCTGCGCACACCAGGACGTCGGGTTCCCGCTGCTCGCTCAGCGTCCCGGCATCGACCGGGCACTGCATGATCGCCAGCAGCGCCGGGTCCACCAGGTGGTCGGTCATGTTTCCTCCATGATCACCGCCGCCACCGTTGCGACCAGTTCGTCGACGGCTGCGGCGTCGGGCGCCTCGGCGTTGAGGCGCAGCTTTGGCTCCGTGTTCGATGGTCGCAGATTGAACCACCTATCGCCAAGGTCGATGGTCAACCCATCGAGGTGGTCGGCCTCACCCGCAGGGAACGCCGACTCCGCGGCTCGCATCGCTCGACCCTGGTCGACAATGTCGTAGTTGATCTCCCCGGAGGCGGCGTACGGCTCGTACACCGATCGGAGCTCCGACAGCGGGCGTCCCGCCTCCGAGAGCACCTGCATCAGCACCAGCATGGCCAGGGTCCCGGAATCGGCCCCGTAGTTGTCGGCAAAGTAATAATGCCCCGAGTGCTCGCCACCGAACACGGCGCCGGTGTCCTTCATCACCTGCTTGATGAAGGAGTGCCCGACCCTGGTGCGGACCGGTGTCCCACCGGCGGCAATGATCGTTTCCGGGACCGCTTTGGAGGTGATGAGGTTGTGCACGACGGTGGCTCCGGCATGGTTGCTCAGGAACCAGTCGGCGATGATCGCCGTCGTCACGCTCCCAGACAGCGGGACCAGCTGGTCGTCGATGAAGAACGCACGGTCGGCGTCACCGTCGAAGGCGACGCCGAGATCGGCGGGCGACCGCTCCATGAGCGCCAGTAGGTCGGTGAGGTTCTCCTCCTGGAGCGGATCGGCCGGGTGGTTGGGGAAGGTTCCATCCGGATCGAGATACAGACCATCGAGATGGGACGGGATCCGCTCGAACACCGAGGGCAGCGCGATGCCGACCATCCCGTTGCCGCCGTCGGCAGCCACACGAAGTTCCGAGAATCGCCCGGCATCCACGATCCCGAAGAGGTGATCTACGTAGCCAGCGAGCAGGTCGCGCCGCTCGACGTTGCCCTGCGGTCGCGAATCTGTCGGGGGATCGGTCGCGACTGCCTTGATCTCACCTAGGCCGGTCTCCTGACCGACCGGGGCAGCTCCAGCCAGGCAGAACTTCATCCCGTTCCACTCCGGCGGGTTGTGCGAAGCCGTGATCACGACGCCCGGCAGGTCCAGCGAGCCGCAGGCGTAGTAGAGGGCATCGGTGCTGATCGGCCCAATGTGGATCACGTCGACGCCGCGGCCGGTGATTCCGGCGATGAGCGCCTCCGACAGACGGGGAGACGATAGGCGGCAGTCGATCCCCACCACGATCGCCGAAGCTCCTGCGAACTCGGCAAACCCGACCCCGATGCGCCGTGCCGCCTCGTCATCCAGCTGGCCGGGGACGAGACCACGTACGTCGTACGCCTTGAAGATGGCGTCCAGATCCATATCCGCGGAGTGTAAGGAGTTGCCAGTCGCCAGTCGCCAGTCGCAAGTATTCGCCTCTCCCGCAAGCGGCAGCACCGCGGGGAGGCGCGAGGCAGCAAAGCTGCCGAGCGGAGGGGGCTTTGGGAGCTTGCTGGGGATGAGATGAGCACCGACCGGACCCGGGAGCTGGGACTGGGAACCAGCCTCCGGCCTCCGGCCACCGGTCACCGGCCAGAACTCGGGCCCGGCCACCTATCACAAGCCGGGACTGGGAGCTGGGAGCTGGGAACTGGGAGCTGCTGCTCCTCCTACCCTCACCGGCATGGCGACCCCTGCCTTCTCCATCGTGATTCCCGTTCACAACGAGGCCGACTACATGCCCGGTGCGCTTGCCGAGCTTTTCGCAGAGCTGTCCACCGTGCCCGCCTCGATCGAAGTGCTCATCGCGGAGAACGGATCGACGGACGGAAGTGCGGCGGTGGCGCGGGCGCTCATCCCCGATCATCCCGGATTGTCTGTGATCTCCCTGCCCACACCCGACTACGGGGCGGCGATGCGTGACGGCTTCGAAGCAACCGACGGCGACTGGGCGGTCAACTTCGACATCGATTACTTCTCGGGAGACTTCCTCAACGTGGTGCTCGATCTCGGCGACGGCGCCGACATCGTGCTCGCGTCAAAACGGGCGCCCGGTGCCGACGACCGCCGCTCCATGTTCCGTCGGTTTGCCACCTGGACGTTCAACAAGCTCCTCCGCTACGGACTGGGGTCAGGGGTATCGGACACCCATGGCATGAAGGCGATCCGGCGCCAAGTCATCGCCGACATTGCGCCGCAGTGCAGGTCCACCCAGGATCTGTTCGACACCGAATTGGTAGTGCGGGCGGAGCGAGCCGGGTACCGGATCGTCGAGGTGCCGGCGATCGTCGAGGAGAAACGGGAGACGAAGTCCAGCCTGGTGGCCCGGGTACCGCGGACCTTGCGCGGCATGATCGCCATCCGGCGAAGCCTCTGAGAGCGTGCACCGATTAGACCGGTCGCCTCGACAGAAGCAGAACCATTTTTTTCCGCTCTTGGCTACAGGCCGCTCGGGCCACGGCTCCGCAGATGGCCATTTCAACAAAGACGGGATCGCGCCCTATTTGCGAAGCGCCATTTTGCGTGGCCCGAGCGGGCCGTAGCCCAGAGACGGGAAAGCTTCTGGGGAGAGGACGGTCAGCTATCGGTGCTGTCTTTCGGCAGCCGTTTCCTCGGCAAGGGCCTTCCCGAACACGATGTCGCGGTAGGAGGCGAACTTGGGCAACAGGATGATCGCCGATGCGAACAGGTAGACGCCGTTGGCCGCCAGGTGCGACAGCGGTCCGAACAGAGTCTCGGCAAGCCACATCATGCCGGCGGTCCCCGCCCAGGCCGCCCCGTTGACGAGATAGAACTGGACCGTCTCTCGCCCGGAGACCTTGCCACCGCCAAGCTCGAAGGTCCAGATCCGGTTGAGCAGGTAGGACAGGAAGGTGGTGATGGCGAAGGCAACCGAAACCGCCAACACCGACGTCCAGTCGAAACCGATCAGGAACAGGTTGAACAGCGCAAACGACACCACGGTGTTCACCACTCCGATGACGCCGACCCTGATGAACTGGTTGAAAGACTTCCGATTGAGAAAACTCTCGAGGTACTGCTTCACGTCGTGGTCCTCTCCCGTTCACGCCGTTCCCGTCGCAGGAGGTAGGCGTACGCCACCAGCCCGACGAGGGCGAACACGGTCACGGCCGTACCGATGTTCTCGGCAGCCGTGTTGCGGAACTCGAGGACCACGTTTTCTTGAGTTGGGACTACCACCATCAGTGACGGTGCGGCCCGATACGGCCCGTCGGCCCCGTCGGCCTGCCAATTGGGGAAATACGAGACCTTGACCAGGTGAGGCACGCCGACCGCAGTGGTGGTGAACGAGATACGGTGATCCTCGAGCACGACGTTGCTCACCACACCGTTGGTCTGGTATGGCGCGTGGATGGCCAGTCGGTCCTCGACGGCGGCCACCGTCGTCCAATCCGCCGGTCCGGTCTCAACGAGCCAGCGGTCGAGGTTGGCGACGTCGTCATACCACTCGAGGGCCGGTTCAAGGAAATCACCTCCGCCGCCCCACACGGTCGGCTCGAAGCTGGCAACGTCAACGAGGTCGCTATCAGGGAGGGCGAAGATCGTCCACGGGGGCGCAACGGCCATTTCGTCGAGGCCGGCCACACGAGCTGCGTCCGCCCCACGCTCGGTGAAGCTCACGTAGTAGGCGACGTCGTAGAGGCCGAGGTGGGTGATCCCACGCTCCATGTCGAAGCCGTTGTATTCCAGGCCACGTACCGGGTTGGATGGGCGGTCGCTGACCTCCGATGCATTGAGGAAGTGAAACGGCGTTGTCAGGGATGACTCGAAGAACAAGCCCTCCATCGACGGGTGCTCCTCGCTCCAGTACCCGGTCAGCATCAGCGCCATCGGCGTCCCGTACTTGTTCATTTCGTTGTTTGCTTCCCACATCACCCGGCCCGGCGGGAGACGGTCGATCTGCCCCATCAGGGCCTGGTATTCGGGATAGGTGGCCTTTCCTTCGTACCCCTCGAAATTCCACTTGACCCATCCGGGCACGTCGTGGATGTTGGCGATCGTTGCCGTCAGCAGGACCAGCCCTGCGAGCACAGTCCCTCCGATGAGAACGGGTCTTCGAAGCGCCGATCGTCTGGCGACTTCCGTGGCCCCGAGGCCGAGGGCGATGCCGGCAAATAGGAACATCCCGAAGTACCAGTACGGCAACAGCCTTGCGTTGTACAGGACGGTCACACCGAGCCTGGGGAGGATGAAGTAGCCGGCAAGCGGGAGCAGCGTCAGCCACACCAGAGCTGCGACATCGTCGCGGCGCAACATGGCCCAGATCATCCCGACACCGCCGAGCACCGCGATCGGGATGAACTCGCCGGGCAGGGGGGTCCCGGGACTGGCGTCGCCGAGGATGTTGGTCACCGGGGCCCATCCCATATCGGTGGTCATGCCGCCCCATACCCTCAGTCCGAGCGGCAGGGCCCAGAAGGCGGCGATGGCGAACCCGAGAATCCATGACGGGGCGACCGTGCGGGGACCGTTCTTCTTGAACAGGAGGGGCACGGTCGCCAATACGACGATGATCGTCGGCACGATATGGGCGAGCGCGGTCAGCGCGAGCAGGATGCCGGCGAGGGGGGTCCAACCACGAGCCTGCCTGACATCGCGCACGACGACACCGAGATAGAGGATGGACAAGGCGAACGACCAGGAGAAGGAGAACTCACCAGCGAGGGTCGACTTGATGTTCCCCCCGAAGATGGAGTAGCTCTCCATGAACAGGAACATTCCCCCGGCGATCGCTGCCACCCCGCCGATCGGCCGCGAGTAGCCGAGCATCCTCACCAACAGGTAGGTGACGAAGGGCAAGGCCACAAGACCGGCGATAGTGACCAGCTTGAACGCCACCCCGTACGGGAGCACAACGTCGAGGAGGACGATGGTCAGCGCAGGGAGCGGGAAATAGAAGTAGAGGACCGGGAACCCCGCGTACCAGGCGTTGGACCAGCCCAGGATCCGGCCGGAGGGAAGCAGGCTGTCGGCAAGGACCTGCGGAAGGAGCACGTGTGCCCCCATGTCGCCGCCCGTCGGGGTATTGGCGACGAGCAACTGGGGGAACCGGATGAGGGAACCGGTACCGATCGTCCCAAGCGTCCCCGACATGATGAGCACGACGAGGAGGGTCGGAACGGCAACCAGTGCAACGATCAGCCACGTCGGCACAGGTTGGTGCGGGGTGAGGGTGCGGCGGGGCGGGGCGGACTCCGGAACGGTTATCCGCGCAGTGGTCGTCACCACGGGCAGGCTAGTGAGACAAGCCCCTTAGGGCGCGTGGTTAGACGTGTCTGCGGTTCAGGTCGACGAGGGCATCGAGCTCGAGATGGTCTCCGTCCCGATCCCACCACTTCGACTCGCAACGGTGGCACGAGCAAAAGATGACCTCAGATCCGTCGGGGAGCGTGAGCTCGATCTGGATGACGGACTCGTTGCCGCATTCCTCGCAGCGCAATCCGGAGGTGGGTTCTTGCCTTCCCATGGCAGGAAACAGTAGCGCGTTAGGCGCGAAAAGCACCGATGGGTGACCGGTGGCCTCGACAGAAGTGGAGCGAACCCCTTTCCCGCTCCTGCCGCTTCGCGGCGGGCCGCTCGGGCCACGGCTCCGCCAAATCGCCTTCGCTGACAAAACACCAGGTCGCGCCCTACATGCGGAGCGCCATCTCTCCCGCTCACGCCGCTCCGCGGCGGGCCGCTCGGGCCACGGCTCCGCCCAATCGCCTTCGCTGACAAAACACCAGGTCGCGCCCTACATGCGGAGCGCCATCTCTCCCGCTCACGCCGCTCCGCGGCGGGCCGCTCGGGCCCCGGCTCCGCCAAATCGCCTTCGCTCACAAAAGACCAGGTCGCGCCCTACATGCGGAGCCTCTAGACGCGAAAAGCTGCCTCAGGCAGATCCTCGAGCTTCCCGAGGTAGCGAGATCGTCTTCGACCGTCCTCGGACCAGTACGCGTACCAGTACGGCCCGTGCGGACAGCGGGTGCAGCTGTCCTTGCCACAACGGACCTTTTGCTGACGAAGCTTCACCTTGGGGCCGGAGCCAGACAACGTCATGCCGCGGCTCTCGAGGCGAGCCTTGGTCAGGATGTAGAGCCGACGGAGCTGATGCTCGTCCATCTCGCGTACCGCTTCGAGCACGTCGCGGTCGATCGGCATCGGTCTCCCTCCAGCGGGCTGGACGCTGGAACTTAGGAACCGGGCGAGACGAGTCCAAGGATCAATGGCCAGGATCGCGTGCTGAGAGTCGCGACTCTTCGCCTCTCCCACGAAGTGGCGCAAGCGAAGCTTGCTCGCGGAGGGGGCTCTGGAGGCCAGCCGAAGAAGATGAGCTCACCTGACCCACTCTCCCAGAGCCCTCAACGAACAACTACTCCAGCAACCCCGCGCGCCTGACAGCGCGGCGTAGTGCGCCGCGTCGCGGCACACCAGCGGCGAGCAACTCGGTGTGTCCTACAGCGTCGACGACGGTGACGAGCGGCACCGCCTCGACGCCGACGCTCTCGAAGACACCGGGCTCGAGCTCCCAGGTGATCTCACGGACCTCGACACCGAAAGATCCGACCACAGCAAGGGCCTCCTTGCAGTTGGTGCAATCGGTGGACGTGAACAGCACGACACCGGGACGGGGGCCAATGTCACCGAGGTCGATCGACGGGTGTGACGGGCGCCGCAACCGACCGGCAAGGCGCATCACAACGATCACGATGACTGCGGCAACAAGAACGATCACAACGCGTGTTGCGATCGTCATTCGACCGGAATCCCGCCGATGAAGGCGACGCCGCGGCTCCCGGCGATAGACAGCCCGGTGCTGATCGGCACCGTCGCGTCGACGATCAGGCCGGTCAACCCGGTCTCTGAGACCTCGGCGAACGGAACCTCGACGATCGATCCGGGGGGGACGATGATCTTGTCGGGGCCGGTTGCGATGGCTCCGAGCGGGATGAGGGTGACCGTCGCCTGGTCGCCGGAGGGGTTCATGAGCCAGATCGAGGTGTCGGCGGCGGGCACCACCCCGATCCCAGTGAGAAGCCATCGGGTCGCCGGGTCGGTGTTGCCGGTGGTGGATGCCAACCCGATGTAGGTATCGGGGACCCCATCGTCGCCACTCTCGGTGACATCTCCGTCGTCTCCCCCTGGCGCGACGTCTGCCGTCAGGTCTTCGTCTGGGCGATCGCCGAGCTCGCTGCGCGGGAAGGTGCCTGGAGGACCAGCCTGGATGACCGCACCGATGGGCCTGTTGGAGCGGACCCTGACACCGAACGGCGGAGTAGCGAAGTCGGAGAGGTGGAGACGGACCGGCTGCTGTGGCGACACGAGCAGGCTGGTCACTTCGAGCATCGCGCCGTCGGTGGTGAACACGTCGATGGTGATGTTGGCCGGGAGGTTGCCTGTGTTCGAAAGCACCAGCGTCGGTTCGAGTCCGGGAACGCTCGTCACCGGGAAGTCCCATGTAGCCGACTGGCTGATGCCAATCCAGGAGGCTTCGTCGGTTTCGTTATTCAGCACAAGAGCGGGGATCACCAGACCGGTGTCGGCCTTGACGGTGAGCGTCACGTTGTCGAGGAACGGGATCACCCGGGACAGGTCCTCGGTGATCCACGACCGGCCGGGCACGTCGAGGCCCTCGAAGCCAGCCAGTGGTGAGCTGCCGAACTCGCTCACCGCCTGGACCGTCACCTTGGCCGCCTCAGGGAACGGATTGAACAGCCGCAGCTCGAGGGTGAATCCTTCTGCGGTGATGCCCCCGACGAGATGCCACACCTTTGGCACGGACACCACGCACCGGTCCCCGGTCAGCAGCTCATCGGTCCACATGGTGTTGGACACCGCCGCCGGACCGTCGTCGAACTCGACTATCCCCGGCGTCGGACCGCGCCTGGCGAGCTCTGCGGTATCGACGCTCCTGGCGTCGGGTCCCCGCAGCACAAAGGCCAGTGTGTCGGGCTCCAGCGTCGGGTTGGAGTTGGGCAAGGTTATCGAGGCCTCGACATCGACGGCGGCGCCGATGTCGTAGGTCGAGTCGCGGACGGCTCCCGACTCGACCCAGGGGCAATACCAGACACTCTGGTCGCCGATGGCGCCCCCAGGGTCGATCGGTACCGAGAACCCAAGGCCTGGCTCGTTTGGCGCCGACGGCTCCACCTGGATCCACGCCAGGGCACCGAGCGTGACTGCAGCAATGATGGCCAGGATCCTCCTCATCCGAATCTCCTGCCCGCCCAGGCGAATCCGACCAGAACGATGGCCCAGAAAGCCGCGGCGTACGCCTGGTACCTGCGCCCATCGATCGGTTTGAACCCGGAGACGCCGGTCGACGCCGACACCTCATTCCAAACGCCCCCCTGCTGCCACGGTTCCGGGCCCCACCGCTGGTGCGCATTCTCCCTGACAGTGAGCCGACCGGTCTCGGACGTCCCCTCGTAGCCGACCCCGACGCGGGCCCAGGCCGTGGCGCCGGAGGTCACGGCCCGCACTGCGCCGGTGGATTCGTTCTCGTAGGTCTCGTTGGCGAGGCCTGCGCTCAGTGACACGATGTCGAGCTGCCCGGTCAGCCGATCGCTCCATGCCGTGGCGTACGACGCATCGTCATCGGATTGCATGATCACGATCCACCGAATCCCGAACGGTGCGAGCGTCTCACCGGCACGCGACGTCTCGCCGGCGATGATGGTTTCGAGGACGTCGTCAAGCTCCCGGTCGGCGAGGTGAAGGCCGTCGAGGTTTGCCTCCCACAGCTCCGGCATCGGTGCCGCCACCACCCGGTAGGTGGCGCCCTGGATGATCCGCTCATCGCCCGGGAGGTCTCCGGGACCACCCAGAACCAGGATCCTGGACTCCGCCGGGTCCCCAGGCCTGGCCTGGGTGAAGGCGAAAGCCTCGCGGAACCGATCGGCGGGAATACCGGCTCGGCCTCCGATAAGGACCACACTCGAGGCAGCCACCAACACGGCGGCGGCGACTACGCCGACGCCGCCCGCGATCCGGCGCCACCCTGCGGTCTCGACACGGGTGATCGACTCGAAGGCCGCCCCGGTGATACCCGCCAACCCGAGGGCGGCGAGGGCGAGCCCGGCGTGGCCGATCTCGGAACCGGCGCCGAACGCGGAGCTCCGTGCCCCAAGCGCGCCACCGGCGGCGAGAATCCCGGCCCAGCCGGCCACCCTGGCGAGCCTCACCGGAGCGGAGGCGACAACCGTCACCAAGGCGACGACGACGGCCGCTGCGACCACGATGGAGGTCGATGAGTACAGCGCACCATCAGTGAGGAAGGCATTGAGGTCGGCGGCACCGACCCACGGGAACAGGAGCGGCACCGCTAAACCCACACCGGCCACAGCAACGGCTACCGCCCTCCAGGCGACTCCGTCGTTCACGTTTACCAGCGCCCAGATAACAAGCGCCAGCAGCGGCACCAGCACCAGTGACGGCGATGCGACGGCGACGATGCCTGTAGTCAGCCCGACCGCAGCGACCCTGCCCACCCGGCCAAGCGATGTCGCCGGCCACCTCGCCAGGGACAGCCGCATCACCCAGGGCACCATCCCGAGGGCGATCATGGCCCCGATCGCAGTCTCCGCCGCCAGCCCCTGCGCCGCAGATCCCGCCACGTACACGACCCCGGCCATGGTCCCGGCAACCGCGGTGACCCCCCACCCCCGGAGCAACCGGACGGTGCCCCACACGCCCAACAGAGCCGAACCGGTGATTGCCACATACTCGGCCAAGCGACCGGAGTTGAGCAGAACGATGCGAACGATGGCGGTGAGCGCGATCAAAGGTTGCAACGGTTCGGCACCTCCGAATCCAGCCGGATTCCAGCCGCCGGCGTAAGCGTCGAGGCCGGCCAGCCCGGAATCGGGAAAGGGGAGGCTGTACCCCACCGCGGGGAGGCCGACGGCCCACAGCGATCGGCCGGCGAGAAGGATGAACAGGACGGCACCGATCCCGACCACGAAAGAGGGCCGGCGGAGCTCCCGACCGATCATCTCCATGGAGGTGGTGTCCTCGCCGGGGAGTCGCTGCCTCACCTGGTCGGCGAGCTGCGAAGCCGTGACCTTGAGCGCCAGCGAACCGCTGACCTGGTAGCGGAACAGCTCCTCGTCACCGACCTCGCGGCCGCGTCTGGCCTTCCGCCGTTCCCGAACCGTGTCGGGGAGACGCAGCAGGTTCCAACCCCAGGCGCGCAGCCAGCTGAAGAACAGCCACCGTCCCAACAGCAAAGACATCGCGGCCTGGGTCAACCCGGAAAGGAAGGCGGCGGGCACCGACCAGGCGACGGTCAGTGGCCCATACACCTTGAGCATGCCTCTGATGCGACTGGCGCGCTCCAGCCATTGCTCCGAGCGGCGCCCGGGATCCGGGGCCAGAACCTCCGAGGATGGGACGACGATGATCCGGGCTCCGCGCAACCTGGCTCGCTGACAAAAGTCAACGGCGGCCGCCAGCTGTGGCATCAGCCGGTCCGGACCTCCGATCCCGCGCGCCAGATCCCTGCGGACGAACATTGAGTCGCCGGCGACGGCGGCGACGTCCCGCACCACGTCGTACTGGCCCTGGTCGAGCTCATCCTCATCGAGGCCGCTGTAGGGCGTTCCAAAGACGTCGGTGGCGAACCCAACCGAAAGCAAACGATCCGGGTTGTCGAGATCCAGGATCTTGGACCCGGCGACCGAAGCATCGAGCTCAGTCGCGGTGGCGACGAGGGCAGCGAGTGCGTCGGCGCGGGGCTGGACGCCGCTGCGAACGAACCAGAGGTGGCTCGCACCTATCCGATCAACGGCTCCCGAGACAGCAGGGACCCACTCCACTTCCTCGGATCCTGCGAAGCGGCGCGCATCCGAGTCCCCACCGACCACGATGATCTGCTCCGATCCGTACACTTGGCGACGGATCGCATCCAGGGTGCCGGCAAGACCTGCTGTGTCGTGCACGAGAATCGCCGTCACAACGGAGGCCGCGGTTCTTCCCGCGAGAGAAGCTGACATGAACGACGCCATTCAAGAGAGGAAGTCGCGCTACTCCAATCATCCGCGGGTCGTGGTTCTCGGTGGTGGAGTCGGCGGAGCACGTGCCGCCCGCGCCCTCGCCTCGGTACTCCCTGCCACGGACCTCACCATCGTCGGCAACGTCGGGGACGACGAGGTCCGCTACGGGGTCTATGTCTCGGCCGATCTCGACACGATCACCTACACCCTCGCCGGCATCGAAGGCCCCCAGGGCTGGGGCATCGCCGGTGACACCTTCGCCGCCATGGACCAGATGGCGGCCCTCGGCGAGGACACGACATTCCGGCTCGGCGATCGTGATCTCGCCAACTGCCTGGTGCGCACCGCCCGGCTCGCCGATGGGCAACCACTGTCAGCGGCGATCGAAGAAACGGCAAAGGCACTCGGCGTCGATCTTGGCATCCTCCCGGCAACCGACGATCCGCTCCGAACCGAGATCCTCACCACAAGTGGAGAGCGCCTTGCCTTTCAGGAGTACTTCGTGATCCGAGCTCAGCGCGACGAAGTGGCGGAGCTGGCCTTCGCCGGTGCTGCCGAAGCCCGCCCCGCCCCCGGTGTCATCAAGGCGATCACCGACGCCGACGTCGTGGTGATTGCACCGTCCAACCCGCCGCTCTCCATCTGGCCGATCCTCGCAGTAGCTGACATTTCCCGCACCGTCCGCCGCCATGATCGGGTGGTTGCGATCAGCCCCCTCTTCGGGGGTGTGCCGCTGAAAGGACCGGCCGATCGCGTGCTCGCCTCACTCGGCCTGCCACCCGGCAACGAGGGCGTCGCCGCCGCCTACGACGGGTTGCTGTCCGATCTGGTCGTCGACGACGGGGACGCAGTCGACGTACACCAACTAACCCGCCCGGATCTTGCCGTTCACGCCCTCAACACGATGATCGACGAGGGCGATGCTGGCAAGCGCTTCGCCACCGACTTACTCGAGACGCTCGGATGGTGACCAGGATCGAGATCATCCCGATCGAGGGTATCCCCGAGATCAGAGCGGGCGACGACCTGGGAGTTGCGCTCCTCGATGCGATCACCGACGCCAACGAATCAGTCGTCGATGGCGACGTCGTAGTCGTGACCCACAAGGTCGTCTCCAAGGCAGAGGGACGCCTATCCGCTATCCCGGACGACGCCTCTTACCGCCGCCTTGTCGAGAACGAGGCAGACACCATCCTGCGTCGCCGCGGCGACCTCGTGATCACCAAGACTCGCCACGGGTTCATCTGTGCCAATGCGGGCGTGGATCGATCGAACACCGACGATGCCACGGCCGTGCTGCTGCCGGTCGATCCGGATCGCTCGGCACACCGGCTGCGCATACAGATCGAGCGAACCACCGGCGCCTCGATTGCCGTCGTCGTCACAGATACGTTTGGCCGGCCGTGGCGGCGGGGTCTTGTGGACGTCGCCATCGGCATCTCCGGGGTGCCGGCCATCGTCGATCTCCGCGGCTCGGTCGACGGATCCGGCAGGATCCTAGAGGTCACCGAGATAGCCGTTGTGGATGAGATCGCCGCCGCCGCCGACCTGGTGATGGGCAAGGCGAGCCGGGTCCCAGCCGCGATCGTACGCGGGCTGGGCCTGAGCGGGGAAGGCCGCGCCACCGACCTGGTACGCCCGCCCGAAGAGGACATGTTCCGATGAGAGGCACTTCTCATGCCTGAGCTTCCTGAGATCGAGGCGTACCTGCACGCCCTGCGCCCTCGGGTGGTCGGCCATGAGCTGGAGCAGCTGAGGGTCGCCAGCTTCTCGCTGCTCCGAACCTACGACCCCCCGACGACCGCCGTCGAGGGGAAGGCAGTCACCGGAGTCCACCGCATCGGGAAGCGCATCGCCATCGACCTCGAGGAGGATCTCGCCGTGGTGATCCATCTGATGGTCGCAGGGCGCCTGAAGTGGCTCGAACACGGGGCGGCTGTCCCGAAGCGATACGGGCTCGCTGCCATCGACTTCGACAACGGGACCCTGCTGCTCACCGAGGCAGGAACCAAGCGGCGAGCGACGATGCACCTCGTTCGGGGAGAAGAATCGTTGGCCGCACTCGATCCCGGCGGCGCCGAGATCGCGGACCTGGACCGCGAAGCGTTCAAGGAGCGCCTGCTCACCGAGCGGCATACGCTGAAACGCACGCTCACCGACGCCCGGTTCTTCTCCGGCATCGGGGGCGCCTTCGCCGACGAGATCTTGTGGCGTGCGAAGCTCTCCCCGACCCAGATGAACACCAACCTGGACGACCAGGAGATCGCACGCCTGCATGAGGCGGCGGTCGATGTGCTCGACCGCTGGACGGCGGCGCGCATCGAAGAAACCGGAGATGGCTTCCCAGAAAAGGTGACGGCCTTTCACCCCGACATGGGCGTGCACGGCAAGTTCGGCGAGCCGTGCCCGGTGTGTGGCGCGCCCATACAGCGGATCGTCCACGGTGGCCGTGAAACCAATTACTGCCCTGGCTGCCAGACCGGAGGGAAGATCCTGGCCGACCGTGCCCTGTCGCGACTCCTCAAAAACGACTGGCCGAAGACGCTCGACGACTTAGTGGAGTGACCAGTTACCAGTTCCCAGCAAGAAGGGATTCAGTTACTAGTTACCAGTTCCCAGCAAGAAGGGAACGACCCCTGCGCCCACCCGTCAGGTCTGCGGCGATTAGCAACTGGCATTGCCCAACTGGGAACTTTTCTACAAATTCTCCCTGGTCCAGTCGATGGCCCTCACCAGGCCGTCATCGAGTGTCGTCCACGGCTCCCAGCCGAGGTCTCGGGCAGCCTCGGAGGGGTCGAGGCCCGACCGCCGCTGCTCCCCGGGACGAGGTGCGGTGTGCATGGGCTCGGAGTCGGAGCCGACGATGGCAGCCATCTTGGCGTACAGGTCGACCACGGTTGTCTCCACCCCGGTTCCAATGTTCAGGTAGCGCCCGCCACCCTGGAGGGCGGCCCGCCAGCAGGCATCGGTGACGTCCTCGACGTAGACGTAGTCCCTCGTCTGCTTGCCGTCCCCGTAGATCGTCGACACACGACCGCTGAGCAGGTCGCCGGCGAATATGGCGACCACTCCGGCCTCGCCGCGTGGATCCTGGCCTGGCCCGTACACGTTGGAGAATCCGAGCGATACGTAGTCGAGGCCGTGGGCGCGTTTGTAGTAGGCGAGGTAGTCGTCGACCACTTTCTTGGAGACGCCGTACGGCGACTCAGGACGCCGCGGCTCCGTCTCTCTGGTCGGGATCTGGTCGGTGTCGCCGAAGGTCGCCCCGCCCGATGACGCGTAGACGACGCGCTCTACAGCGGCGTCCCTTGCCGCTTGGAGCAGGTTGATGGTGCCGAGGATATTGACGTCGGCATCGAAGGTGGGATCGACCACCGAGGCGCGCACGTCGATCTGGGCGGCGAGGTGAAAGACGACCTGCGGGGTGAAGCCGACGATCACGTCCTTGAGCTCCTGGGCACGGACATCCATCTGATGGAAGTGGATGTGGCCGCGGCGGCGTGCGTCGCCAAGGCTGGACAGCATCCCGGAAGACAGATCGTCGATGACCAGCACCTCGGTGCCCTCGTCGACCAGCCGATCGACGAGGTTGGCTCCGATGAAGCCTGCGCCGCCGGTCACAACGGCCTTGGAGATCGCCATCAGATCTTTACCGGCAAGGATTCGGCAAAGAACTCGATGACCCGGTCCCTGGTGTCCTCTGCCGCGACCGGGTCATAGCCCTCGGCGTTGATGTTCCAGTACTGCACTCCCACTCCGTCGTAGACGACCCACTCAGCGTGCGGGGCCGCTGCCCTGGCATCGTCGAGTCCTTCCAAGCCCTCCCGGCCGTTGCAGCCGAGCACCGGAACCGCGACCTCGGTCAGCAGGTCGAGCGCAGCTTGGTCGAGCGTGGGATCGACGAGAGCCAGAGACGAAACGAGACCTGACGCCACCGTAGCGGTGGTCTCCGCCGTGCTCGCGTCGCCGACCGAGAGGATGCCGAAGCCGTGCTCGGCATTTGACCAGTGGCCCGCCGGGTTGGTGATGAATCCGATGAATGCGTCGAGACCGTCGGTGCCGGGGGCGACGGCGGCAATCCCGTTTCTGGCGAGGTCGCGGCAGATGGCGTGCACCGATGACGAAGCCTCGTATGACGGGGAAGGCACCACCACGGTTGGCCACTCCCCCATCAGGTCAGGTCGGGCCAGGTACCCGCGATAGGCGCGCGCTCTCGTCGAAACATTCGTTGTCCCGTACAGGATGACGGTCGTGCCCTCTCCCTTGAGAACGCTCATGCTGACTCCCCCGACTCGACGGCGCCTGGGAGCGTAGTGGGGTCTTGTATCCGAACCTCCCCGGCATGAACAGCGATGAGCCCGTCCCCGGTGTCGATCAGGAGAGCGCCGTCGGCGGCGATGTCGACGGCAATGCCGCTCCCCCGTTCGTAGGCGACGTGCTCGCCAAGGGTGACGCTCGCTGCCCGGTACTCCTCGGGTTCCCAGGCCACGGCCTCGCCGTCCATTCGGTCGAAGAACCTGCTCACCCATGCCGCGGCAAGGATCCCCGCAGCATTGGGCCCGGGATCCGTAGGCAGCACGCCCGCCGCCCCTGGGATCGGATCGCTCCACCACAGGTTCACACCACACCCGACCACCGCCCGATCCTCGTTCGCCTCGACCAGGATCCCCCCGACCTTGTCCGAGCCGACAACGAGGTCGTTTGGCCAGCGGAGTCCGGCGTCAACGTCGAGCGTTGCGGCGAGCGCTCGGCGCACCGCCAAACCGGTGATCAGAGGAATGAGCCCCCGATTCTCGGCCGACGGTGTATACACCAGCGAGGAGAACATGCTGCGATCCGCTTCCAGCCACGCCCGATTCAGCCTTCCCCGCCCCTCAGCCTGGTGCGCGGCGACGATCAGAAGTGGCGAGCCGGTGAAGCGAGCAGCAGCCTCATCCTGTGTCGATCCGACTGAGTCGAGCAGGATGGTTGCGTAATGTGTATCCATCGATCAGGGTCGCGGGTCAAAGCTGGAGCCTACCGGGAGCGCCGTGAGCACCGAAGACCGTATCAATCGCCTCCGCGAGCTGCGTCAGGAAGCACTCGAGCCGGCCAACCAACGCGCCGTCGACCGCCAGCACGATCTGGGCAAGCTCACCGCACGCGAGCGGGTGGAGCTGCTTCTGGACAAGGGATCCTTCCAGGAACTCGGCATGTTCGTCCGCCATCACGCGACGGGCTTCGGCATCGAGGAGAAGCGGCCGGTCGGTGATGCGGTGGTCACCGGCTGGGGCACGGTGGATGGCAGGACGGTGTTCATCTTCGCCGAAGACTTCACCGCCTTCGGGGGCAGCCTCGGCGAGGCGGTGGCGGACAAGATCTGCAAGGTCCTCGACCTTGCCATGGACAACGGTGTCCCTGTGGTCGGGATCAAGGACTCCGGCGGCGCCAGGATCCAGGAGGGCGTGGTGGCCCTCGACGGCTATGGCAGGATATTCGAGCGCAACGTGAGGGCGTCTGGGGTGATCCCGCAGATCTCGGTGATCATGGGGCCGTGTGCCGGTGGGGCGGTGTACTCCCCAGCGATCACAGACTTCGTGTTCCAGGTCGAGGAAACGTCGCATCTGTTCATCACCGGCCCCGACGTGATCAAGGCCGTCACCGGTGAAGACGTGACGATGGAAGAACTGGGGGGTGCCCACGCCCACGCCACCCGCTCCGGCGTCACCCACTTCGTCGTCGACAACGACAGGGCCGCCATGGAGGAGGTCCGATATCTGCTCTCGTTCCTCCCGCAGAACAACATGGAGGTCCCTCCCTTCTTTACTCCGATGGACAGCGCCGACCGCACCGAGGAGTCGCTGACCACGATCGTCCCCGACTCCCCCAACCAGCCCTACGACATGGTCGATGTGGTGACCGCAATCGTCGACGACGGGGAGTTCTATCAGGTCCACGAGCACTTCGCCCCCAACCTCATCGTCGGGTTGGCCAGGCTCGACGGCTACACCGTCGGGGTCATCGGTAACCAACCGGCGACGCTCGCAGGGACGCTCGACATCAATGCATCCATCAAAGGAGCGCGATTCGTGCGGTTCTGCGATGCGTTCAACATCCCGCTCATCACCCTGGTCGACGTGCCCGGTTTCCTCCCCGGCGTCGACCAGGAGCACGAAGGCATCATTCGCCACGGCGCCAAGCTGCTGTACGCCTTCGCGGAGGCCACCGTCCCCCGGGTGACGGTGATCACCCGCAAGGCCTACGGCGGTGCCTACCTCGTGATGAACTCACGGGCGCTCCGCGCAGACGTGGCGTTCGCCTGGCCCACCGCACAGATCGCAGTCATGGGTGCTCAGGGGGCGGTCAACATCGTTCACCGGCGCCGGATCGCTGCCGCCGAGGACCCGGACGTCGAAAGAGAACGGCTCATCCGCGAGTACGACGAGGCGTTCTCCAACCCATACATCGCCGCAGAACGCGGTCTCATCG
This sequence comes from Acidobacteriota bacterium, assembly GCA_022566415.1. Taxonomy (GTDB): domain Bacteria; phylum Actinomycetota; class Acidimicrobiia; order Spongiisociales; family UBA5794; genus JACZST01. Next base: position 23,942 of record JADFIY010000005.1, read on the forward strand.
ACGACGTGATCGAGGCCAGGGAAACCCGGCCGCGCCTCGTTCGGGCGCTGGCGATGCTGCGCAACAAGCGGGAATCGATGCCGCCGAAAAAGCACGGCAACATTCCGTTGTAGGGATCGGCTACACGGCCAAGCCCACTGCCGGCACCTTTCGAGTAACGCCTTCTTCAACGGGGCGGTCGGATGAGAGTCGGTGACCTCTCCTTTAGGATACGCGCCGTGGAATCCGTTCTCATCGCCAATCGCGGCGAGATCGCCGTGCGGGTCATCCGCGCCGCCCACGACCTCGGGCTGCGAGCGATCGCCGTCTACTCGGAACTGGACCGCGACGCCGTCCACGTCGACCTTGCCGACGAGGCATGGAACGTCGGGCCAGGGCCATCCGCAGAGTCCTACCTGAACATTCCAAAGATCCTCGAAGTCGCCGCGGCATCCAATGCCGACGCCATACACCCCGGCTATGGGTTTCTGGCGGAAAACGCCGGATTTGCCACTGCAGTGATCAATGCAGGGCTGATCTGGGTGGGCCCTCCCCCTGAGGCAATCGCCACAATGGGCGACAAGATCGCGTCACGGGCCGCCGCTGAGGCCGCCGGGGTCCCCACTGTCCCCGGCACCATGGAGCCGCTGACCGAGGTCGACCAGGTCGCCGCCTTTGCCGAGGATCACGGTTTTCCTATCGCGATCAAAGCCGCCCATGGCGGCGGAGGGAAGGGACTGAAGGTGGTTCGCTCGCCGGACGAGCTCGACGCCGCCTTCGAGAGCGCGAAACGGGAGGCGGACGCCTGGTTCGCCAACCCCGAGGTCTACGTGGAGCGTTATCTCGACAATGCGAGACACATCGAAGCACAGATCATCTTCGACAAACACGGCAACGGTCAATTCCTGGGCGAGCGTGACTGCTCGATGCAGCGCCGGCATCAGAAACTGATCGAAGAGACGCCGGCTCCATTTTTCACAAGCAAGCAACGGTCGAGGCTAGGCAAGGCGGCCCTCGCCGTCGCTCGCGCCGCCGCATACGAAAACGCCGGAACCGTCGAATTCCTCATGGACGAAACGGGAAACTTGTATTTCCTCGAGATGAACACTCGGATCCAGGTAGAGCACACGATCACCGAGGAAGCCACGGGCATCGACCTGGTTGCGGAGCAGCTGCGTGTGGCCGCCGGTGAGGAGCTCTCCTTCGACGACGTTGACGCCCGCGGGCACGTGATGGAGTTCCGCATCAACGCCGAGGACCCCGCGCGCGGATTCCTCCCCACCCCGGGCACACTGTCGCGCTACCGGGAAGCGGCGGGTCGCGGGATCCGTGTGGATAGCGGCGTTCGCCAGGGCTCCTCGATCTCGCAGTACTACGACACCCTCATCGCCAAGCTCATCGTCTCCGGCCGCGATCGCTCGGAGACCATCGCTCGTGCCAAGCGAGCCCTAGCCGAGTTCGACATCGGCGGGGTCGATACCACCATTCCTGCACATCTCACCATCCTGGACAACGAGGATTTCGTCGCCGGACGAATCTCGACCCGTCTCGTCGAAGATTCGATGGATTTCACCCACCTCGCCACCAAGACGGCCCCGGCGCTGCCCGAGGACACCGAACTGCAAGAGCGCAACATCACCGTCGAGGTTGGCGGTCAGCGCTACGAGGTTCGCTACTGGTCCGAGGTCATCGCACCGACCACTTCCGGCCAGCGCCCGGCGCCGCGCCGACGGGCGCCGAAACTGTCCGAGCGCAGCGGCGGCCAGGGAGGCGAGGGCATCGTCACCGCCCCGATGCAGGGAACGATCGTCAAGGTCCACCATGGTGCCGGTGATGCGGTGGTTGCCGGCGAGCCGGTCTGCATCCTCGAGGCGATGAAGATGGAGAACGAGATCAAGGCGCCAAACGATGGCGAGATCGTCGATCTCCGGGTCCAACCCGGCGACACCGTCACCTCCGGCGCGGTGCTGATGGTGATCAGATAGTTCCGAGTTCCGAGTTCCCAGTTCCCAGTCCTCAACCCCCAGGCCGGTAGCGGCCGAACACCTGCTCCAGGGTCGCCGACACCTCCCCGAGGGTCGCACCCAGAAGCAGCGCTTCACGCATCGGATACAGCAGGTTGTCCTCACCGCCTGCACTCACCCTTACCGAGTCGAGGGCGGCGCTCACCGCCGATTCGTCGCGTTGGTCACGGTGCTCCTGCAACCCTTGTATCTGGGCGGCCTCTGTTGCCGGGTCCACTTTCAGGACCGCCTGCTCGCCGACGTGGTCCTCCACGAACTCGTTGACCCCGACCACAACCTCCGCTCCGGACTCGACACTGCGGGCCTGGGCGTATGCAGCCTCCTCGATCTCGCCTTGCTGGAATCCCGCTTCGATGGCGGCAACCGCACCTCCGTAGGCGTCGATGCGCTCGATCAGTGCCTCTGCTTCCGCCTCGAGGCGATCGGTGAGCGCCTCGACGTAATACGACCCCGCCAACGGGTCGACGACCTCCGCCACTCCGGTCTCGGAGGCGAGGATCTGCTGGGTGCGAAGCGCCACCACGGCAGCCTCCTCGGTTGGGAGCCCAAGCGCCTCGTCGTAGGAATTGGTGTGAAGCGACTGGGTACCTCCGAGCACTGCGGAAAGGGCCTGATAGGCGGTCCGGGTCACGTTGTTCAGCGGTTGCTGCGCGGTAAGCGACGATCCCGCCGTTTGGGTATGGAAGCGCATCCGCCACGACTCAGGCTCGGTGGCACCGATGCGATGGCGCATGAGGCGGGCCCACAGACGGCGCGCCGCTCGGTACTTGGCGGCCTCCTCGAAGATGCCGTTGTGGGCGTTCCAGAAAAACGACAGCCGCGGGGCGAACCTATCGATGTCGAGCCCGGCGCTGCTCGCCGCCTCTACATAGGCGAGCCCGTCGGCGATCGTGAATGCTATCTCCTGAGCAGCGGTGGAGCCTGCCTCGCGGATGTGATACCCGCTGATCGAAATCGTGTTGAAGTTGGGTAGTTCGGCAGCGCAGTAGGCAAAAAGGTCGGTCACCAGGCGCATCGACGGTCCAGGTGGATAGATGTACGTCCCCCTGGCGATGTACTCCTTGAGGATGTCGTTTTGTACGGTCCCGCCAATCCGATCAGGCGATATCCCCTGCTCGGTCGCCACCAGCTCGTACAACAACAACAGGATCGCCGCCGTGGAGTTGATCGTCATCGAGGTGGTGACCTCAGAGAGCGGGATCCCGGCAAAGAGCACTCGCATGTCCGCAATGGAGTCGACGGCCACGCCCACCTTCCCGACCTCGCCGCTGGCCATCTCATCATCCGAGTCGTAACCCATCTGGGTGGGCAGGTCGAAGGCGACCGACAACCCCGTCTGGCCGGCATCGAGCAGGGCACGGAACCGGCTGTTCGTGGTCGTCGCATCGCCGTAACCGGCGTATTGGCGGATCGTCCACGGCCGTTCCGTGTACATCGAGGGGTACGGCCCCCGGGTGAAGGGGTACGACCCTGGCATGCCGAGTTTTTCCTCCGGATCCCAGCCGGAGAGATCCTCGGCGTCGTATTCGGGCCGTGACCGCTCGTCTTCAGTCATCTCAGTACCCCGCGTATCTGGGCCTGCTTCCTATGCTCTTGAACGGCTTGGATGCTACCTAGGGGGAGCAGACCAACCCTCTTCTCCTGAGGTCATGACGATGGACCCCAATATCCACGAGGCTCACCGCAGAGACCGTCGGCGACGGCGGCTGCCTTCGCTGCTGTTGTTGACGATCATCGTGATCGTCGTCGCCAGCTGGATCGGCCTGTTCGGGTTCCTTGGATCGACGGCAGCAATGGGGACCGCCCAGAGCCTCGAAGAGCGATATCTGTGCGACATCGATGGGATGGACCTGACGTTCCCCGACGTATCACGGCTCTCGTCGGTCGTCACCAGCGACGGCGTTGAGCTCGGGAAGCTGTCCGAACGCAACAGCCAGCCGACACCGCTCGATGAGATGCCGGTCATGGTGATCGATGCGCTGCTCTCGGCCGAGGACAAGAGTTTCTATGAGCACTCCGGAGTCGACTTCAGGGCCATCTTCCGGTCTGCGCTCGCCGGAGGGGAGAGCGGGGCTTCCACCATCACCCAACAGGTGGTCAAGCAGAACTTCCTCAGCTCGGACCGGACCATCGAACGCAAGATCTGCGAGGCGCAGGTGGCAACCGAGCTCGAGCGCCGTTTCACCAAAGAGCAGATCCTCGAGTTCTACGCCAACTCGGTGTTCTTCGGCTCCAACGCCTACGGGGTCGTCGCCGCTGCGCAGGAGTATTTTGGCAAGTCGCTCGACGAGCTCACCATTGCCGAGGCCGCCACCTTGGTGACCCCGATCCGGAGCCCCACCTTCTATCACCCCAGGCAAAATCCACAGAACTCCTTTGAAGCTCGCAACCGCACCATCGATCGGATGTTCGACAACGGGTTCATCACTGTGGACGCAGCGACGACGGCAAAGGCACAGCCGCTCGGGGTTGTGCCGCACCCAGAGAGTGAGGAGTTGTCGCCCCAGGTGATGATCGCGGTGCGGCGGGCGCTGCTCGACGACACGGACCCTCGTTTCGACCCCCGCTTCGCATCGGTCCTCGGCGACACATACACCGAGCGTAAACAGGCCATCTTCGGATGTCCTGCCGCCGATACCACCTGCAGCGGCGGCGGCGGACTCACCATCGTGACCACCGTCAACGACGACTGGCAGAAAGAGGCGAACCGGATCCTGCGGGCGTGGTACCGGCCAGGGAGCGGGGGGCCGACCGGCGCCATCGCCACCGTGGAGAACGCCACAGGAGCCATCCGGGTCGTTGCCTCCGGTATCGAGTACGGCACCGATACCGCCGCCGGCGAGCGCCCCTATGACCTGGCCATTGGGGGGCGGCGCCACGCCGGGTCGGCGCTCAAGCCGTTCACGCTGGCCGCAGCTCTAGAGAATGGTGATCTGGAGGGAAGGCGGGTCACCCTCAATTCATACTGGGATCGCTCGAGCCCGGCTGCAATCGACTGCGGTAGCCCCGGCTGCGGGGGGAACCCCAACAACAGCATCTGGGCACCCCTCAACGCCGGTCGTGAGCCGCACAGGCTCACCACCCTCGAGGCCGGAACCTACTCCTCGATCAACACCGTTTATGCCAGGGTGATCCAGGCGATAGGTCCGGAGGTAGTCATCGAGATGGCCGCCCGTCTTACTCGGTCACCCTTGGTGCCGCCTCGGTCAGCCCGCTGGAGATGGCCTCGGCATACTCGACGTTCGCCAACAGCGGCAACTACATCGAGCCGTACCTCATCGAGCGCATCACCGACGCGTCGGGCACGGTCGTCTACCAGCACCGCAGCCAGCCGGTGCGGGTGTTGTCGGAACAGATCGCCGCTGCGGTGACCTCAACGCTGGAAAAGGTTGTCTCCAGGGGAACGGGGAACCCGCAGGCCAACATCGGCCGTCCCCAGGCCGGAAAGACCGGTACCGCAACCGACTACACCGACGTCTGGTTCATCGGGTTCATCCCGCAGTACAGCACGGCGGTGTGGGTCGGCCACCCGGACGGGTCGATCGAGATGCGAGGTTTCACCGTCTGGAACGACATGGAGGGACGCGAGCAGTCGCATCGGGTGGCCTATGGCGGAACGGTTGCCGCTCCGGTGTGGAGGCAATTCATGCTCTATCTGACAGAAGATCTGGAGGTGCTCGAATTCCCGGAGCCCCCAGACGGAACGAGCGCCTATTACGCCGTGCCAGGAACCAGCGTTCCCAGAATCAATGTAGAGATGAAGCTCGAGGACATCGAGGACGCGGTGTACGCCGCCCACCTCAGAGTCGAGATCGTCGAGGTGCCCTCGTTCGAAGAGCCAGGCACCATCATCAGCCTTGCACCGGAGTCGGGGACGAGGCTGGCTCAGGGGTCGGCGGTGACGCTCGAGATCTCGATCGGGATCCCAGAAGACATCGAAGGCCCCGACCTCATCGGGTTGTCGGTGACCGAGGTGCCCAGCGCACTCGCCCTTTTCGAGGAGGAGACCGCGGTGACTCTGAACTGGGTCAGGGTCGACGTCGAAGTGCCAGACCCGACGCAATGGAGCACAGTCATCAGCACGGATCCGATCCCGGGAGCGCTGGTCTCGCCCGGTGACACCATCACCGTGTTCGTCGGCGTCCAACCAACCGCGTAGGAAGTCGCAAGAGGCAAGTCGCAAGTCGCAAGTAGTTCCCAGTTTCCAGTTGCCGGAGACCGGGGACCGGGGGCGAGCGCGGCGAGCGGACTGGGAACTTGCTTTCCGCTTTCTTTCGCGACCTTTGATCACAGCACTTGATGTCAATTGTGGTTACCTGTATCTATATGGACATGGCAGATCGCTCAACGATCTCGGCGGCGTCCGAAGCCCTCCTCGACGGTGTTCGTCCTCCCACCGCCTGGGAACCCGCGCCACCTTCGGACGTCGCCGGTCGCCATCTCTATCGTGCGCTCCGACCCACGGCGGCGCGGCGCCCCTTCATCCGCCCTGTGGTTTGGCCGGATGGGAATGCCCGAGCCGGGTTTGCCACCAACGACCCCTACGTACGCCGCTTCTGGACGGCGGCGATCGGCCCGGGAGCGGTCGCCGATCTCATGCGTCTCGCCGTTGCCGCACAGCGCGACCGCTCCCTCCTCCGGCCCGAGGCGCTCAGGACCCTGGTGCGGGAAGACCTGGCCCGTTGGGTACGCGGTCGGCTGCTGGTTCGGGTGAAGATCCCGCCACTGTCGCAGGTCCAGCTCCGCCGTTTGTCACCTGAGTTGCGACGCGAGCACCACCCGTACACCAACCGCCTCGCCGCCGACGCCTGAAAAGCACGCCCGGAAGCGCCGCTAGCCTCGGAGCATGGATTATCGGAGGCTGATCGAGGGCTACCGCGAGCAGGTGACCGAATACGAGCCGTTAGAAGCAGCCACCATGGAATTCGACGCCGTCATCGACGTAAGGGAGCCGATGCAACGGGTCGAGGGCTCGATCGACGGTTCCTTCGCTGTGCCCCGTAGCACCCTGGAACGGGACATCTCCGAAGTGGTCGAGGACCAAGATGCGCGGATCCTGCTGTATTGCGTGGTCGGCCAGAGCTCCATCCTCGCTGCCCACACCATGCAGATGCTCGGATACACCAAGGTCAGCTCGCTTGCCGGAGGGTTTCGACAGTGGCGCGATGAAGGGCTGCCGTGGGTCGTAGATGACGGCCTGGCGCTCGACGAGAGGATCCGATACGACCGCCAGCTACGGCTCGACCAGATCGGATCGGCAGGCCAGCAGCGTCTGCTGTCATCCCGGGCGCTCATCGTTGGTGCCGGAGGCCTCGGGTCCCCCGCTGCGCTGTATCTCGCTGCGGCGGGCGTCGGCACCGTCGGGATCGTCGACGACGACCGGGTCGATGTGACCAACCTCCATCGGCAGATCATCCACGACACCGCTTCGGTGGGGCGGTCCAAGACCCAGTCGGCCGCCGATCGAATCGGAGCGCTCAACCCCGGGATAAAGGTCCAGCTTCACGAGATGCGGCTCACCGAGGAAAATGCAACAGACCTCGTTGCCGGTTACGACGTCGTCATCGACGCCTCCGACAACTTCCCAACCAGGCTTGCGCTCAACGACGCCTCGATCGCCACCGCCGTGCCGGTGGTCCACGCCTCGGCGCTCCGTTTTGAGGGAACGGTCGCCGTGTTCGACCCTCCACGGGGTCCGTGTTATCGATGTCTTTTCCCCGTCCTGCCCGAGGACGCCATGACCTGTGCCGAGGCCGGTGTCCTTGGTGCAATGACCGGCGTGATCGGGTCAACCCAGGCCGTTGAGGCGATCAAGCTGCTGGTCGGGGCCGAGCCTCTCTCCGGTATCTTGCTCACCTACGACGCCCTGGGATCGCGGTGGTCTCGGTACCGGTTCGACAAGGACCCAAACTGTGCGGCATGTGGCCGTCGCGAATCCATCGCTGATCCAGCCATCGGGTAGCAAGTACCAAGTACCAAGTAACACGTCGCCCCTACTTGTTACTTTTACCCCGACTCATTTGGGCAGCGAGCTCGACCAGGGTCCGCACTCCAAAGCCGGACCCACCCTCGGTGAGGTAGTGCTCGTTCTTGTCGGCGCGGCCGGGACCGGCGATGTCGAGATGCACCCACGGCGTGTCTCCGACGAACTCGGACAGGAACAGGGCGGCGTTGATGGCACCCCCATACCCGTCGGACGCGATGTTCTGCACATCGGCGATCGACGAATCTAGCTTCGACCGGTACTCCCTTTCCAGGGGCAGCTCCCACCACTTCTCGCCGGCGAAGCGGCCCGCCGCCAGCACCGATGCCACTGCGTCGTCGTCGTTGCCGAGCACGGCCCCGATCAGCGGTCCGAGCGCCACCTTGGCGGCACCGGTCAGCGTGGCGATGTCGACGATGAGATCCACCTCGGCTTCCGCGGCGATGGCGAGCCCGTCGGCCAGGATGAGCCGACCCTCGGCGTCGGTGTTGAGGACCTCGACGGTCTTGCCCCCGTAAGCGGTGAACACATCACCGGGTCGCTGGGCGGCCCCACCGGTCATGTTCTCGGTGAGCGGAGCCACACCGAGCACCTCGATCGGCAACCCGAGGGCGGCGATGGCCTTCATCGCCCCAAAGACCGCGGCCGCCCCTGCCATGTCCGTCTTCATCGTCTCCATCCCCTTTGCCGGCTTGATCGAAAGCCCGCCCGAGTCGAAAACGATGCCCTTTCCGACAAAAGCGACCGACGCGGTGGCGCCTTCCGGCTGGTAGCGAAGCAATACCAACCGGGGAGGGTTGGTGGCACCCGAGGCGACGGCCAGGAGCCCGCCGTAGCCTCGCGAGCGCGCCTCTTGTTCTTCGACGATCTCGACCGCGACTCCCGGGATCTCGGCGGCTCGCTCGGCCAACACTGCCGGCGGCTTGGCCCCGGCAGGCTCGTTCACCAAGTCGCGGGTCAGCCGTACCCCTTCGGCAACGATGGTTGCGCGCTCGATGTCGGCGGCGGCCCCGTTGGTCGCGTCGAGCAACACCAGCCGCTCGTTGATCCGCTCCTTCGGCTCCGATCGATAATCGTCGAACACATACGACCCGAGCAGATAGCCGAGGACGACGGCCTCGGTTGCGCCCTCAACGTCGAGTTGATGCAACGTGGTTGCCACCTCGGCATGGCGGCCGGCGGCCCGGCCCAGATTCCCTGCCGCCCGCCGGATCGCTTCCGCATCGACGTCGTCGCCGAGCCCCAGGAATAGGACCTCAGCGAACGGAAGGTCACCGCCGGGGACCGAAACGCGCTGGCCGGCCTTCCCGGTGAACTCGTGGGTCTCCAGGTAAGCGTCGAGCCAATCACCGAGCTGCTCGGCGACCGCTTCGCCTCCCGGGCCAAAGGTGGTGTCGGCAAGGACCGGCACCGCCAGGAGATCGCCGGCGGCGTCCTCCAGTGATCCTCCGCCAACGATCTCAACCATCGGGTGCTCCTCGACTGGGGGTCCACTCGCCCTCGACCGAACGAGCGAGCATGTACAGATAGTCGGCAAGACGATTGAGATAGGGGACAACGAGGCTGCCCGCTGCGCCGCTCTCACCCTCCCAAGTGACCGCCCGCCGTTCGGAGCGACGCACAACGGATCTCGCCACATCGACAGCGGCCGCCACCGGGTTCCCGCCGGGCACGATGAACTCGGTCGGCATCCCGCCGTCGGCGACGAGCGCATCGATCCGCTCTTCCAAGCCGTCGATCATCGATTGGCTCACCCTGCTGACACCGTTCTCCAGCATGTCGCGTTTGACCGGGTTGGTGGCGAGCTCGGCGGCCACCACAAACAGCTGCCGTTGAGTGGCGAGGATCTCTGCGGCGAGATCGCCGGAGGCAGCCGCCCTGGCTATGCCGAGGGCAGACACCGCCTCGTCGACGGCACCGTAGGCCTCGGGACCTGCGGCATCTTTCGCCACGCGGCCACCATGGAACAACCCGGTCGTGCCGTCGTCACCCCGCCGTGCGTAGA
>JADFIY010000108.1 GCA_022566415.1 Acidobacteriota bacterium
TTCGGCTCAGCAGCCTCGACGGCGGTTGTGCTGTGTTTCCCGCTCTTGCCCCTCCGGGGCGGGCCGCTCGGGCCCCGGCTCGGCTTTTCCTCGCCTCTGTTTCCCGCTCTTGCCCCTCCGGGGCGGGCCGCTCGGGCCACGGCTCCGCAACTGGTCTCAGCGACAGACCGGAATGCGCACTATTGCGGAGCCTCTTGCGGTTCCACGCCGGCGTTGAGAAGCCCGACGACGATCCCGTCGCGCATCGCCTCCCATGAGGCTTCGATGACGTTGTGGTGGATGCCAACCGTGCCCCAGTCTCGTTTGCCGTCTGAGGTTTCGATCAGGACTCGCACTCGCGCCGCGGTGCCGTCTGCTGAGTCGAGGACACGCACCTTGTAGTCGGTGAGGTGCATTTCTTTCAGCTGGGGATAGACCGGCTCGAGGGCGGCGCGAAGTGCTTGATCGAGTGCATGCACCGGGCCATCCCCGCTCCTGGACACTTCGAGCTCCTCATCGCCCAGCCTGATCCGGAGGGTGGCCAGGGCCGTCGGCTCCATCTCCCCGTCATCGTGCAGGGTCACCGACCGCGACAAGACGGTGAAGAACCGCTGTTCCCAGCCCATGGCGTCGCGAACGAGCAGCTCGAACGATCCATCGGCGGCCTCGAACTGGTAGCCGGCATGTTCGAGCTCCTTGACCCGGTCGACGACGACCTGCGCCGTCTCTGCGTCGAGATCCCAGCCCCTGTCTTCGGCAGCGCTCAGCACCGTGGAACGTCCCATGAGCTCGCTGAACAGAAGTTTTGGGGAGTTGCCCACCAGCGCAGGGGGAAGGTGCTCGTAGGCGCCCTCGAGACGGGCCAGCCCCGAAGTGTGCAGCCCTGCCTTGTGAGCGAAGGCAGCCGATCCCACGTAGGGGTGGCGCGGGTCGATGGGTGAGTTCATGATCTCGGCGATCTCGTGCGCCACCGAGTACAGCAGTTCGACATTCGCGGCCGGCAGCGTCTGCAGTCCCATCTTGAGCGAGAGGTTGGGGATCAGGGAGCACAGATCGGCGTTTCCGGTGCGCTCGCCGTAGCCGTTGACACACCCCTGCACCTGGAAGACCCCGGCGGTGACGGCGGCCAGAGAGTTGGCGACCGCACATCCACTGTCGTTGTGGAAGTGCACCCCAAGCGGGACCGCAAACCGGTCGGCGACTGCAGTGACCACCTCCTCGGCCCCAACGGGCAGCGAGCCGCCGTTGGTGTCGCACAGCACGAGACGTTCGGCGCCGGCGTCCGCCGCCGCTTCGAGAACGGCGAGGGCGAAGGCGGGTTCGTCGCGGTAGCCGTCGAAGAAGTGCTCTGCGTCGAAAAAGACCCTGCGGTCATGGCTGCGGAGGTACTGGATCGAATCGCCCACCATGGCGATCCCCTCGTCGGAGGAGGTCCGCAGGGCATGCGTGACATGGCGGAGCCAGCTCTTGCCGACTATGCACACCACATCGGTACCGGCGTCGACGAGGTGGCGCAGCTGCTCATCGTCTTCTGGCTTGGTCCCTGGTCGGCGAGTCGATCCGAAGGCGACCAGCGTCGCCGTTTCCAGGTCGAGCTCGGCCCCGACGCGGGCGAAGAACTCGTCGTCCTTGGGGTTCGCCCCCGGCCAGCCGCCCTCGATGAAGTGCACACCTAGTCGATCCAGCAACCGCGCCACGCGTAGCTTTTCTCCTACGGTTGGTGACAGACCGGCGGTCTGGGTTCCGTCACGGAGGGTCGTGTCGTAGATCTCGACTTGGTTCGGCATGGGTGGCTCCCTGGGATACAAAAGACCCCCGCGGTTGCGGAGGTCGAGAAGCGGAGTCCGGCTGGTGTCGCCGGCTCCTCAGCGAATAATGATCGTTGTAAGCAGTGTGCTCTCTGTCATGTGTGGTGAGTATGCAGCAGCGCCGTTGTGGCGTCAACCGGGCGACCACAAGACGGATCGGGCCATGATCCCTGCCCTGTGCGCGCCTCCCGCGCCTTCGGGGCTTTTTCGCCTCCGGTTTTTTCGGCGTGTAACGCGCCGAACACGCTTCTCCCCTTTGCTCTGCTCGCCCCCCCGGGCCACAGGCCGCGCGCCTTGCCGAGACGTGCGACTATGCGCATATGCATATACTGATGAGATGCCGAGCGCTCGCCTCCGGGCCATTCGCCGTCTGCTCTCCGAGCAGGCCGTTTCCACCCAGGCGTACCTGATTCGCCTGCTCGCGGCCGAGCAGATCCACGTCACCCAGGCGACGGTGTCTCGCGACCTCAAAACCATGGGTGCGGTCAAACACAGCGGTGCCGACGGCCTGGTGCGGTATCGCATCGGGAACGCAGTACCGCTGGATGGGCCGGACAGCGAGCTGGCCCGCGCCTTCGACGAGTACGTCCTCCAGATCACGCCAACCGGTGGCCTGGTCGTGGTGGGCACCCTTCCAGGGGCGGCCCATGTGGTTGGCAGAGCCATCGACGAGTCCAACGTCGACGGCGTGGTCGGCACCGTCGCCGGCGACGACACCGTGCTGGTGGTGGGCGGGCCAGGAGTCGAGGGTGAGTCGGTGGCAGAATGGTTGGAAGCCGTGGGAGGAACTGCGTGAAGCGTGTGATGCTCGCCTATTCAGGAGGCCTGGATACGTCGGTGATCGTGCCATGGCTCCAGGAGACGTACGGCGCCGAAGTGGTCACCTACACCGCCGATGTCGGGCAGGGCGAAGAGGTGGGCGATGCTCGTGCCAAGGCCATCGCCACCGGGGCGGTCGAAGCCGTCGTCGAGGACCTGCGAGCCGTCTTCGTGCAGGACTACGTGTTCCCTGCGATGCGGGCCAATGCCGTGTATGAGGGTTACTACTTGTTGGGGACGTCGCTGGCGCGGCCCGCGATCACCGTCGGCCTGGTGCGGGCCGCCGCCGAAGCAGGTGCAGACGCCATCGCCCACGGCGCCACCGGGAAGGGCAACGACCAGGTGCGGTTCGAGCTGTCGGCGTATGCGCTGCAACCGGACATCGAAGTGATCGCGCCGTGGCGGGAGTGGGATCTGCGGGGCAGGGCCGACCTCGTCGCCTATGCCGCCGAGCGGGGAATCCCGGTCCCGGTCACCCCGGAAAGGCCGTTCTCGATGGATGCCAACGTGCTGCACATCTCCTACGAGGGGGGCGTGCTCGAAGATCCGTGGGCGGCACCACCGCCGGGAATGTTCCGGATGACCACCGATCCCGAGCTCGCCCCCGACGAGCCGGAAGAGGTCATCGTCTCCTTCGAGAACGGGTCGCCGGTTGCCGTCAACGACACCGCGCTCGACCCGCTCCCCTTGCTGGAACGGCTAAACGAGATCGGAGGGCGTCACGGCGTCGGGAGGGTCGACATCGTGGAGAATCGCTTCATCGGCATGAAGAGCCGCGGCGTGTACGAGACGCCTGGGGGCACCGTTCTCCACCACGCCCACAAGGCCGTCGAGTCGCTGACGCTCGACCGTGAGGTTGTCCACCTCAGGGACGAGCTCGTGCCCAGGTACGCAGAGATGGTCTATAACGGATTCTGGTTCTCCCCCGAACGCGAGGCGCTGCAGGCATTCATGGACAGCATCCAGGACCGGGTCAGCGGTGACGCACGACTCAAGCTGTACAAGGGCGGTGTTAGCGTTGTTGGCCGCAGATCCGACCTTCACGATCTGTACGACGCGGCCACCGCCACCTTCGAGGCCGACGACGTATACGAGCAGGCCGACGCCGGTGGGTTCATCCGCCTCAACGCCCTCCGCCTCCGCCGGCTGGCCGAGGCTCGTATGGGGGAGGGCGAATGACGCTGTGGGGCGGTCGCTTCACCGAACCCCTCAGCCAGGCGGTGCGGGACTTCACCTCCGACCCCGCCGACCGCCGGCTGCTCCTTGTCGACGTCCATGGCTCCATCGCCCATGTGCGTGCCCTTATTGCGGCCGGGCTGGTCAGCGGCGAAGAAGGCCAGGATCTTGTTGCCGGGCTCGAGCAGGTGCTGGTGGAAGCCACAGCCGGAGGTTTCGTTTACGAGCCGACGGACGAGGACGTGCATACCGCGGTAGAGCGCCGCCTGGTGGAGCTGGTAGGGGACGTCGGGAAGAAGGTGCACACCGGCCGCAGCCGCAACGACCAGGTAGCCCTCGACCTGCGGCTCTACCTGCATCAAGCGGCGACTGGTCGCATGGGCGACATCGACCGGCTGGTTTCGGTGCTGGCCGATCGTGCCGAGGAGGTGGCAGAGATCGTCGTCCCCTCCTACACCCATCTCCAGCAGGCTCAGCCGGTGTCGCTGGGGCACCCGCTGCTGGCCTACGCCTGGATGCTGCTGCGGGATCGGGAACGTTTCGCCGACGCCGCAGCTCGGATCGGGGTCTCACCGCTCGGGGCTGGCGCCGGCGGTGGCAGCACGCTGCCGCTGCGTCCCGAGGTGGCTGCGGCCGAAGTCGGGTTCGATACGGTCTTCACCAACTCTCTCGACGCGGTGGCGAGCCGGGATTTCGTCGCCGAGTACGTATTCGCCTGTGCCCAGGCCATGACCCATCTGTCCCGGTTCGCCGAAGACCTGGTGCTGTGGTCCAGCGCAGAGTTCGGCTGGATCACCATCCCGGACAGCCACGCCACCGGCTCTTCGGCCCTTCCCCACAAGAGGAACCTCGACGTCGCCGAGCTGGTCCGATCACGTGCCGCCGTCGTCATCGGCGATCTCGTCGCCATGCTCGCTATGCAGAAGGGCCTGCCACTCGGTTACAACCGGGATCTCCAGGAGGACAAGCGCGCCGTCTTCCACGCCGACGACACCGCCTCTGGGTCGCTGGCGGTGCTCGCCGAGCTGTTGGGCGTCATCGAGTTCCACCCGCCGCCACCCGCACCGGAGACGGTCGCCTTGCTGGTGGCCGAGCGCATGGTGTCGCGCGGTGTTCCGTTCCGAGAGGCCCACCAACAGGTGGGGGCCCTGCTGACCAGGCTGGATGTCGACGGACGCAGCCTCGGCAATGTCGGCGAGAAGGATCTCGAAGGCAGCGCCATCAGGCTCGCCGATGTTGAGCCGAGTGATCCGGACGAGGCGGCTCGCCGCCTGCAGAGCCCGGGCAGCGGCAGTCCACAAAGCGTCCTGGCTCAGGTGGCGGAGATCCGCCACCGGACCAACGCGGCGCAGCCGGGCTAGAGGCTCAGTTCGCCACCGAGATCCGCAAACACGTCGGGCTCGAACTGTTACCCAGAGCTCGCGACGGCTGGTACCGCACCCAGGTCACCTCAGACGAGCAACGGTTCACCGGCCACGTCGCTGACGCCGACGCCGCTGGTACCGACACCGAACGTGCCCCCCACCTGTGGGAGGCGCTCAACCTGGTGCGGGGCCGACCGTTCGAGACGTCAGCCGACTGGATGTGGGCCACCACCGACGGTGTCGTCACCACCGCAATGCAACGCATCCACGACGTCGCGCACCAACTCACCCAACTCGAGATCGACCTCGGCCGCTACGACGCCGCCGACGCCGCTGCGGCTAAAAGCACCGGTGCCGACCCGCACTGTGACCGCTGTTGGGATCTCCGCCTCCAAGGAGCCCGCGCCGCCGGCGACGACAGCCTGCTGCGCCTGCTCGAGGAGCAACGCCACCGTATCGCCGAAACCAGCTAACCATGTCCATCAGTAACGGAAGTTTCGCTGCGAGGGAGCGGCTCGGTCTATGTGAGGGGGAGCTCATCGACCGGGATCCCCAACACCACAGCCAGCGGCTCGTGGTGTTTAGCGGCGATCGGCATCCGACCTTGCTCCCACGCCGCCACCGTGTAGCGGCAAGCACTTTTACACGTGCCTTCGACCGCGCTATCTCCTGCTGGTATCACCGACCGGAACCGGCTGGGTCGACCAGACCATGATCGAGTCGGCCGAGCTGCTCACCCGCGGCGATATCGCTACGGCCTGTATCCAGTACGGCAGGGGACCGTCGTTCCTCGAGGTTCAGAAGGTCCACCTCGGCAGGACCCAGTTCCGTGGGCTGCTGTGGGGGGTGAAGATGCGCCTCGAGGGCATGCCGGAGGATAAGCGTCCCAAGGTGCTGGTGTTCGGGGAGAGCTTGGGGTCATGGGCGTCCTCCGATGTCGTGATGCACCAGGGCATCGCCGGTTTCGACCACTACGGCATCGACCGGGCACTGTGGTTCGGCCTGGTTGGTTTGGCCAAGTGGTCCAAGACCGGGATGCGGCAGGGCTCTGGAGATCTCGTACCACCAGGAACCGTGCAGGCCTTCGACAACTTCTCCGAGTATGAGCCGCTCACTCCTGAGGAACGTGACAAGCTGCGGGCCGTGATCGTCGATCACGACAACGACCCGATCGCCCAGATGTCGCTGCGCTGGGCAGTCAAGCAGCCTCCCTGGCTCACCGACACCGAACGCGGGCGCAACGTTTCAGAGGGTATGCAGTGGATGCCGCTGATCACCTTCGTCCAGATCATCGTCGACGCCATGAACGCGATGCGCGTGGTCCCCGGTCAGTTCAAATCCTTCGGCCACGACTACCGCGGCGACACGGCGGACTTCGTCCACGCTGCCTATCGTCTTGCTCCGGTGACCGACGCGCAGATGAAATCGGTCGTCGACACCCTGCGCCGGCTCGAGCTGGAACGCGGCGAGAGGATCAAGACCGCCAAGTCCGAGGCAGAAGAAGACGGCGAAGGCAAGAAGAGGACGAAACGACCCTGGTTGCGCGATCGCACCTCCCTGAATATCGACGAGCCGGCGATCGAGATCACCCCCGGCGACGCTCCAGCCGAACTTCAATGATCGCGCAACGAAGGAGCACCCTGTGATTGAAACGATGGAACAGAGCAAAGACAACGTCCTCGGCTTCCGAGCCGTGGGAGAAGTCACCAAGGAGGACTACGCCACGGCTGGGCCCAGCCGTGGCGGCGGCGATCGAGCAGTACGCGACTATACGTGTGCTCTTCGATCTGAGTGACTTCAAGCGGGAAAAGGCCGCGGCGTGGGGGAGCCGACCTCGGCTTCGGCAGGGAGTACCACGACAAGATCGAACGGATGGCGCTCGTCGGAGACCGATCGTGGGGAAAGCACGTGGCCAAGATCGCTCAACCCTTCTAGGCCAAGGACGTCGAGTGGTTCGACACGGGCGACGATGCCTGGACGTGGGTCGAAGGCTGAGCCCCATCTCGCGCACCGAATCGACCAGAAGATGAGGCGGGGCTGATGGCGGCGACTCACCAGGGCATCGCGAACACGACGGAATACCGCTGACCCATGGACGCCATCCGCCTCACCCAGCCGTCCGATCAGCTCCAGCAGCTGGAGAACGCAATCAACACCGCCGAGGTCTCGGGCTGGGACGTCCTCATCGCCGTCGTCATCGTGCTCATCGCATACCCGGTAGGGAAGGTCGTCGCCAAAGCAACCACCGGGGCTGTGGGACGTATCCCGAACCTGCCAGACGATCTGGTCAAGGACATTGGCCGCCTGACAAAGTGGTTTACCTACCTCATCGCGGTGGCGTGGGCGCTGAGCCTCCTTGGTGTCAACGTCGGCTGGGTCGCCATCGTCGTTGCCGTCGTCGTAATTTTTGGCTTCCTCATGGCCAAGCCCATGGTGGAGAACATCGCAGCGGGGACGCTGCTGACCGTGCGCCCTTCGTTCGGTGTCGGCGACCAGGTCGAAACCGCTGGGTACCGAGGCACCGTCGAAGAGATCGGCAGCCGGAGCACCGTGCTGCGGACCGGCGACGGGCTTCGTATCCATGTTGCCAATACCGACGTCCTCAGCGCACCGATCGTCGTGTACACCGCGTACGACTCGCGGAAAGCTGCCTTCGACGTTTCCGTCACCCATGACACCGACCTCGACAAGGCAACCCGGCTCCTTATCAAGGCGATCTCCGGTGTCGACGGCGTGCAACAGGACCCGGCTCCAGGGGTGCACGCGACCGGCTTCGCCAGCACCGGCATCACGCTCTCCATCAGCTATTGGTATCCATCCTCCATGACATCGGATTCTTCGGTGACCGACGGCGTCATCCGCGCCGTCAAGAACGCACTCAACGAGGCCGAGATCGAGCTGGCGGTGCCGCTGTTCGGTGTCGAGCCTGCTACCCCCTCTGCCGCCAGCCGCAGCGGCGAGGTAGACCCGGCGACCGATGATTCCGCGGCCACGCCGGACGGAGGGCAGGACGATTCGTAGGTGACAAGGTTCAGGGCCTTCCCTGGCTAGTCCGAGGATGTGTTGCTGGCTGGGATATCCGCCAGTAACAGGCCCTAGTTCATCCAACGCCACCGGACCCACCAAGGTGGGGCGGGTCTCACCCGCTCCCGGCCGCCTCGGTCAGGCCTTCCTCTTCGGAGTATTCGACGACCTGCGTTGGGGCGTGTTCGACCCGCACATCAGCCGGAGTGCCGAAGGCGTCGGTCAGCGAGTCGGCGAGATCCGGCACAGACGGCAGCTCACCGCTACCGGTCAGAAACACATCAACCTCCGTCCCATCGACCTCGACCAGGATCGCAGTCAGGGTCGAATCATCTCCCAGCCACTCCGAAACGGCGGCCTGGGCGCTGTCTTGTCGCCCGTCGTGGACAGCACATTCTCGGCGGTGAACACGAGCGGTACCAGGATGACGAGGGCGGCCAA
>JADFIY010000109.1 GCA_022566415.1 Acidobacteriota bacterium
CGGGGTCGGAGGCAGGCCGGCGATCAGGTAGGTATTCCAGGGCGAGTCGATCTCCAGATCTTCGGCGAGCACCCCGCCGGGACTGCCGCCAAGGGCGTAAACGACGGTGGCATCGATCTGAAGGGGTATCCCCTGGTCGAGGCGGTTGTAGATCACACTTGCGATGAGCGGTCGGTCCTCTTCCACGCCCGCTTCCCGCTGGATGAGCGATGCCAAGATCAGCACCTCGTACGTGCTCAACCCGAGTTCATCGAAGCGCGACGAGTCAACATCGCTGGTCCGGTGCACCATCTCGTCTGCCATCATTTGAAGGATCTCCCTCGGCTGGGTGTCCTCGCCGATCTCGTATCGTGCGGGGTACAACAGGCCCTCCCACCTGGTCAGCTCGTCGATGCCTTCCCGCGCCTCTGTGGGAAGCAGCGGAGAGGTGACCCACCCTTCACGCAGCGCAACCGCAAAGTCTTCGACCTGCTTGCCGGTCTGTTCGGCAAGGCTCTCGATAGCGGCGGCCACGGTGACACCTTCAAGCACGATGACGCTTTGGTTGAACGCATCCGGGCCCTCAACGAGGCGGGCGGCCACGTCCTCTGGCCTCATGCCGGTCTCGAGGTGGTAGGTCCCCGGCTTGAGTTGGGATGCCACACCCTGCTTCTCGACAACGCGTGACAGGTCTCGCGCCGGGACCACACCGGCTTCCTCCATCGAGGCGGCGATGCTGCGAGCCGATGCCCCGTTTGGTACCTCGACGGTCACTTCGATGCCAAGGACGATCGTCGTCGTCACCGGCGCTGCGGCCGTCACCGCTCCAGCAAGGAGCCTCCCAACCAGGAACACGGCGGCGACGCCTGCGACCAGGAGCATGGCTACGACGAGGACCCGAAGCAGGGTCCGGTCACGCTTGGTCGTCTCCATCGTCATCGTGCATCCGCCTGTCGAGATAGCTCTGCAACATGACTGCCGCCGCTACCTTGTCTCGCACGTCTCGTCGCCGGCGGCGACGGACTCCACCCTCGATCAGGGCATCCTCCGCGGTAACGGTCGTATACCGCTCGTCCTGCAGCAAAACCGGTAGCCCGGTGTCCTCTGCGACCTGGTCCGCAAACGCCCTGGCCGACCGCGCCGCCTGTCCTTCCTCGCCGGAGAGCAGCAGCGGCAGCCCAACGACGACACGTTCGACGGCAAACTCTGTGACCAGCGAGCGCAGAGCGACTGGAACGTCGGCGACACGCCGGTCGATCACCGAATGCGGTGTGGCAATGGTACCGGTGACGTCCGATACCGCGACTCCGATGCGACGCTCCCCATGGTCGAGGCCGAGGATCCTCAACGTCCTGTGAGGGCCTCATGCGCCGCGTCCTTTGCCTCGCGGAGCGCATCGTCGATCCGGTCCCCCGCCGGACCGCCGGCCTGGGAGAGGTGCGGATCCTTGCTGCCACCGCCACCCAGGGTTTTGGCAGCGGTGGAAATCAGGTCACCAGCGGATATCCCACTTTCCACGAGGTCCTCGGAGACGAACGCAATGATGGCTCCCTTTCCTCCAGTGGTTGATCCGAGCACCCCGATGCCCGACGGCATCCTGTCCCTGACCTGGAAGGCGAGTGCCCGCAGCGCGTCGCTGCTGAGCGCGTCTTGTTTGGAGACGAGCACGGAATAGCCGTCGACCTCCTCGACCTGATCGAGGAGGCTGGCCGCGGTCTCACTGCGAGCTTCTTGTTCGAACCGCTCGATCCGCTCCGCCATGGCCTTGTTATTGAGGGCCATCGCCTCCGCGGCCTTTACCAGCCGTGCCGGCTGAGCGCCGAGGGCGCCTGCAGCGGCCTCGACATCGCGCCGCAGCTGTGACAGGTACTCATACGCCGCGGTCCCCGTCACCGCCTCGACCCTTCTGGTATTTGCGGCAACCGACCCCTCGGTGACCACGACCAATGGGCCGATCTGGCCGGTGCTCGGAACATGGGTGCCGCCGCAGAACTCGGTCGAGTAGTCGCCGGCACTGACGACCCTGACCTCGTCGCCGTACTTGTCACCGAAGAACGCCAGTGCGCCCATCGCCTCCGCCTCGTCCTTCGTGGTCTCGATGGTGGTGACCTGTGCGTTCTCGATCACCCGCCGGTTGCTGAGCAGCTCAACCTGGCGAAGCTCCTCGGGAGCGAGCCCGGCAAAGTGACTGAAGTCGAAGCGGAGCCGATCGTCCGCCACCAGCGACCCGGCCTGATGAACGTGATCCCCCACCACCTCGCGTAGCGCCCAGTGCAGAACGTGGGTACCGGTGTGGTTCTTCCTGATGCGTTCGCGACGTTCATGGTCGATGGTGAGCGCAACGTCCTGGCCGACATTGACCGTCCCGTCTGTGACCTTTCCCCGATGACCATGGAGACCGGGGAGGGTGAACCTGGTGTCCTCGACCTGTACGGTTCCGGTCGGGGTGACGATCCTGCCGGAGTCGCCGATCTGGCCACCGGACTCGGCGTAAAACGGCGTACGGTCGAGGAAAAGCTCGATCGGTTGGCCCTCCGCGGCGGTCTCGATCGCGTCTCCAGCGCTGATGATGGCAAGGATCCGCCCGGTCCCGGTCTCCTCCTCGTACCCGACGAACTCCGTCGGGTGCACACCGTCGAGCAGGGTTCGATACGCATCGGAGACGGCCGCCTCGTCGCCACCCTTGTAGGCCGCCCTGGCCCGGGTTCGCTGCTCATCCATCATCCGATCGAAGTCGACGAGGTCGACCTGGTAGGCGCGCTCGGTGACGATCTCCTCGGTCAGCTCGATGGGAAATCCGAACGTGTCGTGCAGCTTGAACGCGGTCTCCCCTGCCAGGGTGTCGCCGGATCCCATTCCTTCCAACGCCTCGTCGAGCAGCTGGCTGCCGGCGCGCAGGGTCCGACGAAACTGCTCCTCCTCCCTGGTGACCATGGTGGTGATCGCATCTTGATTGGCGGCAAGCTCCGGGTAGGCCTGCCGCATGACATCGACCGTTGCCGCGATCAGCGGCGGCATGATCAGGCCATCGACACCGAGGAGGAAGGCGTGACGCACTGCCCTCCTGATCAGTCGGCGCAGCACATAGCCGCGTCCTTCGTTGGAAGGAACCACCTTGTCGCCGATCAGGAAGGTCGCGGTGCGCCCGTGATCGGCCATGATGCGCAACGAGACATCGGTTGGCTCGGCGTCACCGTATCTCACCCCCGTCTCGCCTTCGGCGGCGGCGAGCACCGGCCGAATAACGTCAGTGTCGAATACCGCATCGACCCCTTGCAGCACGGTGGCCAGGCGCTCCAGGCCGGCTCCGGTGTCGATGTTCTTTGCGGGGAGGTCCCCGACCACGTGGTAGGGCTCGTCCTGGATGAACTGCATGAACACCAGGTTCCAGATCTCCATGTGTCGCTCGTCGTCGACGGCGGGGCCACCCGCTTCGCCGTACTCGGGTCCCTTGTCGAAGAAGATCTCGGAGGACGGTCCCGCCGGGCCGGGGACGCCCATCTGCCAGAAGTTTTCTCGATCCAGACGCTGGACGCGCTCCGGTGGCACGCCGACCCCGTCGATCCAGATGCCGGCCGCCTCGTCGTCGGAGATGTGCACCGTGTACCACAGCCGCTCGGGATCGATCCCGTAGCTCTCGGTGATGAGCTCGTATGCCCAGGCAATGGCCTCCTCCTTGAAATAGTCGCCGAAGGAGAAGTTGCCGAGCATCTCGAAGAACGACAGATGCCGCTGCGTGGTCCCGATGATGTCGATGTCGCTGGTCCGGCCTACCTTCTGCACGGAAACGGCCCGTGGGTAGGGAGGAGGCTCCTCCCCGAGCATGTAGGCCTTGAACTGGATCATCCCGGCACCGGTGACGAGCAGAGTCGGATCCAGCGGTATCAGCGACGATGAGGGCACGATGGTGTGCCCGCGGGCGGCAAAGAAGTCGATGAAAACGCGTCGGATCTCGTTGGAATCCATTCGGCGAGGTTAGCCCCGGGCCTTTTCGGGCCTGAGCTGCACCACATCGGGAGTACCGCGTACCCAGGGCTCACACCGGCGTATACGGGGTTGTTCTGTTGCCCTGAGTTCGCGGTTCGGCGTCGGCCAGACGCTCAACGTCAGGGTATCGCGGCCCCACGCGACGCCACGCCTCACCGATGTTTGCCGAGTATCTCGTCGATCACACGTAGACGGTCGGCCACCGCTGCCTCGTCTCCGGCGTCGGTCGGATGGTACAGGCTGGTGTCGACGCCGTCTGGCAGGTACTGCTGTGGAATCACCCCCGCCGGGTCGTCGTGCGGGTACCGATAGCCGACCCCGATCCCCATCTCGCGCTCGCCGCTCGTCGCCCCCGAGGCCAGGTGAGCCGGGACATCGGCACCAGGGGTGTGCTGCACGGTGTCGCGGGCGGCGGTGATCGCCGTCGCCACCGAGTTCGACTTTGGTGCCATCGCCAAATATATCGCAGCATGGGACAGGGCGTACGCCGCCTCGGGAAGCCCGATGACCTCGACCGCCCGAAACGCGTCGACCGCCACCCCCAGTGCCCTGGAGTCGGCGAGCCCGACGTCCTCCGAGGCGAGGATCACCATGCGACGGGCGATGAACTTCGGATCCTCCCCTGCCTCGATCATCGTATGCAGCCAGTACAACGTCGCGTCGACATCGGAGCCCCGCATCGACTTGATGAACGCCGAGATCACGTCATAGTGGCGATCACCGCCCTTGTCGTACCGGATCACCCTCCGCTGCAAGGCCTCGGTGACGTCATCGAGCGCGATCGTGTCGGCGCCCCTTCCTTCGGCGAGGGTGGCGGCAACCTCGAGGGCATTCATCGCCAGCCTGGCATCGCCGCCGACCCGCTCGGAGAGCGCTTCCAGCGCATCCTCATCGATGGCTACGCCGCCGAGCCCTCGTCCGGGATCGGCGGCGGCTCTGGTGATCAGTTCGGCTACCTCCTGGGGGGCGAGCGCCTCCGTGCGGAACATCGTCGATCGTGAGATGAGCGGCGAGTTGACCTCGAAGAACGGATTCTCCGTGGTGGCACCGACGAGGATCACGATCCCGTCTTCGACCCCGGGGAGCAGTGCATCCTGCTGCGCCTTGGTGAACCGATGGATCTCGTCGAGGAGCAGCACCGTCTTCCCTTGGTCCTCCTCGACGCGGCGGGTGGCCATCGCCAGCACCTCACGAACGTCCTTGACCCCTGCCGACGTTGCGGAGAGTTGCTCGAATCGTGCCCCGCTGTTTGATGCCACCAACCGGGCCAGTGTTGTCTTCCCCGATCCCGGTGGGCCCCACAGGATCATCGACACCGGTTTGCCGGCCTCGACCATGGTGCGGAACGCGGCGCCCTCGGCGAGCAGATGCTGCTGACCGACCACCTCGTCGAGGGAGACCGGTCGCATCCGTGCCGCCAACGGGGCGTTGGCGCGGCGGCGCTGTGCTCGCTGCTCGGAGAACAGGTCTGGCTCAGTCACTCGATGTCTCTGCTGCGGCCCATTCGGCACGGACCTCTTCCCTGATGTCGATGCCGAGGTCGCGGAGCTGCTCCTCTTCGACAGGCGACGGCGACCCGGTCAGGGGGTCGGCCCCAGACTGCGTTTTAGGGAACGGGATCACCTCGCGAATGTTGGGCGTGTTTTGGAGGATGGCCACGAACCGATCGATGCCGATGGCGAACCCGGCATGCGGAGGCGTTCCGTACCGCAACGCCTTGAGGAACCAGCCAAAACGGTCTGTCGCATCCTCGGTGCTGATGCCGAGGATGTCGAAAACCTGCGCCTGCACCTCCGGGTCGTGGATCCTTACCGACCCCGAGCCGAGCTCGGATCCGTTGACCACGAGGTCGTAAGCCCTGGAGAGGGCGTGACCGGGGTCCCGACGCATCTGGTCGACGTCGACGGGTGCGGTGAACGGGTGGTGGAGTGGTACCCAGTCCCCGTCGTCGTTGCGTTCGAACACCGGGAAGTCGACCACGAACAGGTAGGCCAGCTCGTCGTGATCATCTGGCTGACCGAGGTCGAGGCGCAGCCGACCGAGCACTTCGAGGGCGGTCTTGTGCTGATCGGCGACGATCAGCAGCACGTCGCCTGCGGTGGCCTCGAGACCCTTTTTGAGCGATTGCTGCTCGGTATCGGCGAGGAACTTGACCACAGGTGAACGCAGCGAACCGTCATCTTCCACTACAAGCCATACCAAGCCCTTCGCCCCAAGTTCCTGAGCTCGAGACACCAAGGCGTCCAGCTTTGACCGGGAGGCGCCGAGCGCCCCGGCGTTGATGCCGCGGATCGTCCCGCCGGCCTCGAGCACATCGGAGAAGGCCTTGAATTCAGTGCCGGCGAACACCGCTCCCAAGTCCTTGATTTCCATCCCGAACCGGATATCGGGCTTGTCCGTGCCGTAGCGGCTCATCGCCTCGTGCCAGCTGAGGCGGGGGAAGGGGAGCGCAGGTTCGAAATCGCGCAGCGTCGCCGTGACCCGAGAGACGATCTGCTCGAGCGTCTCCAGCACCTCTTCCTGCCCCCAGAACGATCCCTCGAAGTCGAGCTGAGTGAATTCGATCTGCCGATCGGCGCGTGTGTCCTCGTCGCGGTAGCAGCGGGCGACCTGGTAGTAGCGCTCAACGCCGGCGATCATCAGGAGTTGCTTGAACAGCTGTGGCGACTGGGGTAGTGCGTAGAAGCTGCCCTTGCGCAGTCGGGAGGGCACGAGCATGTCACGTGCGCCCTCTGGTGTGGAGGCGATCAGCGTCGGTGTCTCCACATCGAGAAATCCGCGCTCGTCCATCACCCGGCGCATGGCAGCGATCACCCGGGACCGAGCGACCAGATTGTCCGACATCGTCGCCCGGCGCAGGTCCAGATATCGGTATTCGAGGCGCAGCGCCTCGTCAATGTCGATGCGGTCATCCAGCTGAAACGGAAGCGGTTCCGAGGGGCTGAGCACCACGAGCGATGAGGCAACGACCTCCACCTTCCCGGTTGGGAGGTCCGGGTTGACCGTCCCCTCAGGTCGGTCTCTGACCGTCCCGGTAAGCGACACGCAATACTCGAGGCGCAGGCCGTGGAGTGTTTCCTCGTCTGCCGGGGCATCCTCGGGATTCAGCACGACTTGGACCAACCCGGTCGAGTCGCGCAGATCGATGAAGATCACCCCTCCGTGATCCCGCCGGCGCTTCACCCAGCCGGCAAGCATCACCTCGGTCCCGGCGTCGTCACCGCGCAGGGTCCCGGCCCCGTGGGTCTTCATCGGCCCTTCAGCCATGCCTCGATCCCTTCCACTGCAACGGTTTCCTGCTCCCCGGTTGCGAGGTTACGGGCGGTGACCTTGCCGTCTGCCCACTCGTCGCCGACGACGACGGCCCAGGCCGCTGCTGCCCGATCGGCTGCCTTGAACTGGGCACTGACCGAGCGTTCGGCGAGGTCGAGGTCGGTACGCAACCCCCTCCGCCGCAGCTCGGATACGAGGTCGAGGCCGGCGTCGCGCCGGTTCGGGTCGGCGATGACCACAAAGGCATCGAGTGCTGGCTGGTCGGCACGCTTCCCGGCCATGAGCATGATCCGGTCGATACCCATTGCCACACCTACGGCCGGCGTGGGTTTGCCACCGAGCAGCTCGAACAACCCGTCATAGCGGCCGCCGCCGCCTGCGGCATCCTGGGCCCCTTCGTACGACGTCGCCAGGTACTCCCACACGGTCCGGTTGTAGTAGTCGAGACCTCGCACCAGGCGCGCTTCGATGCGATAAGGAATTTGCAGACGTCTCAGCCCCCGCTGCACCTGGGTGAAGTGCTCGGCGGCCGCATCGGCCAAGTGCTCGACCGGAGCGGGAGCCTCGGCCACAATGTCCGCGTCCGCTTTGCTGTCGAGAACCCGCAGCGGATTGGAGGCGATCCGGTTGCGGGCGTCGTCCGAGAGGTCATCCTGGCGCTCCATCAGCCACGTGGTCAGCAGGTCGCGATACGTCGCGCGGTCCTCGACGTCACCGATCGAGTTGAGGGCTACCACCACGTCGGGCACCGCCATCTCCTCGAGGTAGCGGTACCCAAACTCGATCACCTCTACGTCGGCGTCCGGGGACGGTTCACCGAAATACTCGATGTCGCCTTGATAGAACTGGCGCCGCCGACCTCGCTGCGGCTTCTCGTACCGGAACATCGGCCCCCAGGCTGCGATCTTTTCGGTCCCGTGGACGCCTCCCGCTTCGACCATCGCTCTCACCAGGCTGGCGGTGGCCTCTGGTCGTAGCGTCAACGATCTGCCTCCCTTGTCGGTGAAGGTGTACATCTGCTTCTCGACCACCTCGGTGGCTTCGCCTACTCCCCGCGAGAACAGCTCGGTCGCCTCGAAGTACGGGGTCAAGACGATGTCGTAGCCGAAGACCTCTGCCAGATCGACAAAGGTCTTTTCGGCGCGAAGCCATGCCCGCGACTCGGGCGGGAGGACGTCATCGGTGCCCTTCGGGGCGCGGTAGGTCACGGGCACGAGAGTAGCGGTGGGTCTGCGAACCCAGGGTTCCCAGGTAGATATATCGCCCTGTTCTGTTGCAGCACATCCCTGACACATGTCGCGGGTCTTCCCTGACAGTGTTTGGGTATGTGGAGTGAGATTGCCGTGAGTGTGCGTCGT
>JADFIY010000110.1 GCA_022566415.1 Acidobacteriota bacterium
CGGCGATGTCAGGTTGGCCGGTAGTGAATCGTGGGCCGGAGCGTCGGGGCTTGTAAGGCAGGTCACAGCGTCGAATCCGTGGAGTTCCGGCAGTGCCGATATTGATGCCCTTCATCTGTTGGAGGCGGCTGTAACTGAACCCGCTTTCTTCCGCCGCCTGCCGGAGGGTCAACTCCTCGGTGTGCCAGTCGTTCAGAACTTGCTCATGGTCGTTAGCCACCGACTCAAGCACGTCCGCCATCTCTGACAGACCCCGGTGCCGAAGCTGGGTAACCTCGGTACGTAGGCCATCGGTGAAGGCGCGGAGTGAGTCGATATTCACGACGCAAGCTCCCGGACCGCATCAGCGAACTCGATCCGCCGGGCTCGCATGTACAACTTGATGGCGTCTCCGCCTTCTGCGCACGGACGGCAAAACCAGAGCCCCCTATCAATATCGAGGGACATGGATGGGTTGTGGTCGTCGTGGAGTGGGCAACGCACCAGAACGTCCTTCCCGCGTCTAGTGTGCGCACCGAGTCCCAGTCTCTCCGCAACCTGGGCGATTGGGATCCGCCGAGCCTTCTGCACGATCTCAGCAAAGCGCTCGTGCCCGGCTTGTCTCCGTCGAAGTTGGGGTTGGCGAACGGGATGGTCACTCGATTGAAGAATGGCTGGCCGACCGAGACCTCTCTCCCGGTGAATGCCTCGACCATGAGGGGGAAGGTCGTGCCGAACAGGACGGTGAACGCGAACAGGGTCATCAGAAAGCTGTTGACGAGAATGAACCCCTCACGCGACGCGAGCGAATCGAGCCGCGGTGATGACGCGACGGCGCCTGCCCTCAGCGCAAACAAGGCGAGGGAGCCGAATACGACCACGGCGAGGAATCCGAGGAGGGCGGGGCCCACCGCCGATTGACTGAAGGCGTGGATCGAGGCGATGACCCCGGAGCGGGTGATGAAGGTCCCGAAGATGGTCAGGGCGAAGGTGGCGATGATGAGGACGAAATTCCACGCCTGCAACATCGATCGACGCTGCTGCACGACCGCCGAATGGATGAAGGCCGTGGCGGCGAGGAACGGCAGCAGCGCCGCGTTCTCCACCGGATCCCACGCCCAGTACCCACCCCACCCGAGTACCTCATAGGACCACCAGGCCCCGAGGAGGATGCCGGCCGCCAGGAACACCCAGGCGATGAGCGACCAGCGGTGCGTCCTGTCGAGCCAGACCTTTCCCGGCTCGGAGCGTGCGAGTGCAGAGATGGCAAAGGCAAACGGGACGGTGAAACCGACGTACCCCAGGTAGAGCATCGGCGGATGAACGGCCATCAGGATGTGGTTGGCCAGAAGCGGGTTGGGCCCTATCCCGTCCGGGGGAACGGCCATGGAGCCGACCGGCAGCCAAGAGGAGGCCGAGCAGAACCCGTTGGCGACCTCGGTGCACAGAGCGAACGGATTCGCCGCCGTGGCCATCAAGCCGAACCAGAAGACCGACACCGCTCCCATCACTGCGAGGGCTCCAAGACCGAGACCGTCGCCGCGCCACAGACGGCGCCACACCAGCATGGAGAACACCGACAGCAGGACACCCCAGAGCACGACACTCCCCTCGAGCGCGGCCCAGCCGGAGGCGAACAGGAACACGAACGGAGTCTGCAGCGCCGAGTTTTGGGCGACGTAGGCGATGGAGAAGTCGTGGGTGAGGATGGCGATCTCGAGGATGACGAACGCAGCGATGCCACCGCCGAACAGGGCAAACAAAGGCATCCGCACCGCCGCTGGATCCTGGTCGACGCTCCGCGAGGCCATCACGCTTGTGATCACAAGGCCTACCGAGCCGGCCAGGGCGACGAGGATGGCTGCGTAGCCGAGGACGGCGATCATGCCCCGCCCTGGTCGTCTCCATACGGCCGGTCCGGGTCGTACGACCCGTCCTCAGACCGATAGGTCTCGTCGTGCTTGACCAGCATCGTGTCGGAATAGAAGGCCTGTCCGTCCCACCTGCCCTCGACAACAACGCCGATGCCCTCCCGGAAGAGCTGCTGTGGTGCCCCGGTGTGGAGGACCCTGACCGCCTGGCGGCCATCGGTGACCTCGAATGTCACCCCTTCGGTGGTAGTGGTCAGGGTTCCCGGCACGACCTGCCCACCCAGCCGGAGCCTGCTGTCCCCTGGATCTTCGGCGATCAACTCGGTGGGGGTATTGAAGTAGACGAGGCTCGAGGTCAGGTTGAAGCCGAGCAGGATGAGCACAACCACCGTGATCACCGCGGGGAGGAGGAACCTCCAGTACGCCCTCACTGCAGTTCCTCGAAACGCTCCCTCGCAGCTCCGAGTCGCGCCGTGAGCGTCGCTATGTACACGGCAAGGCTTCCATAGGCAACGGCGTATGCGAGCGCCACCCATCCCCAGTCACTCATCGCCGAGCCCTCCTCCCAGTTGGGGAGCGGTCACTGAGGCGCCGGCCACCGGCCGGTCTGCGGAACGCTCGAAGTCCCGGATGCTGTCGGCGACCTGATGGAGCTCGATGCGCTTCACCATGAGCGCCACATAGATGACGGTAAAGGCGACCACGCCGGCGAGCAGCGCCCAGAGAATCAGGGGATCCTCGATCGCAGGGCCGTCCGGCCGAAGCAACGAGGCCGGCTGGTGCAGGGTACGCCACCAAACCACCGAGAAATGCACCAACGGGATCAAGGCGGCTCCGAGGATGCCAAGCACCGCAGACCGGCCTGCCCGAACCCGGGAATCGTCTGCGGTGTTGCGCAGAGCGAGGTAGCCGACGTAGACAAAGAACATGACGGCGGTCAGGGTGAGGCGAGCGTCCCACGTCCACCACACACCCCAGGTCGGTTTGGCCCAGATCATGCCGAGCCCGATCGCCAGACCGGTGAAGTACACGCCGATCTCGGCGCTCGACGCCGCCACCCGGTCCCAGCTGAGCCTCCTGGTGACGAGATAGCCACCACTGCCCACCAGCGTGACGGTGAAAGCGAGGTAGGCCAGCCATGCCGCGGGGACGTGGACGTACATGATCCTGACGAGCTCGCCCTGAACCGTGTCCGCCGGGCTCACAATGGCAAGGGACAGTGCTACGGCGACCGACACCCCGATCGCCACCCACGGCCAACTTCGGCTGCGAATCTCGGACGGCATCAAGTCTCCTGGAGCGGTCGGGCCGTGCCGACGCCGACGATGGCCGTGACCAGCATCACCACGACCATCAGCAACATCCAGGGAAGGATACTGCGGCCAAGCCGCAAGCCTTCGTAGACCTGGGTTGCCCCAAGGAGCAGTGGCACCGACAGCGGTGCCACCAGCAACGGAACGAGGGCCGAGCCTGCCGAGGAGCTGCTTACCAACGAGGCTGCCAGCGACCCGAGCAGCCCGAGCCCGACGGCGGTGATGACCAGGGTCAGCACCAGCCAGGGGAACCCGATCACTTCTATGTTGTACAGCACGACCGCTACCACGCCGACGACGATCTCGTACACGAGCAGCAGCCCGGCCGCCGACATCGACCGCCCGACGTAGGCGGCGGCAGGGTCGAGCCCGAGAAGCGACACCGCGTCTCGCTGGGCGCCGGTCTCGATGGAAGCCCTGCCGACGGACACCAGCACGCCGAAAAGCATCACCACTACCCAGTACATCCCGGGACCGATGCGTTGTAGGAGCTGCGTGTCGACCCCGATCGCCAGCGGGAGGAGAAAGAGCGCCATTGCCCCGAACGGAATCGTCACCCACACCACATCGCCGCGGCGGCGTTCCCTCCGCAGATCGCGTTCAACGACCGCCGCCACCTGTGACCGGAACCCTGCGTTCATTCGAGGGTCCCCTCGGTCAGCTCCACGGTTCGATCGGCGATCCGCGCCACCCGTTCGCGGTCGTGCGACACCAGGATGACCGCTCCGCCCTCCGCGGCGATCTTCTTGACCAGCGCGTTGACGAGCTCGACCGCATCCTGGTCCAATGCAGAGTGTGGTTCGTCGAGCAACAATAGGTCACGATCGATCATCAGCTCCCTGGCGAACTCGGCGCGGCGCTGCATGCCATGCGACGAGACCCCTGCCTCGCGGTCGATGACACCGGCGAGGCCAACCGCGGCCAGGGCGCTCCCGACCTCGTCTCGGGACACTCCCGCCACCCTGGCCGCGAATTCCAGGTTCTCACCGAGGGTCAGTTCCGGGTACAGGCCGGGGACGTGGCCGATCATCCCGATCCTGCGACGGATGGCGTAGCGCTGCTGGCTGCTGAGGTCGGTGCCGAGCACCGATCCCGTACCGGCGGAAGGCCGAACCAAGGTGGCGACGAGCCGGAGCAGTGTCGTCTTTCCCGCGCCGTTGGGGCCGAACAAGCCGAGGATCTCACCCGGGCCGACTTCGAGGTCAACCCCTCTCAGGATTGACATGGATCCTGCGTCGACGCCAATGTCGTGCAATTCGATCACAAAGGACACGGGCGGGAAGTGTACGGAACCGCTGCACCTCGCAG
Organism: Acidobacteriota bacterium; assembly: GCA_022566415.1. GTDB lineage: Bacteria > Actinomycetota > Acidimicrobiia > Spongiisociales > UBA5794 > JACZST01. The sequence goes on from JADFIY010000110.1 coordinate 4,472, forward strand.
AGCATGTCATCCCCGGGCGCCAGCCGGAATACCCTCAGCGTGGAACGGTTGTGGGAGTGAACAAACAGGAGACTCACCAACATGGCAACCGTCGAACTCACCAAGGACACCTTCGAGGAGGCCATCCTCAGCAACGACACCGTGCTCGTAGATTTCTGGGCGGAGTGGTGCGGCCCGTGTCGCGCCTTTGCCCCGGTGTTCGAGAAGCTGTCGGAAGAGCATCCCGACATCGTGTTTGCCAAGGTGGACACTGAAGCCGAGCAAGAGCTTGCCGGCTACTTCCAAATCCGTTCCATCCCAACCCTGATGGCATTTCGGGACAATATCGGCGTCTTCTCCCAGCCCGGCGCCCTACCGGAAAAGGCCCTGGCCGATCTCATCGAGCAGATCAATGGCCTCGACATGGACGAGGTGCGGAGAGAGGTCGCCGACCACCACGACCACGAGCATGCCGACCACGACCACGACCACGAGACCGAGTCGGCCCAGGCGTAACTTTCGTCCGCCAACAACTGAAAACGGCCCGTGCCTCCCGGGCCGTTTTCTTTTGTCCGTATTACGTATCACGTATTACGTATAACGAATCCCGAGGTCACTCATCCCGCATTCTGCGGACTACGTCAACCTCGCCGAGGGCGCAGCTAACCGCCGGTTCAACTCCGAACCCGAGTTCACGGGCGATGTCCAACTGCGTCTCGAGCTCAGACGCGCTTCCAGCTGCGTATTGAAGAAACTGCGGGAAGGCACCTCCGTCCCGGCCCGCACCCTCTGCGATGTTCGAAGCGATGGAGACCGCGGATCGTCTCATCTGCGCGGTGAGCCCGAAGCGCTCCGCAGAAGGGAAACCTTGGGTCATGCGATACACGTCGAGTACAAGCCCATGAGATACCTGCCACACGGAGTTGTCTGTGGTCATGCACCCCGTACCCATACCACTTCGACGGCCCGGTTGGAACGGGTTCGTAATACGTAATACGTTGTACGGACTACGGATCGCCGACTAGGTCGGCGATCAACGCTTGTGCCTTTTCCAGATCCTCACGATGCACCATCACATTGAGGCGGTAAGCGCCCATGATTCCGGGCTCGGTGATCACGGACGCCGGGATCTCCGCCTCGGCCAACCGGCCCCAGGCCTCGTCGGCGAGGTCCCTGTCGTCGAAGAGAGCAGCGGCGACCAGCTGGTCCGGCCTGGACATCAGCCGTCGGCTCCGCCGGTGAAGTGCCAGGAGGCGAGGCGCATCGACGGCGCGATCACGAAGTCCGCCCCGAACTCGGAATCGGCGAACCGATCGTCGCTCCCGATACCAAGCAATTTTCCGGGAGCGAGCGCCTCGACGAAGGACTGGGTGAACCGCAAATTCGACACCGCCCCTGTGATCGCACCATTCTCGATCATGAACGTGCCGTTGCGGGTAAGACCGGTTACCACAAGCGACTTGGGGTCGAGGACCCGGCAATAGTTGAAGGTCGATACATAGATCCCATGCTCCACACCGGCGATCAGCTCGTCAACGGTTTCGCCGCCCGATCCAACAAACAGGTTCACGGGAAACGCCCCGAACACGTCAGATCCTGGAAAACCATGCCCGGTGGACTCGATGCCCGCCTTCCGAGCCGTCCGACGATTGTGGGCGAGCCGTGTCGTGACCCCGTCTGTGACGAAATCCACTCTTCGTTTCGGCGTTCCCTCGGTGTCGAACTGGATCCCTCGCGCTCGCGGATCGCCTGCGTCGTCCCAGAGCCGAAACGACTCGTCGAACTGCTTCGCCCCCAGGTCAACGAACGAACGACCTTCCTCGTGCGCCTTTCCGTTCATGCCGTAGACGGCGAGGAAGATGGCAATTGTCGCCGTTGCCTCCTGGGCAAGCACCACCTCGTATTCGCCGGGCTTGGCATCGAAGGTCGACTCGGAATCCCTGGCGCGCCGCGCAGCAAGCTCCCCAACTGCGGCGGCGTCGAGATCACCGATCGCGCTGGAACCGGCGTGACCGAAACCCGCAGAGGAGCTGGTGCGATGGATGCCGTCGAGGACCGCAGACGTCTCCCGCCCGGTGGCGTTGTGGCCCGCCGAGTTCACAAACGTGTATGTCGCGCCCTCGGTTTCGCAATACCCTGCGGCGAGCATGCCGTCTCCTGCATCGACAAAGGTCCGCACCAGCTCGGCCCGCGCCGCCGGCGAGGCATCGGCGGTCTCGTCGTCATGATGTTCGATCGCGGCAATCTCGACCGGTGGGGTGAGCCCCGGCCAATCCTCATCGACCGGTTGGCGCCGTGCGGTTTCGAGAGTCTCGTCGACAAACGCTGCCAGCGACGCATCATCGATTCGTGTCGTCGCACCGGACGCGACCCGCCCGTCCACGGCAACACGAAGCCTCACCGATTCGAGCTGCTCTCCAACGTTCTGATGGATGAACGAGTTGGCGAACCGGGTCAGGAACGAAATGCCAGACATGGTGACCACCTCCACTTCGGCGCGGTCGCCGACGAGTCCCAGGACGTGACTGGCAAGGTGCTCGCTCATCCGCGCACCCCCACCCGCACGTTCGTGAACCGGGCCGGAGCCGCCGAGTGCCCGGTATGCGCCACCTGCATCGGCTGGCCCTTCCCACAGTTCGGCGTGCCCCAATGGATCCACTCGTCGCCGCCGGCAAGGCGGTCGAGCGAGCCCCAGAACACAGGACCGATGCCGGTGTAGGTCGGGTTCTTCAGCATACGACCCAGTTTGCCGTTCTTGACCTCCCAGGCGATCTCGGTGCCGAACTGGAAGTTCAACCGCCGGTCGTCGATCGACCAGGAACGGTTCGTCGCCATGTACACCCCGCTGTGGGTGTCGGCGATGATCTCGTCGAGCGAGGAGTCACCGGGAAGCAGCCCAACGTTGGTCATCCTCACCATCGGGAGCCGGTTGTAGCCGTCGGCGCGAACCATCCCGCCGGGCGGCAGGCCGGCGATTGCCGCCGAGTCTCTTCCGGAGAGCACCCCAACCCAGATGCCATCCTTGACGATGTCGACCGCCTGCGCCGCGGTTCCCTCATCGTCGAAGCCGAAGGTTCCGAGCGCTCCCGGCAATGTGGCATCGGCGGTGATGTTCATCAGCGGCGATCCGAACCGGAACGAGCCGAGCTTGTTCAGATCGAGATGCGAGGTGCCGGCAAACGCCGCCTCCCAGCCCAAGATCCGGTCGAGCTCGATGGCGTGGCCGACCGACTCGTGAATCTGAAGTGCCAGCTGCGACCCTTCGAGGATGAGGTCGGTCTCGTGGTCCTCCAGCTCGTCTGCGGTGAGCAGCGCCACCGCCTCTTCACCTACCCGCTGGGCATTGCTTGGAAAATCCCAGCGGCGGATCACCTCGTAGCCGCCGGTCTCGTATTGACCGAACGACTGGGGGTAGGAGCGGCGCTGGGATTCGGCGTCGTCGAGCGCGGTGGCATCGAACCCGCCCCCGGACTCGACGAGGTGTTGGTGGATGCGGTGTCCCTGCGACGATACGAACCACTTGTCGGTGTCGTAGAAGGTCAGGTTTGCGGTGGCGATGGCAACGCCCGGCACTTCCTGAATCGTCTTGGTGACGCCGATGAGCAGATCGACCTTCTCCGATTGGGGAACGGCAAACGGGTCCTCCTGGTGCGGTGTCTCATAGCTGTCGCTCACCACGGCGACGTCGGCAAACTCAATCGGCGCACCCGGCACAACGGCGCTGGCCCTGGCGATCTCGGCGGCTCGTTCTCCGGCCGATTGCGCGGCGTCGACATCCGCGGTGGCGAAGAATCCCCAAGACGACCCGACCAGTGCCCGCACCCCCACCCCGGCCTGCTCGGAGCGGTCGATGGCTTCAACGGCCTGGTTCTGGACGTCGATGGTCTCCTGTTTGGCAACAACGACCCTGGCGTCGGCGTAGGCGGCGCCGGCGTCGAGTGCTCCTTGAACCGCGACCTCTGCTTGATCAAACACCACGGGGACAGTAGTTGAGTCGCCAATTACCCAGTCACCTCGACCGAGGAAAGGTCTCAGCGCCGGGCTGAAGACTGAGGACTGAGGGCTGACGACTGAAGACCAATGCCAGACCACAAATAGCTACGCTCAACGCCGCCATGACCGACAC
>JADFIY010000006.1 GCA_022566415.1 Acidobacteriota bacterium
CACTCCCGAACGACACCAACACTACGCCCAACCCAGCCAACCGGCACGGGCCAACCCGCCGCGCCCAAAACAACTCCTTGACACAAAGAGGCATCGATCTAGAGCACTCGCGGATTTGGGCGATATGGGGCCGATTTGGTGATCTGTGCCACCTTGATCTGTGCCACCTTGAGCATTGTCTCGGACGCTCGGCATAAAGCGTCACGTGGATGGCTGGTGCAAGCGGCCGCGGAGACGCGTAGGGTCTAAGGCGTTGGTCTCAGACCTGACATCTTCTGTCTGTTTGGAGGGAGGCTCCATTGGTGGCCGCGACCCAGCAGCGGCCCAGCGTATTGCGGACAGTCATCGCAGGTCCTGCCGGGGCTGTGGTGGGCCTCATCATCACCTTCATCGGGTTCATGGTGGCTGATCCGATCCTGTTTGATCCCGATCTCCAGAGCGCCAAATTGATTGCCGTCTGGGACGAGACTGAGCCGCTACCTCCGGCGTCTGGCGAGGCGGCGACCGGGATCATCTTGCTTCTCATCGGCATCGGTCGGGCGTTCATCTATCGCTGGCTGGCGCCAGCCTGGCCGACCTGGCCGGGAGCCCTCCGATGACACTCGCGCGGTGGACACCGCCGCGGCTCATCTCCGCGCGTCGTCCCGACCAGCGCACCGTTGAATGGCTGGAGCTCTTCTACGACCTCGTCTACGTTGCTGCCTTGATCCAGCTCGGCCAGAGCCTCGTCGGCGATCTCACCGTACGTGGGGTTGGTCGCTTCGTTGTGCTTTTCACGCTGTTGTGGTGGGCGTGGACCGGTACCACCTTCTTGATGAACCGCGTAGAGGTCGACGACCTCGTCCATCGCTCGTTGATGATCGGACAGATGCTCGCGATTGGAACGCTGGCCGTCCTGGTGGACGGCGCGTTCGGTGCCCACTCGGCTGGTTTCGCCCTCGCCTACTTCTTCATCCGGTTGACGCTGGTGCTGATGTATGCCCGCGTCTGGTGGCACATCCCCAGGGCGCGGCAGCTGGCTCAGCCCTTCCTCGTCGTGTACGCGATAGCGGCGGCCTTGTGGCTGGTGTCGACCGTGGTCCCTCCTCCTGGCAGGTACTGGCTCTGGGGTGTGGCCTTCCTGATAGATGTCTCATGGATCGTTTCGCCACGGATGCGCCGACGCGTGGCCTACGAGTATCCACCGGACGAGGAGCACATGGCCGAGCGCTATGCGCTTTTCACGATCATCGTCCTGGGCGAGTCGTTCATCAAGATCTTCGGAGCAGTGGCCGACCACGGGGTAACGATCAGCACACAGGTCCACGGCGCACTGGCGTTGCTCATCGTTGCTGGCCTGTGGTGGACCTACTTCGATGATGTGGCCGACAGCCCGATCAAGTCGCGGTCGGAAAACGTACCGAAGGTCGCCTTGTGGACGGTTCTTCACTTGCCGATGACGATGGGCCTCACAGCTGTGGGCGTCGGCCTCGGAAAACTTGCGCTGTCCGACATCGGCGAGCCTATGGATGCTTCGGCCGCGTGGCTCCTGATCGGGGCGTTGCTTCTGGTACTGCTGTCGGTAGCCGGCCTCGACATGATCACTCGCAATCGTCACTTTGGCGTCACCGAGCGGGATCGGCTCATCCCCAGATTCGGCGCAATGGTCTTACTCGTCCTGCTAGGCCTGGCGAGCTCGGAAATGTCGGCGACGGTCTTCGGAGTGGCTGTGGCGGCGATCGTCATAGGGCAGATCGCCGTCGAAGTGGTAGTGGCCATGCGGGCCGACCAGGCGGTGCGGGTCGAGGTTGAAGAAGTGATGCGCAGCGCCCTGGCCGACGCACGGTGCGAGCACCTCGCCAACCTGGCCGGCACGCGTCCGAAGACGGCCGGGTGCATGCAATGCATCGAGAACGGATTGGTCTGGGTTCACCTTCGCTTCTGCTCTATTTGTGGCCAGGTCGGATGCTGCGACGATTCCCAGGGCAGACATGCCTCGGCGCACTTCCTCAAGATCGGACACTCCACGATTCGTTCGATGGAGCCCAGGGAAGACTGGGCATGGTGCTACACAGACAGGGTCGGGCTCCGATCTGTTACCGGCGTCTCGGACAGCCGCTGAACATCTCACGCCCGAGAGGAGCGCTATTGCTCAAGGGGAAACGCATCGTCGTAACCGGCGTGCTGACCGACGGATCGATCGCCTGGCACGTGGCGCGTCTCGCCCAGGAACAGGGAGCGAGCATTGTCGTCACCGGATTCGGCAGATCAATGCGTCTCACCGAGCGCGCGGCACAACGGCTCCCCGACCCTCCGCCGGTCTTGGAGCTCGATATCACCGAACCGGCCCACATGGAGGCGCTGGTCGCAGACCTCGACGAGCGCTGGGGAACCGTCGACGGAGCTCTGCATGCCATTGCCTATGCCCCGGAAGATGCCCTCGGTGGATTGTTTCTCTCGACACCCGCGGAATCGGCGGCAACCGCGTTTATCATCTCGGCCTTCTCGTTCAAGACCCTGGCCGCGGGTCTACGTCCCCTGATGCAAAGGGCGGGCGGCGGCTCGCTGGTCGCGCTCGACTTCGACAACACGTGGGCGTGGCCCGGCTATGACTGGATGGGGGTCTCCAAGGCGGCGCTGCAGTCGGTAACGCGGTATCTGGCGCGCTACCTCGGAGCCGACAACATCCGGGCCAACGCTGTGGCCGCGGGCCCGATATCCACGGTGGCCGCTCGATCGATCCCGGGCATCGAGGAATTCGTCGCCGCCTGGGGCGAGCGAGCTCCGCTGACATGGGACATGGAGGATCCGGAGCCGATCGCGCAGATGGTCTGTGTCCTGTTATCGGACTGGGCGCCGGCAACCACCGGCGAGGTGATTCACGTGGACGGCGGCTTCCATGCCGTCGCGTTGGCGCGTCATGAGGAGTAGTAGCTGGTAGTTGGTACCAGGTGCTGCTTACCGAGATGCTGTTCCCGCCACGCCGTATCGGTAATCTTTCGCTATGAGCCGAGTGCTCCTGCTATTCGGCGGCCGGTCCGCCGAGCACGAGGTGTCGTGCGTTTCGGCCGTCGCCATCTATGACGCCCTCGTCGAGGGCGGTCACCGCGTCATTCCGGTCGGGATCGGCCGTGACGGTCGGTGGTACGTTGTCGACGCGGCGCAGCGGCCCTTCCACGCCACGGGGCGGCCGGCGTCCTTCCGGGTGCCGGACGGAAATCTCGTGGTCGCACAAGACGAGGTCGGTTTCGACGTGGTGTTCCCCGTCCTCCACGGGCCGTTCGGCGAAGACGGCACCATCCAGGGCATGTTCGAGATCGCCGGCAAACCCTACGTAGGGAGCGGAGTCCTTGGCTCGGCGATTGCCATGGACAAGGACGTGGCCAAACGGTTGCTTGAAGTAGCCGGCCTGCCGACACCGCGCTGGGAGGTGGTGCGCCGTAGCGATTTTGCCGGCGATCCCGCAGGGACCGTGGAGCGGATCGGGCGCTCCCTCGGCAATACGGTGTTCGTCAAGCCCGTCGCCCTCGGTTCGTCGGTGGGTGTGGCCAAGGCGCGGACTCCTGCCGAGATCAAGGATGCCATAGACGAGGCGCTGCGCCATGGCGACAGGGTGATCGTCGACGAGTTCATCGACGGCAGGGAGATCGAGGTAGCCATCCTCGACGGGCCAAGGGCTGCGCTTCCAGGCGAGGTGCACTCGGCGAACGAGTGGTACGACTACGACGCCAAATACAACGACGAGGACAGCATCTTCGAGGTACCGGCCCGGCTGTCGCAGCAACGAACCGCCGAGGTGCAGGCGCTGGCCGCCCAAGCGTTCACCGCCGTCGAATGCCGTGGCCTGGCACGGGTTGATTTCTTCCTCGAAGACGAAGGGCGCGGGTTTCTCGTCAACGAGGTCAACACCATGCCCGGATTCACCCCGATCTCCGGATTCCCCAAGATGTGGATGGCCTCAGGGGTGACCTACGCCGAGCTATGCAACGAGTTGGTTGAGCTGGCGCTTCGCGACTGACTCCCGATCGGGAGCATGCGGTCGAGTTCGGTGCCGAACACGGCGCTGATGACCGCGGCGACGACGAACGCGGTGAACGGAGCGCGGCGGCCGGTGAGAGTTCCGGCGACGAACGCCACCGCGGCGTTGGTGAGCGGCGCAGCCACCGTGATCTCGGATGCTGTGGGCTCCTCCCCCTGTGCCTGATCGGCGTCGATCGCCTGGTGGACAGCGAAACCAACCGCCGAGCCAACCACGGCGGCAAGAGCCGTTATGAGCGCACGCTTCAGCATCGTTAGAGGTGGATCACCGGGCAGGTGAGTGTGCGCACGATGCCCTCGACCGGTTGGATCGCGGTGACGACGAGCTGACCGAGGGCATCAACATCGTCGGCTTCCACAAACACGATGACGTCATAGGGTCCGGTGACCGCTTCGGTCGACATCACGCCACCGATGGCGCGCATGCCGTTGGCAACATCGGCGGCCTTGCCGGAATCGGTCTGGATCAGGACGTAGGCGCGTACCAAGAGTCCTCCTCATCGCCTGGTAGTTCAGTGTACCGGGCCGACTCGCGACGTGTGACTTGTGGCTCGCGGACCTAATACCCGTCGGAGCCGAAGCGGAGGTCGCGGGCGTAGCGCTCTCCGTCCTCCTCGTCGACCTCGAACAGGATCCGCTGGCCCTGTCGCAACATCCGGAACATGGACCCCTCGAGCGAGCCCGGGCGAAGTTGAACCTCGGTCCGGTCTTCGAGCAGGATCAGCCCGACACCGGTGATGGGGTCGTACATCTTGACGACTCCCTGCACGGCTCAGACCTTCTCGATCTTGCCGGCCTTGATGCAAGACGTGCAGACGCGGATCCGCTTCGAATTGCTGCCGTGCTTGACGCGCACCCGCTGAATGTTGGGCAGCCAGCGGCGGCTCGACCGTTTGTGGGAGAAGCTGACCTGTTTCCCGAACCACGGTTCCTTGCCGCACACTTCGCAGCGATATGACATTGTGGGAAATCCTCCTGAGGCGCCCGGGAGAGTAGCAGTGGGGGTAGGACAGTTGAGTCGCAAGTCGCAAGTCGCAAGTCGCAAGTCGCAAGTCGCAAGTCGCGAAGAGTGCTGAGTCTTCAGTCCTCAGCAAGGCAAGAAGCTCTCGCTGGGTTCGACTTCGACCGCTGGCTGACGGCTGCTGGCTGACGGCTGCTGGCTGACGGCTGATGGCTGACGACTGATGACCGATGCGCCATCATGGCGGGCATGACCACCTCTGCCCGCGAGCACACAGGCCGATCGCTCGCCTACCTCGCCACGCTGCCAGTCGATTTGGTGAAAGGCATCGGGCCGCGGACGGCGAAAAAGCTCGGCGAAGCGGGTATCGACTCGGTTGCCGACCTCCTGCTCCATGTGCCGCGCCGCTACCTGGACCGATCTCAGATCTTCGACCTGTCAAACGTGCCCCTCGGTGAGGAGGTGACGGTGGGCGGCACCGTGGAGAAGGTGAACCGGCGCCGCATCTCGCGCAAACGGACGATGATCGAAGCGCGCATCACGGACGGCACCAGCACCATGACCGCCGTCTGGTTCAACCCCTACCTCAAGATCTCTGAGGGTCAGGAAGTCGCCCTATCCGGGAAAGCCGAGTTGTTCCGCGGCCGGTTGCAGATGAAGGCACCGGACCTCGACCGGCTTGACGACGATGACTCGCTGGTCACCGGCCGGGTGGTGCCCGTGCACCCCGCGGTCGGCGGCCTGAGCGCCCGCCAGATCAGGATCTCGGTGGACAATGCGCTGAGCCGGGCGACGCCGATCACCGAAGTGCTCCCCGACGACATGATCGATCGCCTCGATTTGGTCGGAAGGAACGAGGCTTTTCGCAACGTCCACTTCCCTGAGGAGCGCGCAGACGCCGATCGGGCTCGCGCCCGTCTCGTTTTCGACGAGTTGTTCCGCCTCCAATTGGCGCTGGCGTTGCGCAAACGACGCCAGATCGACGAGGCGCGCGGGATCGTCCTCGACGTCGACGGGGAGCTAGCGACGACGTTCTTCGACTCGCTGCCTTTCGACCTGACCGGCGGGCAACAGGCCGTCATCGACGACATCCGCTCCGATCTGGCATCCGAGCATCCGATGCACCGCCTGCTCCAAGGTGAAGTCGGTTCGGGGAAGACGGTCGTGGCCCTCGCCGCGCTGCTCGATGGTGTCGAGGCCGGCTATCAGGCAGCGATCATGGCCCCGACGGAGGTGCTCGCCGACCAGCATTATTTGTCGACGGTGGCCGCCATCGAGGAGGCCGGGTTGGCACCGGCGGGAATCGACGGCGCTGCCGGAACCGCCAATCTGTTCGAAAAGGGCGACTCGCCCGAGGTGCGCGTCGCCCTGCTCACCGCCAACCGGGCCATCAGCAACGTCGCGTCAGACCTCAGTCGCGCCGATCTCCACGCGCTCATTGCCGGGGGCGACATCGACCTCGTCGTCGGCACCCATTCGCTCATTCAGGAAGATGTCGAGTTCGCCAGGCTCGGCGTCGCAGTCGTCGACGAGCAGCACCGTTTCGGCGTGCACCAGCGGGTTCGACTTCGGGAGAAGGCACAGGACTACGACCCGGACCTCCTCATCATGACCGCCACCCCCATCCCGCGTACCTTGGCCATGACGTTGTACGGGGATCTCGACGTGTCGGTGCTCGACGAGATGCCACCCGGCCACATGGATGTGTCCACTCGCCATGTCGGCTCCGACGACACTTCGGTGCGCGATTTGATCAGATCAGAGGTTGCCGCCGGCCACCAGGCGTTCATCGTGTGCCCGCTGGTCGAAGATTCCGACAAACTGCAGGCCAAGTCGGCGACCGCCGAGTACGAGCGGCTGATGGGGGTGTACCCGGACCTGACTCTCGGGCTGCTGCACGGCCAGATGCGACCGGCGGAGAAGGACGACGTGATGCGTCGGTTCCGCGCCGGGGAGATCGACGTGCTCGTCGCCACCACGGTGATAGAGGTTGGGATCGATGTGCCCAATGCCACCGTGATGGTGATCGAAGACGCCGACCGATTCGGGCTCAACCAGCTCCACCAGTTGCGAGGCCGGGTTGGGCGCCCGCGCCCGGATGGGGTGCTTCCCGCATTCTGCATCCTGGTCGCCGACCCCACCACGCCAGAAGGCAAGGCGCGCATCGAGGCGATGGTCGCCACCAACGACGGGTTCCGGCTTGCCGAAGAAGACTTGCGCATCCGAGGTCAGGGAACGGTGTTCGGGGCCCGCCAGTCCGGGATGACCGACCTGAAGCTTGCCGACCTGCTGCGGGACCTCGACGTCCTGGTCACCGCCAGGCGGGAAGCATTGGCGCTGGTGCAGCAAGACCCCAAGCTCATCGAGCACCCCGATCTCGCCGAGGAGGTGCGGCTGCTCCTCGGCGACGATGACGAGTGGCTGCAGCGTTCCTGATGCGGATCATTGCCGGCTCCGCCAAGGGGCGTCGCCTCGTTACCCCGCCTACCGGCACCCGGCCGCTCACCGGATTGGTCCGCGAGGCGCTGTTTTCGATCCTTGCCGACACCATCACCGACGCCAATGTGCTCGATCTGTACGCGGGGTCCGGATCGTTCGGGCTGGAGGCGCTGAGTCGCGGCGCCGCCTCAGTCGTTTTCGTCGAACATGACCGCGACGCCGTTGCCGCGCTCGAAGGCAACATCGCCACCATTGCGCTCGGCGGGCGGGCCGTACGATCCGACGTCGACACCTTCCTCAGCGGGTCGGAAGAACGGTTCGACGTGGTTTTCGTGGACGCTCCCTACGTCCTCGACGACGGCACCGTCGACGGCATTCTCGGGCTCGTTGCCGACCGGATCGACAATGGGGGCACCGTGGTCGTTCACCGCCGCGCGGGTGGCGGGCAACCGGCATCGGATAACCTACGACTCACGGACCAGCGACGGTACGGTGACAGCGAGCTGTGGCTGTACCAGAAGGAGGAAGGGTGACCGTCGCCCTCATTCCGGGGAGCTTCGACCCCCCGACCAACGGCCATCTCGACGTCATCGAACGATGCGCGCGCCTGTTCGATGAGGTCATCGTCGGCGTGATCCAGAACCCGTCCAAGAAACCCCTGTTCACCGAGGCCGAGCGCATCGACCTGCTTGCCACGGTCACCGCCCGCTGGGACAACGTCACCATCGGCGCCTTTGGCGGGCTCCTCGTCGACTACGCCGAGGAGGTGGGCGCCGACGTGATCGTCAAGGGGCTGCGAGCCGTCACCGACTTCGACTACGAGCTCCAGATGTCCCAGATGAATCGTCATCTATCGGGGATCGATACGATGTTCGTGGCCACCAAACCCGAGTACGGGTACCTTTCATCGTCTCTGGTCAAGGATGTTTCCAGCTTTGGTGGTTCGGTCGACTCGCTCGTGCCCGAGGTGGTCGCCACAGCATTGAAGGAGCGGTCGGGGTGACCGTCGAACCTCCCGAGCACGACCAGCCGGCACCGCCCCTGCCGGGCAAGGTGCTCGACATGCTCGAACAGCTGATGATCGATGTCGAGAACGCCCGCCAAGTCCCTCTGTCCAACAGCGTCATGGTCAGCCAGGAAGAGATGCTCGACAACCTGGCCAGGATCCAGAAGGAGCTGCCCGAGGAGCTGCGGGCGGCGCGCTGGATGGTCCGTGAGCGCGAGGCGTACATTGCGAGGACGAATGAGACCGCGCGCGGTGTTTTCGCCGAGGCCAAGAAGCGTTCGGACGAGCTGGTCTCCGAGTCCTACATCGTCCAGGAGGCGGTCGAGGAGGCGAACACGCTGGTGCGCAATGCCGAGGGGGAGGCCCGTCGAATACGGCTGGAGTCCGAGGACTTCGCCGAGCGGCACCTGGCGGAGGCCGAGCAGGTGCTCGGGGAACTGCTGCGCTACGTGCGCGAGGCCCGGGCCGAGCTCCACCAGGCGCTACCCCCGGCCCCGGAACCACCGATCAGCGAATAGAGAGTCGCGAGTCGCGAATCACAAGTCGCAAGTCGGAAGAAGCGGCGTTCCCGATAGACTTTGCGTTTCTTGCTGATGACTTCCTCTCTCTTCACAATCAACGTTGCCGATCTTGTCGGGCGCGATGCCCCGGCTCGAGAAGCGCACATCGAAGCCCCTGTCGACTGGGGCGTCGAGTTGAGCAAGATTCAACGGGATCCACCGCTGACCGCCGACCTTACGCTGTCGCACTTACCCAGCGGGATTCTGGTCAGGGGCACGCTGCGCTTTCGCGTCGAGCACACGTGCCGACGGTGTCTCACCCACTACCGAGAAGAGGCCAGCCATCACGTCACCGGCCTGTTCGAGGTGGATCCGGACGAGGAGGCGTATCCGATCGACGGGGTCGAGATCGACCTCGAACCTTTCCTCAGGGATGAGGCGTTGCTGGCCCTTCCGCTGCTTCCCGAGTGCCCCGATGGGTGTGCCACGGTTGTGACTACACCCGAAACGGACTTGAATACCGATCTCCCGGACCAGGCGAGCGAGGTCGATTCGCCGTTCGCGGCGCTGCGAGACCTGCTGCCGCCCGGGGAATGACGAAACGAGGTTCCGGCCATGGCCGTCCCGAAGAAGAAGATGTCGCGGTCCAGGACGCGGCGGCGCAAGGCCCACTGGAAGGTAGCCCCACCGACGCTTGCGACCTGTCAGCAATGCGGCGCCAAGCACATCTCGCACCGCGTGTGCGCAGAGTGCGGCAGCTACAACGGCCGCGTCGTCACCGAAGTCTGACGCAACCATGGCCAGAATCGCCGTGGACGCGATGGGTGGCGATCATGCACCCCTAGAAATCGTCCGCGGCTCGGTCGATGCCTCCCGCCACGGCATCGACGTGGTGCTCGTAGGCGATGAGGCCGTGATTCGTCCCATCCTCGACCGATTCGACGCCGACCTCCCCATCGTTCATGCCGGTGAAGTCATCGACATGCATCAGGACCCCTCTCGGGCGCTCCGTGAGAAAAGGGACGCGTCGGTGCTGGTGGCGGCTCGCCTGGTGGATGATGGACTGGCCGCAGGGCTCGTCTCCGCCGGCTCCACCGGGGCAACGCTGGTTGCGGGAGCGTTCATCATCGGGAGGCTCGCCGGAGTGTCACGTCCGGCGATTGCCTCGATCTTCCCCACGCGGGAAGTGGTTGTGGATGTCGGCGCCAACCTCGAGGTTCGACCGGAGCATCTCGTTCAGTTCGCCATCATGGGCAGCGCTGTGGCCCAGGTGTATCTCGATCTCGATGAGCCGCGCGTTGGCCTGCTGAACATCGGGGAGGAGCCGGGCAAGGGCCGCCCGCTGGAGCGGGTTGCCTTCGAGCTGCTGGAGAAAGCGGAGACGATCCACTTCGTCGGCAACGTGGAGGGGAGAGATCTGGGCCGTGACACAGCCGACGTGTTCGTCACAGACGGCTACACCGGAAACATCCTTCTCAAGACCGGCGAGGGGACCGCGCAGGCGATCTACCGGATGCTGCTCGAGGCGTTGCAGGCGGATGAGTATCAAACGGCGCTCGCCACACTGAGCCCTGCGTTCATCGAACTCCGGGAACGGATCGACCCAGAGACCACTGGGGGAGCTCACCTGGTCGGCACGGAAGGTGTTGTTGTCATCGCCCATGGGGGAAGCTCGCACCGTGCCGTCGACAATGCGATCCGGATGGCGGCCGAGGGTGTCGACCGCGGCCTGGTGGAGCGAATCGCAAACGGGCTCGACGGCGCTGGTCCGTGACCGGCACTGCCGACGACCCCATTGCGGCGGTGGAGGAGGCGATGGGGTACCGATTCCAGGATCCGGCGATGCGCGACGAAGCGCTGACTCACCCGTCCTTCGCCGCAGAGCATGGGATGGCTCCAAACTACGAGCGTCTCGAATTTCTCGGCGATGCCGTGCTCCAGATGGCCGTGACCCGCTACGTGTATAACGCCATGCCGGGAGCCCCGGAGGGCGACATGACACTGGTCCGCGCCGGGGTCGTTGCCGAACCGGCGTTGGCGGCGATGGGCCGGGCGTGGGGAGTGCCCGATGCGGTTCGGCTGGGCCGCGGCGAGACGCTGACGGGCGGGCGCGACAAGGAGTCGATCGTATCCGATGTGGTCGAATCCCTGCTCGGCGCCGTCTACCTCGAAGCCGGGTTCGCAGCCGCCGAGGAGATCGTGCTCCGGCACTGGGGGGAGCTGATCGACGATCTCACGACCGCCCCCGGAAGTCGCGACTACAAGACCAGGCTCCAGGAGGTACTTGTAGCCGCGGGAACGGATGTCTCGTACGTTGTGACCGACACCGGACCACAACACGCCAAGGAGTTCACGGCGACTGCGGTCTCGGGCGGGGAGGAGCTGGCTACGGGGCATGGCAGCTCGAAGAAACGCGCCGAACAGAATGCAGCCCGCCTGGCCCTGGAGAAGGTCCAGAGTCCAGACTCCTGATACTCGTTACTTGATACTTGTTACCTGCCGTTGGTACTCACACCATTGTAATTCTCGCTGGTAAGCTCGCCGGACCGTGCTGCTGAAGAGTCTTACGCTCGTCGGCTTCAAGTCGTTCGCCGACCGGACCCGGATCGAATTCGACGCCGGGGTAAACATCGTGGTCGGGCCGAACGGATCGGGGAAGTCGAACCTGCTCGACGCCATCGCCTGGGTCATGGGCACTCAAGCCACCAAATCCCTGCGAACCGAGAAGATGGACGACGTCGTGTTTGCGGGGACGGCTACGCGACCTGCGGTTTCCCGCGCCGAGGTTTCTCTCACCTTCGACAACAGCGACGGGTTTCTCCCCGTCGATCTGTCCGAGATCACCATCACCAGGCGGCTTCACCGGGATGGGACGTCCGAGTACGAGCTCAATCGAACGCCGTGCCGCCTTCTCGACATCCAGGAATTGCTCTCAGACGGCGGCGTAGGCAGGCACCAGCACGTTCTGGTTTCCCAAGGTGAAATAGGAGGGATCCTGACGGCCAGCACGGACGAGCATCGGGCGGTGATCGAAGAGGCCGCAGGAATCACCAAGCATCGGGCCAGGCGCGATCGCGCCGTTCACCGCCTCGAGGCAACCGAACTGGACGTGGAGCGCCTCAACGACATTCTTACCGAGAAACGACGGGCCCTGCGCCCGCTGAAGCGCCAGGCCAACGCTGCGGCCCGCCATGGCGACGTCAAGGCCCTGGCCAAGTCCCTCCGCCTGTGGTTGGGTGGCGAAGAGCTCCGCCACCTCGAGGCGCGCACGACGGCCGTCACCGCGGAGCAGGCCGACCACACCGGTTCGGTCGAAAACGAGACCAAGCAACTTGCCCAAGTGGTCGAGCAGCTGAAGGAGCTGCGGGCCTCCGCAGGTGACGCCGGTGCGTCGCTCGAGCGCGACACGGCCGCGGCGGCACGATTGGAGACGGTCACCGAGCGGTTGCGGCGTTACGGCGTGGTGGCGCGCGAGCGGAGAGTCTCCATAGAAGGCCGCCTCGTCGGCGCCGGCGAGCGGAGGACCGACCTCGAATCGGAGGCGGCGGAGCTCAACGAGGAGCTGGTCGCGGTGGTAGCGGAGTCCGAGCGGGTGGCTGCCGACGCCGAGCGCCATGGCGTCGCCCTCGAAACGCTCGAGGACGAAGAACGTGCCCTTGGTGAGCAGCTGCAACTCCCGGCCGAAGGAGTCGTCGCCAACCTGCGCGGCGACCTGCGCGCCCTCGAGGTCGCGGAACAGCGTGACGCCAGAGAGCTGGCCGCGATCGGGTCGCGCCGCGAGGTCGTGGTGGCCCGCCTCGAAGAGGAAACAGCAGAGGCGGTTTCGTTGAATCGGGGGATTCAGGAGGCCGACGGGCACAGCACGAAAGCCGAGCGAACATATGAGGTCACCAGGACCGAGCGAGAACGAGCCCACCACGAGTTCGAGCGCGACGATCGCGAGCTTGGCGATGTCCGGCTGGCGGTAGCGGCTGGCGAGGCGCGGATCGAGGCGCTGGAAGCGGCGTTGGCCGGGCTGGGGGACCCGGAAGCGCATACGATGGCGGAAGCCGGAGACGGCGTGACCGCTCTCGTTGCCACCGCGCTCGATGTCCCAGACGACCTGGCTGCGGCCGTCGATGGTGGGCTCGGAGCATGGCGCGATGCCTACCTCGTCGATGAAGGATCCGGGGTGCACCGCCTCGCCAAGGCCCTCAAACAGCGGGGGCTGGGCGGAGTCTCGCTGGTGAAGGCGCCCGGCGGCAGCACGGTGCCCGCCAGGGAGGCTGCACAAGCGTTCGGTGCCGACGCCCTGGTCGATCTGCTCGGCCGGCGCGCAGACCGGGCTCTCGCCGAGGGCCTGCTGGGCGATGTCGTGTTCGTCGCCGGGTGGGAGCTCGGCTGGCAGATCGTTGAGCGGTTCGACGGGGTGCGTGCGGTGACGCCCGAAGGGGATGTCATATCCGCGGTGGGCATGCAGGTCGCCGAGCCGGATGGTGCAGGGCACGCTGCCCTGGACGCAGCCAGGGTGACGCTCGAGGTCACCGAGACCGAGCAGGCCCGCCTCGATGGCCAACTGACCGCGAGCAGGGCTGCGTTCGAATCCGCCATGGACCACGAGCGTGTGGCACTCGAAGCACTCGAAGAGGTCGAGGCCCGCATTGCCGGCCACACCGAGGCGCTTGGCCTCATCGCCCGCGCCCGAGCCGAAGGCGAAGCAGAGCTGGCCCGGCTCGACGATCGGGTGAGCGCGATCGACGGAGCAAAGAGCGCCCGTGCCCTACGGATCGCCGAGCTGCACAGCCGGGCTGGCGAGTTCGAAGGCGAAGAGGTAACCCGTCAGGAAGCATGGGAGGCGTTGAGTCACCGCAAGGAGCAGGTTACGGAGCGTCGCGACGAAGCGAGGCGGCTGCGCGAAGAGTCGACCGTCGCACTCGCCGGGGCCACCGAGCGTAAGGGTTTGCTGGAGCGGAGGATCGAGCAGATCGGCGGGGAGCTCGGTGAGCTGGCACACCTTCCCGAAGTTGATCCGAGGGTCGAGTCACTTCGCCAGATCGAAGCGCAGGCAAGCCGGCTGGTTGGAGTCGTTCACGGCCACATCGTGGTGCTTCGCGAACGGCAGCGCGAGATCCGGGAAGCAGTCGGGGACGTCGATCATGCTCATCGTGCCGCTGAGGAGCGCCGGGAGGCGTTGGCGCTGAACATCAGCGACGGTAAGGATCGGCTGGCGGTACTGGGGGTGGAGCTCGCCGAGCTGCGGGTGCGGCGGGAGGCAGCTGTGGAGCGGATCCGTCGTGATGCGGACTCGACCGAGCAGGAGGCGCTCGACGTATCGCGACCGGAGATCGAAGACGATGCTGACCTGACCGAGCGTCTCGAGGCGCTCGAGGCCGATCTGCGTCGCATGGGGCTGATCAACCCACTCGCTGCCACCGAGCACGAGGAGTTGGCAGCCGAGGTGGCGTTGCTCGACGAGCAACTGGAGGACCTCGATGGTTCCCGGCGCGAGGTCGTCAAGGTCATCGATGTGCTCGATGAGGAGATGACCGGCCTGTTCCTCGGCGCCTTCGAAGAGATTTCTGCGTTGTATGAGGAGAACTTTGCGCTGGTGTTCCCTGGAGGTCGCGGACGGCTCCGCTTGCTGGATCCGGATGACCCTCTGCGGTCCGGCGTCGAGGTGGAGGCGCAGCCACACGGGAAGAAGGTGGGCAGGCTGACCCTTCTGTCCGGTGGAGAGCGTGCGCTCGCCGCGCTCGCCTTTCTCTTCGCCGTGTTCCGGGCGAGGCCCAGCCCGTTCTACGTGCTCGACGAGGTCGAGGCAGCCCTAGACGACTCCAATCTGCACCGCTTCCTGCGGCTGGTCGACCAACTACGCACCTCGGCACAGTTGGTGATCATCACTCACCAACAACAGACCATGCAGGCCGCAGATATGCTGTACGGCGTAACCATGGAGCCCGGGGAGTCGTCAAAGATCCTGGCCAAGCGGATGTCGACGTCACCGGTCTGACCCGGCCCACGAGGAGCATCCGTGGATCTCATCCTCATCCTCATTGCCGTTGCCGCGGTCGCCATCGTTGCGGGCGTTGTGGTGCTCGTCGTATGGGGCCGTGGTCGCGATGGGACGAGTCGTGACGGCGCGGCTCCGGTTGCGCAAGCTCCTCCTGACCTCAAAGAGAAGCTGTCCCGGACCCGGACCGCGATCGGGAGCCGCCTCGGCTCGCTGATGGGGAGCGGCCGCCTCGACGACTCGTTCTGGGACGACCTCGAGGAGACGCTGATTGCCGCCGACGTCGGGGTCACCACGGCCGCGGCGGTGACCGAGGAGACGAGGAGCCGCCGTCCGCAGGACGGAGCGGCAGCTCGCGCTGCCCTCGAGGTCGCCCTCGTCGGCGCCATGTCGGATGAAGACCGCTCGTTGCGACTCATCGGCAACCCCGCCGTCGTGCTCGTGGTCGGCGTGAACGGGACGGGCAAGACCACCTCGATCGCCAAGCTCGCGGCGCGGATGCGCGCCGACCAGCGCCGCGTCATCCTTGCCGCCGCCGACACCTTCCGGGCCGCGGCGGATGACCAGCTTCGAGTCTGGGCGGATCGCGTCGGAGTCGAGGTCGTGACCGGCGAATCCGGCTCCGATCCTGCCGCCGTTGCCTATGAGACGTATCAGCGGGCAGCCGCCGAGGGTTACGACACCGTGATCGTCGACACCGCGGGCAGGCTGCAATCGAAATCGAACCTCATGGACGAGCTTGGCAAGGTGGCCAGGGTGCTGCGTCGGGAGGCGGGGGAAATCGGTGAAGTACTCTTGGTCCTCGATGGAACCACGGGCCAGAACAGCATCGGGCAGGCCAGGAGCTTTGCCGAAGCGGTTGGAGTCACGGGAATCGTGATGACCAAACTGGACGGAACGGCGCGCGGGGGCATCGCGGTGGCAGTCGAGCACGACCTGGGGATCCCGGTCAAGTTCATCGGCGTTGGCGAGGGAGTCGACGACCTCATCCCGTTTGACCCGACCGAATTCGTCGAAGCGTTGCTCGAGCCATGACCGACGCGTCGGATCTCCTCGAGCAAGCACGCCAGGCCGCAGCGGCCGCCTATTCGCCCTACTCCAATTTTCGGGTCGGTGCCGTGGTGGTCACCGAGGACGGGACCGTCTTCGCCGGGTGCAACGTGGAGAACGCCGCCTACGGATCGTCGGTGTGCGCCGAGGTCACCGCCATCACAACCGCCGTGGCCAGCGGTGCGCGGTCGATCTCCACCATCGCCGTGACGTGCCTGGAGGACGACGAGTGCTTTCCCTGCGGGAACTGTCTCCAGGTGATGCGAGAGTTCGGGGTGGAGCGGCTCATCACCGAGAAGGGCGAGTACACCCTGGAGGAGTTGCTGCCGTACTCGTTCGGCCCCGAGTCATTGGCGTAGCTCGGCTCTTCGTCGGCGAGATCTTGGTCACGCCTCTGCGGGTTCGAATGGCTCGTCCCAGATGTGGACGGAGAGGCCGAGTTCGAACAGCGAGTCGAGGTGATCCGCTTCCCAGAGGGGTACCCGGACACATCCATGTGAGGCGGGATGGGCAGGCACGCTCGACGAGCCATGCACTGCGTAGTACGGCGTGAAATACCACGGTTTGTACAGATTTCCGAGGTAGTTCTTCCGCCACCCGTCGATGTGCTTGAAGAGCTTGAAATCGCCTTTTGGTGTGGTCGCCTTCACGATGCCCCCGCCGGGGCCTCCGTTCTTCGACCAGTACGGCTCGCCGTTGCCGCTCGACACGGGTACGACGGCGGCGACGCTGCCGGCGCGGATGACGAACATCACCTGACGGTTGAGGTCGATTTCGATGCGATCGAGCTCGTCATCGTGACGCTGGAGAATGGCGCTGTGATCCAGCTCGATCTTCCAGTCGTCCGGAGCCCACACGTCGGTTCGGTCCAACCCGGCCAGCTTCTTGACGGCAACCACCGCGGCGGCGACCTCGCGCCCATACACGCCGTCAACCTCGCCACGGAACACACCGAGGCGGGTCAGGTGTCGCTGAAGCTGGGCGACGCTGCGGTGGTCCATGCCCGGCACCAGCAGCATGGGGTGCGTGCTCGGGTCGTAGACGATCTTCCACGCGACCACATGCCCGCTCGGGCTTGAGGTCGAAGGCTCCACGACCGCGATCTGCGATGGGAGCCAGCGCACCTGTGGCACGCCCGGGGAAGGCAGCTCACCGGTCGACGCGTCATCGAGCGTGCCGGGTGAGCCGACCGCGAGAGCGATCACTATGCCCAGAATGGGAAGAAACATGTCCTAATTCGGATCGGAGGTGCGAGAGGATAACTGTAGGACCGATGCTCTCCGGCTACACGAATCGGCGAGACGCCGGCGACTGGCGAGTCAAGACCTCGCTTTCAACGCTTCGATCAGCTTTGGCACTATCTGTTGGACGTCACCGACGACACCCAGGTCTGCGATGCCGAAGATCGGAGCATCTGCGTCCTTGTTGATGGCGATGATCGTACCCGAGTCCTTCATCCCGACCATGTGCTGCATGGCCCCCGAAATCCCGGTAGCGATGTACACCGTTGGTTTCACGGTCTTGCCTGTCTGTCCCACCTGGAGGCTGTACGGCACCCAACCCGCGTCCACCACAGCACGCGTGGCGCCGACCGCTCCATCGAGCTCGGCGGCGAGCTCTTCGACGAGGTGCCAGTTGTCTGGTCCTCCCAGACCGCGGCCTCCGGAGACGACCACGTTCGCCGCCTCCAGGTCCGGGCCTTCCTGCTCCTCGACGTGGCGTTCGACCACAACCGCCGACCCTGACCGTCCGACGTCGGGGGCGGCGACGGCGGTGGTCGAAGGTGCCGGCCCCCCGGTGTCGTCGGCGGCAAATGCCTTCGGGCGGGCGATGACCAGCGCAGGGGGCTGGTCGGTGGCCTCGGTGATGATCTGGTGCGTGCCGCCGAGGATCTCGGAAGTCACCCGCACCGGGTCGATCGAGAGGTCGACGGCTGCCGCGAGCACCGGTCTCCCGAGGCGGGCCGACAAGCGCCCCGCGACATCGCGGTCGGTGTTGCCCATGCCGAACAATACGGCGGCGGGTGCATCGCCTCCGACGAGGTCGGCGATCGCGGCGGCCGCGGTGGGGGCGGGGAGACCGTCTCCCGGATCCATGTGGTGGACGGAGGTAGCGCCATGAGCGCCGAGCTCGGCCAAGGCGTCTGCCGATCCCTCACCAACATGGAACACGGTGACCTCTCCGAGCTGTGCCGCTTTCGAAGTGAGCTCGAGGGCGGATGCGGAGGCATGGCCGTCGGTTTCCTCGCTGAATACCAGGATGGCCATCAGATCACCTTTGTTTCTTCGAGGAGGGCGACGATCCGCAGGTGTGCTTCCCCGTCGTCCTCAATGATCTCGCCGGCCTGTCGCCCCGCGATGGGTGCCACCGCGGTGATGCTCTGGCCCGAGCCGGCGATCCCGACGTCATCGTCTCCGAAGCCCAGATCACCTGCGGTGAGGTTGTCGATGGGCTTTTGCTTCGCCTGCATGATCCCCTTGAACGTGGGATAGCGAGGCTCCACCGATCCTGCGGTTACGGCGAGCACGGCGGGGAGTGGCGACTCGACCACGTCATATCCGGTTGCGGTCTGCCGCTCGATCGTCACCTTTCCATCCCCGGCCTCGACCCGCCTGGCGAAGCTCAGCGCGGGCACGTCCAGTATTTCGGCGATCTGTTGCGGAACCACCCCTGTGTAGCCGTCGGTCGATTCGGTGCCGGCGATCACAAGATCGAACCCCTCCCGCTCGATGGCGGCGGCGAGAACACGCGCCGTAGTGAGAGCAGCGGATCCCCTGAGGGCCTGGTCGTCGATGAGCACTGCCTTGTCGGCACCCATGGCGAGGGCCTGGCGGATACCCTGAAGCGAGCCCGATGGGGACATGGAGAACAGGGTGACCGTTCCCTCGTTCGCCTCGGCCAGTTGCAGACCTACCTCGACTCCGTAGCGGTCAGTGTCATCGAGAACTTGATCCTGCGGTCGGACGACAAGGTGGCTCTCGGCGTCGAGCTCGTACGGCGTAGCCGGGTCGGGGATCTGCTTCACACAGACCGCGATCTTCATGTGTTGTCTGCTCCTTATCCGGGTCGCGCGATGTTACGGGTTTGTCGTTACGGGTTTGTCGAACCACAGAATCAGGCCGATGCCAGCTGCGGGATCAGCGACTCGAGAACGGCGGCGAAGCGCCCCATGGCGGCGTTTGCGGTCTCGGTCACCTCGTCGTGGGACAGCTCGTGGTCAGCGATCCCCGCTGCGTAGTTGGTCACCAGCGAGATCCCTGCCACCTCCACCCCCATGTGACGGAGGGCTACTGCTTCGGGCACGGTTGACATGCCGACCAGGTCGGCCCCGGCCCGCCGCGCCATCTGCACCTCGGCAGGCGTCTCGTAGCTCGGTCCGAGGAACCAGGCATAGACACCTTCGTGATATGTCGACTCGGCCTCGTCGAAGGAGGCGCGAACCATCCGGCGCAGCCTGGCGCTGTACACCTCGCTCATGTCGGGGAATCGTGGTCCGAGCCGATCGTCGTTCGGGCCGGCGAGGGGGGTCTTGCCCGTCAGGTTGAGATGGTCGGTGATGGCGACCAGATCGCCTGGAGCCAGTCCCTCTGCCACTCCTCCGGCGGCGTTGGTGAGCAGGGCGGTTCTGCACCCGCTGAGGGCGGCGGTCCGAACACCGAAGACCACCTCATCGAGCGTGAATCCTTCGTAGGCGTGGACTCTGCCCGCGTACAGCAGCGCGGCGCCGTCACCCGCCGCAACCGAATACAACGTTCCGCCGTGGCCTGCGACCGACGGTGTCGGGAACCCAGGGATGTCGGCGTAGGGGATGGCGATGGTGCCTTCCAGTTCCTTTGCATAGCCGCTGAGGCCCGATCCCAACACAACGCCGGTGTCGTGGCTGCTGCGCCCGGTGGCGGTGGCGATGGCGTCGGCGGCTTCCTTCACCGCGTCGTAGTTCATCGCACCTCTCCCAGGATCAGGGGCACCGGTTCCTGGGACTCAGCGGAGAAGCCCCAGGCGCTGTCGAGTATCTCGAGCGAGGCTGCCAGATGCTCGGTGTCGCGGTAGCGCACTGTGGCAAGAGGGGCGCCTGCGCTGACCTCGTCGCCCACCTTGGCATGGAGCGTGATCCCGACGCCGTGATCGATGTCGTCCTCCTTCGTCTCACGACCGGCTCCCAGTCGCACCGCAGCCCTGCCGATGGTGAGCGCATCGCAACTGGCGATCGTGCCCGCCAGCGGCGAGGTTATGTCGGTGGTCTGGGGTGCGGCCGGCAACAGGGTCGGGTCGTCCAAGACAGCACGGTCACCGCCCTGGGCGGCAATGAGCTCACCGAACTTCTCCAGCGCCGCACCGGAGGCCAGGGCGGCCTCGAGCAGCCCACCGGCCTGCTCGGCATCCCCGATCCCAGCAGCCATGAGCATCTCGACGCCAAGCGCCATCGTCAGCTCAACGACATCTGCCGGGCCTTCGCCGCGGAGGACGGCAATCGATTCGGCAACCTCGTTGGCGTTGCCGACCTCGACACCGAGCGGCTGGTCCATGGAGGTGAGCAACACCACCACCGGTGTGCCGTAGGAGCGCCCGATCGAGACCATGGTGGCGGCGAGGAACCGTGCTTCTTCGACATCCTTCGTGAACGCACCGGAGCCGACCTTGACGTCGAGGACCAGTGCGTCGAGGTCTTCTGCGAGTTTCTTGGACATGATCGATGAGGCGATCAGCGGGAGCGACGGGACCGTTCCTGTGGCATCCCTCAGGGAGTAGATGCGGCGGTCGGCAGGAACCAGCTCCTCGGACTGGCTGGCGAGCACGATGCCGATGTCCTCGAGCTGACGAGTGAACCGTCCCAGATCGAGCTCGGTGGTAAACCCGGGGATCGACTCCAGCTTGTCCAGGGTGCCTCCGGAGTGCCCCAGCCCGCGTCCGGAAATCTTTGGGACCGCAACTCCGCACGCCGCTACCAGCGGAGCCAGCGCCATGCTGGTCTTGTCGCCGACGCCTCCAGTCGAGTGCTTGCCGACCTTCGGCAACGGCGAACCTGAGAGGTCGAGTACCACGCCGGAGGAGAGCATCGCGTCGGTCCAACACCCCAGCTCGACGTCGTCCATCCCCTGGAACAACACCGCCATCAGAAAGGAGGCCATCTGATAGTCGGGTAGCTCGTCATCGGTGTACGAGTCGATGATCCAGAAGAGCTGTTCTTGGGTGAGCGCCTTCCCCTCGCGCTTGGTGGCGATCAACTCCGTCATTCGGTATGTCATCGCTGCGTCCGATCGATGACACGCCCCTGGCGCACCCTCACGCCTTCTGATCGCAACAATTCTGTTTGAACCCGCTCGTGGCCGGGGGCCAGGCGCCCCGACTGTGTCACCACACGCCACCACGGCAAGCCAGGGGTGATGGCCAGCAGGTTGCCGACCGCCCGTGCTGCGCCCGGGTACCCGGCCTCCTCTGCTATCTCTCCGTACGACATGACATCGCCTGGGCCGAGTTGCTGCAGCACATCGCCCACCGCCCCGGTGAAGTCCGTCATGGCTTTCGCAGCCGGAGCAGCCGGTAGGTGTGGTCGCGGTGGGTCACAGCGTGCCGAACAGGCGGTCGCCCATGTCGCCCAACCCCGGCTGGATGTACCACTTGTCGTTGAGGTCACGGTCGAGGGCGGCGGCGATAATTGGCACGTCCTCGTGCTCCTCGCCCATGCGTGCGACGCCTTCGGGGGCGGTAACGACACACAGGGCGGTGATATCTATCGCCCCTGAGGATTTCGCCTTTTCCACTGCCCAGGAGAGGGAGCCTCCCGTGGCCAGCATCGGTTCGAGCACCAGGACCGTGGCGTCGGCGAGGTCCGGCAGCTTGGCGTAGTACTCCATCGGCGTGGCCGTCGACTCGTCTCGTTGCACCCCGGCGAAACCGACCTTGCATCCAGGGATCAGGTCGAGAACGGCATCGAGCATGCCGAGTCCCGCTCGGAGGACGGCGATGGCAACGACATCGTGGATGCGGTGGCCGGTTGTCTGTTCCATCGGAGTGGTCACAGCGACCTCGTCGACCGGAAGGGCCTTGGTCGCCTCGAGGACGAGGGCGTAGGTGAGGCTTCGCGCCGCCGATCGAAACGCTTCCGGCTGCGTGTTCTCGTCGCGCAGAATGGTTAGGTAATGCCGGGCCAGCGGATGGTCGATAACAGTCAGGTTCATGTCCCCGAGTCTCGCAGGAACCAATGGTCTTCCGCCACCCGCCCGGTATGGTCGCGATGATGGACACTGAGGCCGAACCGATGTCCAGTCGTGCTCGTCGCGATCAACAGAACCCGCTCGAGCGCCACGGGAAGCTGTTGGTGGCCGCCCTCGCCGTTGCCGGGGTCATCGCGTTGATCCTGTGGGTCCTTTGGTTCATCGCCGTCATCCCGTCCGGCGTCGATCAGTCCGGCACCCCGGTCGGCTGGGACTTTCGGGCCTTCCACAGCGCGGCCACGTTGCTGAGCCGGGGAGAGACCACTGCCATGTACGACTCGACCTGGCCGGTAGGCCTGGACGGGCCACCGTTTGTGAATCCTCCGTTCACTGCCGTCTTTTTTCTGCCGTTTGTCGCCATGGGTGTCGTCCCCGCCTGGGTGTTGTGGGCCGTCATCTCGGTTTCTGCCATGGCGATCGGCTTCCGTGCCCTCGATGTGCCGTCCTGGCCGCTGGCCACCGCCGCCGCTCTGCTGACGGTCCCGGTCTTCTTCGCCCTCCGTCTCGGGCAGACCTCGCTGATCGTCTTCATGCTGATGTCCTTGGGATACGCGGCGCTGCGAAACGGCCGGTTCCGCGCCGCGGGCGCCGTGCTCGGCCTTGTTGTGTTCAAACCACAATTGCTTGTCGGGTTCGTGTTCTGGTGGCTGAGCCGGTGGCGCACGATGCGGCCCGCCATCGTGGGCGCCTTCGCCACCGGTGGCGCCTTGATCGCGGTCTCGCTCATCCTGCTTCCCTTGGCCTGGGTTGGCTTTTTCGAGGCGGCAAGCAAGCTGCCCGAGCTCTACGCCTTTGGGGATTCGCCCTACTACGAGTTCGCCATGTGGAATATGGTCGTCACCGACGGCCCAGCCAATCCGACCTTCATCTCGGCATTGTCCGTCGCACTCACGATCGGCGCCGGGCTGGCACTGGTGTGGTTCGTCAGACGCGTGCACGACGATTTGACCCTGGCATACGCCGGAGCGGTCGTCGTTGGTCTGATCGCCGCCGCCCACCTGGTCGTTCACGACTGGACGCTGCTACTCATCGCCGGGGTGCTCGTGTGGCAGCGGCTTCCCCGGCACCGCCTGGCGTGGGCATCGATGGGCGTCGCTCTCCTGCTCACCACCATCTTCTCTCCGTTCCTCCTCCTCTATCAGCTGGAAGCCTTTGGCGCCGGGTTCAATGCTGCGCCCGCGGTGT
The DNA here is from genome assembly GCA_022566415.1 of Acidobacteriota bacterium. Taxonomy (GTDB): domain Bacteria; phylum Actinomycetota; class Acidimicrobiia; order Spongiisociales; family UBA5794; genus JACZST01. Next base: position 23,363 of record JADFIY010000006.1, read on the forward strand.
TGCTCATCTGCGCGGTGGCCGCGGCGGTGATCGCGGTCGGCGCCGTCGATGTCGAGCGGCGGGTGACCGCGGACCGGGCGGTCGGGGCCCAGGCCTCCTGAACACGGCAGATCGGGATGCCGCCGGTGACCCGTAAGCTCTAGCTTCGATGTTCGAGGCGCTCTCCGATCAGTTGAATGACACCTTCGCCCGTCTGCGTAGCAAGGGCAGGCTCAGCGAAACCGACGTCGACGCCGCCCTCAGGGAGGTCCGCATCGCCCTGCTCGAGGCAGACGTGAATGTCTCGGTGGTCAAGTCGATGCTGGCGAGGGTCAAGGAACGAGCGGTAGGCGCTGAGGTGATGAAGAGCCTCACCCCGGCTCAGCAGTTGATCAAGATCGTTCATGAAGAGCTGATCGTCACCCTGGGTGAGGATGAGGCGCCGTTGGCGAGACCAGCAGCTCCGCCGCTGGTGATCCTCATTGCCGGTCTGCAAGGATCGGGGAAGACGACGACCGCAGCCAAACTCGCCAGGCACCTGAAATCGAAAGGAAGGCGGCCGATGCTCGTCGCCGCCGACCTACAGAGGCCGGCGGCCATCGACCAGCTGGAGAAGTTGGGTGTGCGCATCGGCGTTCCTGTGTACACCGACCGCGGCGTCAAGGCACCCAAGCTGGTGAAGGGTGCGCTGAAGGCGGCGCGAAGCGATTCGTTGAACGTGGTCATCATCGACACCGCGGGCCGGCTCCAGATCGACGAAGACCTGATGAAGGAGCTCGCTGCGGTGCACAAAGCGGCGGATCCCGATGAGGTGCTGCTGGTGCTCGACGCCATGACGGGCCAGGAGGCGGTCAATGTCGCCAATGGCTTCCTCGACTACATCGACCTGACCGGCTTGATCCTCACCAAGCTCGACGGCGACGCCCGGGGTGGTGCGGCCATATCGGCGAGGGAGGTAACGGGCCGGCCGATCAAGTTCGTCGGGGTCGGGGAGGGTATCGACGACCTGGACGCCTTCTATCCGGAGCGGATGGCGTCGAGGATTCTGGGCATGGGGGACGTCCTGAGCCTCATCGAGAAGGCAGAAACCGTCTACGACGAGCAAGAGGCGGAGCTGGCCGCGGCGAAGATGCGGGATGCGTCGTTCGACCTCGAGGATTTCCTTGATCAGTTCCAGCAGATCAAGAAGATGGGGCCATTGCAGCAACTGGTTGGTATGCTCCCCGGCGCTGGAACGGCGTTACGCGACGTCGAGATCGACGACCGTCGCCTCGGTCGGGTCGAAGCGATCATCCGGTCGATGACGCAGACAGAGCGGCGGGATCCGAAGCTCCTCAACGGAAGCCGCAAACGCCGGATCGCGTCCGGCTCGGGGACTCGGCCGCAGGATGTCAACATCCTGCTCAAACAGTTCGCCGAGATGCAGAAGATGATGAAGGACATCGCAGGTGGGAAGAGCCCCATCCCGGGGCTGTCCCTGCCGGCGATGGGCAGGAACCAAAAGAGGTAACGATGCCGGTGAAGATCCGCCTGACCAGGGTGGGCAAGAAGAAGCAGCCTTCGTACCGCGTCGTCGTCATGGACTCACGCAAGCCCCGCGACGGCAAGTACATCGAACAAATCGGACGCTACGACCCCCGCCAGGAACCGTCCCTCATCGAGATCAACAACGAGCGCGCCCTCGACTGGCTGCACAAGGGAGCCCAGCCGACCGACCGTGCCAGGAAGCTGCTCGAGATAACAGGGGCCTGGGCGCAGTTCCGCGTCGACAAGGGCGAGATTCACACCGTTGGCGAGCATGCGCCAACGGCGTATCCAGAGAAGGCAGAAGAAGTTGCCAGTGACCAGTCGCCAGTTGCCAGTTCCGAAGAGGAGGCAGGCGGAGAAGTGGTCGGTGACGAGCTGCCAGCTGCCGGTTCCGAAGAAGAGGCAGCCGATGCCGCAGAGACCGCTTCCGAAGGGTCGCCAAAGGAAGCAGAAGACACCGCAGAAACTTCGGCCGAGAAGGCAGCTGACGTGGCCGAGGAAGAGAACTCGGAGGACGCATGAAGCAGGGCGAGATCGTCGAGAAGGTCGTCAGGTATCTAGTCACCGAGATCGTCGACGATCCGGAATCGGTAAAGGTTGAGATCGTGTCGGATGGCGACGACTCCGTCGTCGCTGAGGTCCGCACCGCCAAATCCGACATGGGCCGCGTCATCGGTCGCCGCGGGCGGGTTGCTCGTGCCATTCGATCGGTGGCGAGCATTGCCGGTGAGGAGGAAGGGCTGTCCGTCGACGTGGAGTTCCTCGACTGACGTGGATCTCGTCGATGTCGGTTATGGCCGTCGCGCTCACGGGATCGGCGGCGAAGTCGTCGTGAGACCGCAGACCGACGACCCCGACCGCTGGGTGGTCGGAGCCTCGTTCATCACAGACGAATCTCCACCCCGGACCCTCGAAGTGACCGCGCTGCGACCGCACCATGATGATCTGCTGGTCCGCTTCGCCGGGATCGACGATCGAGATGGCGCCGACGCCCTCCGCGGCACCGTCTTCCAGATACCGGCCACCGACCGTCGCCCTCTTGGTGATGCGGAGTTCTGGCCGGACGATCTGATCGGTGCCACCGCGTTGGGGCCCGAAGGGCAGACCCTCGGCACCGTGACCGGTGTGGAGTTCGGCGACGCCCAAGATCGATTGGTCATCGAGACCGCCGATGGTTCCCGCGTCGAAGTCCCGTTCGTGTCCGCCATCGTGCCTGCGGTCGACCTCGAGGCACGAGTGATCACCGTTACCCCTCCCGACGGGTTGTTCTGAAATAGTCGTTTGGTCTGCCGTTTCGAGCCTCACGACTGGTTAGGGGGGCCTACCGCTGGTGGTGTAGGTGTGGCCGAGTTTGGTGATCCATTGGTGGTCGCCGTTGGGGAGGGGTTGGTGGGTCCATCCGGCTTGGTGTCGAATGCGGTGGTCGTGGCGGCACAGGGGTGCGAGGTTGTCGATGGTGGTTTCTCCGCCGTCGACCCATCGGGTCCGGTGGTCGAGGTCGCAGTCGATGGCTGGCATGCGACATCCGGGGAAGATGCAGGTCTGGTTGTGGGCTAGGACTGTTCGGCGTTGTGAGACAGTGGGGCGGCGGCGGGTGGTGCCGTTGTAGAGGGCCTGTCCGGTGGCGGGGTCGGTGATGGTCCAGCGCCACTGTGCGCCGTCTTGTTCTGCGGCGACTTGGCGGGCAATGTCGGCGATGACCGGGCCGTAGCCGGCGAGTTCGCCGGGATGTGTAGCAAGCCCAGCCAACGTGTCGAGGTCGGTTTGGATATGCACCCCACCAGCAGAACTGTCGGCGTTGCCGGTGAGGAGATCCAAATAGACGTCGGCGCGGAGTTGATCCATCGACCGGGGGTCGTCCCTGGTGTTCAAGCTGCGAGCGAGGTGGTTGATCCGTCGCGACACGGCGCTGACTCGATGTGGCGGCAGCTCCAGCCCCATCAGGTTGGCGGTCCCCGACGTGGTGCGTTCTACCACGAGGCGGCGGTCTTTGACTGCATCCTCATACCGTTCCTGGGCCCCGTCGGGGTCGGCTTCCATTGCTACCCGGTCGAGGCGGGCCTTCAACTCGCCGGTGGTGAGCTGTCCAGCGACATCGATGACACGGTCCACCACCCGTCGAGTCGTAGCGTCGGAGAGATGGGTGGTGGCGTAGCTGAACGTCTTGGCCCGCCGGATATCGATGTTCCCGGCGACCAACGCGTCCCACACCCGGGGGAGGCGCTGCCGCAATTCCAACGCAAACGACAACTCGGTGTCGGTGGCGCGGCGGGTCAAACGCAACGCGACCCTGATCTCAGCAGCGGCAGATTCTGCGGCCCATTGCGGGTCGCCATCTTCCATGACGTCGACGACCGCTGCCATATCGCGGTACACCTGTGCGTCGTAATAGGACCGTTGCCTGTGGTGGGCTTGGAGCACGGTGATTCGGTCGTGGGGTGACACTTCGGTGACGTCGATACAAGCCAGGATTCCCCCCAGCTCAGGGCCAGGTTCGAGATCGGCCAATATCGTTGGAATCGGTTCATACACTCTATCGAACATATGTTCGTATCATACATCACCGCGGTGACACAAATCAGAGGGATATGCACACTCCAAGCCGCGCTACCACTCAACGCGGGTCCCTGGGACTCGCACGCCGAGGTGGCTTCGTTATGGACGTGCCATCGTGGTGAAAGCGCGCTGGGTCGTGTCTTGGTCGCTCGTCTCGGTATCGAGGTCAATTAGGTCTTGATTGACCTAGCTCCGTTTCGTCGCCGATACTGAACCGATGTCTGACGAATCCAGAGACCTGATCGAGGAGTTCGACGCCCGCTACCGCATCGGTGAAGAGCCGGTGATGCTCCGCATCGAGCGCGCCGTGACGGGATCCGACTACGGGGCGACCAGCTACACGACACGCGGGCAAGCGGACCGGCTCGCCGACCTGCTCGATCTCGCGCCCGGGAAGCGTCTCCTCGACTTCGGGAGCGGCGCAGGGTGGCCCGGCATCCACCTCGCCCGCTCCACCGGATGCGATGTCGTACTCACCGACTTGCCGCTCGAGGGCCTGCGCACGGCCAACCGGCGCATGCGGGACGACGGAGTACGAGGCACCGTGATCGCCGCCACTGCCGCTTCGCTACCGCTCCAGGACCAACGGTTCGATGCAGCGACGAGCTCGGACGTGCTGTGTTGACTGCCTGCCAAGCTCTCCGTGCTGAGAGCCTGCAGCAGGGTCCTCAAGCCGGGTGCGCTGCTGTCATTCTTCGTTGTCGCCGCCGCTGACGGCGTCTCTGCCCGAGACATTGCGGCAGGGCCCGAATACGTCGATGCCGAGCCCGGTTACCCGCTCCTCATGACGGCGGCCGGATTCGACAACGTCGACCTCGCCGAAGTCACCGACGAGTACGCGGCGACGCTCTCGACCTCGATTCGAGCCAGAGACGCCGAATCAGCCGAGCTCGAGGATCTCCTCGGCGCCGACGAGTTCGCCGAGGGTCAGTCCAGCCGTCGCCAAGAACTGGCCGCCGTGCGCGACGGTCTTCTCGTGCGTTATCTGATCTCCGCCGTCCGTCCGTGAGCCGGGGTGCCACTCATGTGGTGGCGCATCTCGACAATATGCGTCCTGCTGAACCAACGGACGCGTCGTATCCTTTGGGTAGATGGCCTATCAACCGAACCATCACATTCGGATCGTGACCGCGACCTCGCTGTTTGACGGGCACGACGCCACCATCAACATCATGCGCCGGATCCTGCAGGCGACCGGCGTCGAAGTGATCCACCTGGGCCACGACCGATCCGCCGCCGACATCGTCAAGGCGGCCATCGAGGAGGACGCCCAGGCCGTCGCCATCACCTCTTACCAGGGCGGTCACATGGAGTTCTTCCGTTACGTGCGCCAGCTGCTCGACGAAGGCGGCGCCGCCGACGTCAAGATCTTCGGGGGCGGCGGAGGGACGATCCTCCCCTCCGAAGGTGAGGAGCTGGAGCGATCCGGGATAACCAGGATCTACTCACCCGATGATGGGCGCACTCTCGGCCTTCAGGGCATGGTCGACGACCTGGTCGAGCAGGCCGACTTCCCGGTCGTCGATCCGGACGCCACCTTTGACGTCGCCACCTTGACCACAGCGACGCCGCGGCTGCTGGGACGGATGATCTCGGTCGTGGAGCACGACCCCGATGGCCAGCTGGTGGCGGAGGCTCGCCTAGCTGCATCGCGGCGCAACACCCCGGTGGTCGGCATAACGGGTACCGGGGGAGCGGGCAAGAGCTCGCTCGTCGACGAGATGGTTCTGCGCTTCCTTGCCGATTTCCCCGATCGCACGGTGGCGATTATTTCTGTCGACCCTTCGCGGCGCAGATCCGGAGGAGCCCTTCTCGGCGACCGGATCCGAATGAACTCGATCGGCGACGAACGGGCGTTCATGAGGTCGCTTGCCACCCGGCAGGCCAACCTGGCCCTCTCCCCGTACGTCGCGTCTGCCATCGATCTGGTCAAGACTGCCGGGTTCGATCTGATCATGCTGGAGACGTCTGGCATCGGGCAGGCCGACACCGAGATCGTCGACCACTCCGACCTCTCCGTGTACGTGATGACTCCCGAGTACGGAGCGGCCAGCCAGTTGGAGAAGATCGACATGCTCGACTTCGCCGATCTGGTCGTCATCAACAAGGCCGACCGCAGGGGAGCCGAAGATGCCTTGCGTGAGGTGCGCAAGCAGTACAAGCGAAATCACGAGGCGTTCGAGGTCGCCGATGAGGACCTCCCGGTGTACACGACTATCGCCTCGCACTTCAACGACGCCGGGACCAACCGGTTCTACCAGGTGCTGATAGCGGCAGTCGCCGAACTGACCGGCGATGACCTTGTTCCATCCCAAGACCTGCCGACCGATCTGGGTGGGGTCCGCTCGATCGTTCCCAAGGATCGGGTCCGCTACCTCTCTGAGATCTCACAGGTGGTGCGCGACTACAACACCAAGGTCGCAGAACAAGCCGAATTGGCTGTGCAGGCACAGGCGCTGACCATCGCTGCGCGGGAGGTCGACGAGCCGGCGGTGCACGAGGCGCGAGACCGTGTCCTCGCGCAACTCACCCCCGAGGCCGCCAGCCTGCTCGACCGTTGGGACACCGACGTCGAGGCGTACCGCGGCTCGCGAGCCTCTTACGAGGTACGGGGCGAAACCGTCGAGGTCGAGGCCACTACCACCACGCTGTCCGGCACCGAGATTCCCAAGGTGATCCATCCTCGATTCTCGGGATGGGGCGATCGAGTGCGGTGGGGGATGCAGGAGAACCTTCCCGGCCGCTTCCCGTTCACCGCGGGGGTGTTTCCTTTCAAGCGCACCGAGGAAGACCCCACAAGGATGTTTGCAGGCGAGGGAGGCCCGGAGCAGACCAACCGCCGCTTCCACTACCTGTCTGCGGGGATGGCGGCGATCCGGTTGTCGACCGCGTTCGACTCGGTGACCCTGTACGGGCAGGATCCTGCCGTCAGGCCTGACATCTACGGCAAGGTGGGGAACTCGGGGGTTTCGGTGGCCACCCTCGACGATGCCAAGAGCCTGTACAGCGGTTTCGACCTGCTCGATCCCGCCACCTCGGTGTCGATGACGATCAACGGACCGGCCCCGATGATCCTGGCCTTCTTTCTCAATGCCGCCATCGATCAACAGTGCGAGCTGTACATCGTCGAGCACGGACTCGCCGACGACGTCGAGGCAGCCATGCGGGCCAAGTACGAAGACCGCGGTCTGGAGCGGCCCCGTTACCACGGCGACCTTCCGCAGGGCCATGACGGGAGGGGGCTGATGCTGCTCGGCATGCTCGGTGACGAGGTGCTGCCGCCGGAGGCATACGAGCAGATCAAGGCCGACGTGCTGTCACGAGTCCGGGGAACGGTGCAAGCCGACATCCTCAAGGAGGACCAGGCACAGAACACCAGCATCTTCTCCACGGAGTTCGGGCTGAGGATGCAGGGAGACATCCAGGAGTACTTCGACGCTCACCGGATACGCAACTTCTACTCGATGTCGATCTCCGGCTACCACATGGCAGAAGCCGGGGCCAACCCGATCACCCAGCTGGCGTTCACGCTGGCCAACGGCTTCACCTTCGTTGAGTACTTCCTCTCCCGCGATATGCCGATCGACTCGTTCGCTCCGAACCTGTCGTTCTTCTTCTCCAACGGCGTCGACGCCGAGTATGCGGTGATCGGGAGGGTGTCGAGGAGGATCTGGGCCAAGGCGATGCGCGACAGCTACGGCGCCGACGAACGGTCGGAGAAGCTCAAGTACCACATCCAGACCTCTGGCCGGTCGTTGCACGCCCAAGAGATCTCGTTCAACGACATCAGAACCACCCTCCAGGCCCTGTACGCGGTGTACGACAACGCCAACTCGCTACACACCAACGCCTACGACGAGGCGGTCACCACCCCCACAGAGGAATCGGTTCGGAGGGCGATGGCGATCCAACTCGTCGTCAACCGCGAGCTCGGGCTGACCAAGAACGAGAACCCATTGCAGGGCAGCTTCATCATCGAAATGCTCACCGACCTCGTCGAGGAGGCGGTGCTCGCCGAGTTCGATCGGCTGACCGACCGCGGCGGGGTGCTCGGGGCCATGGAGCGCATGTACCAAAGGTCGAAGATCCAGGAGGAGTCGCTGCTGTACGAGCGCATGAAGATGTCGGGTGAGCTTCCGCTCATCGGGGTCAACACGTTCCTGTCGCCGGAGGGTTCACCGTTTGTCATTCCAGACACGATCATCCGCTCGACTGACCAGGACAAGCAGCGTCTGATCGAGGCGGTGCACGCCTTCCAGCAGCGCAACGCCAAGGAAGCCGAGGCAGCACTCGACCAGCTGCAAAAGACGGCTCTCGAAGGCGCCAACACCTTCGAAGCGTTGATGGACGCCACCAAGGTGGCGTCGCTGGGCCAGCTTTCCCACGCCCTGTACGCCGTCGGGGGCCGGTACCGGCGGAACATGTAGATCCGAAGGGGCCTGTCGGCCGCTCGGTAGGCTCCATCTGGCTTGGACCGAACATCTTCCCGGTGCCCTCGACTGGTTCGTCAACCTCGGGGCGCGCGCAGACGACACCCAGCGGGAGCGGACCGAGAAGATGGCACTCGTTCTGATCGTCGCCCTCCCCACACCGATCGTCCTGGTGTGGTCGGTGGTCTTCGGGTACCTCGGCCTGCCGATAGCGGCAGCGATCCCGGTCGTGTACGGTGTGGGATCCGCGGTCGGCCTCGTCGTGCTGGCCCGCACGAAGCGCATCGGCTTGTTCCGGGCCTCCCAGATGCTGATGGTGTTGACGCTGCCTTTCCTCATGCAGTGGAGCCTTGGTGGCTTCGCCAACGGAAGTGCCGTCGCCATGTGGGCGATGGTGGCCCCGCTGCTGGCGCATGTTGCCGGTGCCTCCCTGTGGCCCTGGTTTGCCGGCTTTGCCGGCTTGTCCGTCTTGTCCGGCCTGATCGATAGCTCCGTCGCCGAAACCGCCCCTGAGATCCCTACAGGGGTGATCACCACCTTCTTCGTGCTCAGCTTTCTTGGGGTCGCACTCGTCATGTTCGTACCGCTCTTGTTCTTCATCGGCGAGCGGGAGAGAGCGCGCATCGCCCTCGACGAGCAGACCCGGCTGCTCGCGGTGGAGCAGGAGAAGTCGGAGCGGCTGCTGCTCAACGTCCTGCCCGCGGCGATCGCGCAACGACTCAAGCGAGGGGAGGAGCCCATCGCCGATCGCATCCCGGAGGTGACGGTGGTGGTGGCGGACATCGTGGGATTCACTCCGATGTCCGAGCAGGTGGCACCTACCGACGTGGTCCACCTGCTCAATGAGCTGTTCTCGAAGTTCGACGACCTCACCGACGAGCTTGGCCTCGAGAAGCTGAAGACCATCGGCGATGCCTACCAGGCCATGGGAGGGTTACCTGGCACGGATCCCGACCACACCGCGGCCATTGCCGACCTGGCGCTCGCCATGGGTGCCGAAGCCGATCAGCACACCGTCCCCGGCTTTGGGCGCCTTCAGCTGCGGATCGGGATCGACGTCGGACCGGTTGTGGCTGGGGTCATCGGCAAGCGAAAGTTCAGCTACGAGATCTGGGGAGACACGATCAACACCGCCAGCCGAATGGAGTCGCACGGCGTTCCCGGACACATCCAGGTCACCGAACACGTCTACGAGAAGCTGCGCGACCGCTACCTGTTCGAACCCCGCGGCGTCATTCCCGTAAAGGGCAAGGGCGACATGCCGACCTATTTCCTCCGGGGGCGGCTACCGGATCCACCAACCGCGGTGCCTGGGTCAGAGCAGGCATCGACCAGCACACCGATCGGGTAGTTCAGCTCCCCGCGCCGCTCGGTGAGAGGTTTGGGCTCGCTACGCTCGACTTGGTGCGACGGAGCCTGATTGCTGTTGCCATGTTTGCCTTGGTGGCTGCCGCCTGCGGCGTCGAAGACGCCCCC
>JADFIY010000111.1 GCA_022566415.1 Acidobacteriota bacterium
GCTTGTGATTGTCCTGGGCGGTTCGACCAACGCGGTGCTGCACCTGATGGCGATCGCGCACGAGGCGGAAGTCGACTGGTCGCTGGAGGATTTTGATCGATTGGGCGAAATCGTGCCGCATCTCGCGGACCTCAAGCCCAGTGGCCAGTACGTGATGTTTGATTTGCATCGCGTCGGGGGTACGCCGGCGGTGCTGCGGGCGATGCTCGATAAGGGCATCCTCAACGGCGACTGCATGACGGTCACCGGCCGCACCCTTGCGGAAAATTTAGAACACATCCCCTCGGTCTTCGATAAAAAACAGGTCGTTGTTAAATCATGGGACGCGCCGATGAGCGCCAAGGGTCACCTCGCGATCATGAAGGGCAACCTTTCGCCGGACGGCGCCGTCGCCAAACTCGCCGGCCTCAAAAGCCACACCCTCACCGGCCCCGCCAAAGTCTACGACTCCGAAGAAGAATGTTTCGCTGCCATCGAGCAACGCAAAATCCAAAAGGGTGACGTGGTTGTCATTCGCGGCGAAGGGCCCGTGGGTGGACCGGGCATGCGCGAGATGCTCGCCGTCACCGCGGCGCCGGCTCTTGCCCAAGGGGGCGGCCCCCGGCCCAGGCCGATGACGTGGGTCGACGGGGAGCTCTTCAATGGTGTGGTAACTCCTGCCACGTTCGATCCGGCTAGCGAACCCTTCGACCAGCTCTATGCCCGCTGCGGCATGGACAAATTCGCCCAGGGAGTCGACCTCATCTCTGAATCAAAGCCCGGTGATCAGGACTACAACGGAGGTCGCTGGCACCTGAACACTCTCAAAACCGAGTTCTGCAGCAAGTACGCGAACGCCGATAGGGTTGGGAACCTCGTCCTGAGCGACTTCGAGTCGACCGACAAGTACTTCGAGTGCCCGTTGCTGCCACGGAGAGGCAACAACTAGGAACTGAACCCCGCAATAACCCGATGAGAAACCCGGCCCTGTACGGCCGGGTTTCTCATTGCTCCTCCGGCGTCTCTTCAGATGCGGAAGAACGAGTTCAGGAACCGGTCGGCGACCTCGCGATCGCCCCTGATCGTGCCTGCGTTCATTCGCCCGTAGGAGGTCAGCACGATGGTCGCTGGATCGAACTCGATCACGGCGGGGAGGTCGTCGAGCTCACCTTCCTCCACGGTGAGGCCTTCGGGAGACAGCGACACCCGATGCTTGCCGGCGTTGCGACCCGAGGTCACCTCGACGCCGATGGTGTAGGGCTCGGTCTCGGTCGGGGCGTCTGGCGTCGACTGCCACAGGATGAAGGCGAGCGGCACCAGGATGTCGGCGGTGTCGGCGTCGAGGGCGTGGGCCATGCCGGTGCCCTCGCGGATGTCCCAGCTGTGGACTCCGTAATCGACGACCTGGAACAGCGGGTAGAACGGCGCAGGGAGTGGCCCCATGTACTTGTGTGGCACCAGCATCTCCGACCATTCGTCATCGGTGAGATCGGCGGCTATCCCCATCATCTGATCGCGGTCGTCCTTCAGCCGTGCCAACAGCTCGCTCTGCGGCGTATCCCGGAACGCCTGTGCGCCCTTGTTGACATTGAGGGCCATGTCGCGGAGACCCAGGTTCTCCGGCCCCTCGCCCTCTCCACGGGCGGTATCGAATCCGATGAAGTAGGTCTCGGTGGTGTCGACGAGATGTCCGATGACGTCTCTCACCTCCCAGTGTCCCGCTCCGGTGGGTGCTTCCCAGCGGTCCGGGTCTGCCGCCAGCTCGAACATCCCCTCCGACTCCCGTTCCCACGCCTCCATGAGGTTGCCGCGTGAAGCCGGGTCGAGGAACTGCCATTCGCCCATGGGTGACGCCTCCTGTGTCGCGCTCCGAACGTTTCCGAGCCTACCCGCGCCGAATCGCGGGTAGCGAAGCAACTTCATGGGTGGCTTCCGGGTCCGGCCCGGTGGCAAGGGTGTAACTAGGGTCGTGCCATGGTTGATAGCTCTGGTCTGCTCCTTTTCAGGCGAACCCCCGACGGCATCGTCGAGGTGCTGATCGGACACATGGGCGGACCGTTCTGGGCGAACCAGCAGGACCATGCGTGGTCGGTGCCTAAGGGGATCCATGACGACGCCGAGCACGATCACCTGGCGGTGGCGATCAGGGAGTTCGAAGAGGAGATGGGCTCACCCCCACCCGACGGGCCCAACATCGTTCTCGGCTCGGTCAAATCGGGGAGCAAGACCATCACCGTCTTCGCCCGCGAGGGCGATTTCGATGCCGAGTCGGCGGTCAGCAACACCTTCCGGCTCGAGTGGCCGCGGGGCTCGGGGAAGATCCGGGAGTTCCCAGAGATCGACGAGGCGGCGTGGAAGAACGTCGCCGAGGCACGATCGCTGCTGACCAAGGGCCAGGTTCCCTTCCTGGACCGCCTCATCGATCATCTCGACGCCGCCGACTCGCCGGGGAACGAAGAACCGCCGTCGCCCACCCGGTAGCGAGGCGGGGCGCCAACCCGGGACTTCGGGCCCTGGCTGGTCCCTAACGTGGACCATACGATCCGTGGCGTCGGCGCCCGGGGAGCCTGTTGTGTCGCCAATCGTGATGTGCCTGTCGGGCGAAGTGGATCTGTTCGCCGCGTTTGTCATCGGGGCGATCGGCGTCGACGCCTTGCGCCACGTGTCACGTCGTCGTCAGCTGGCGTTGGCGGTGATCCCGTTGATGTTCGCCTTCCATCAGCTCATGGATGCAGGGGTGTGGTGGAGTCTCACTGCCCGACTCCCGGAACTGGTCGGCTCGGTGTCGGCCTGGCTGTACCTCGCCATCGCTCTGGTCGTCGTCCCGATCCTGGTTCCGCTCGCGGTGAGGAGCGTCGAACCGAATCGGCAGCGGCGCCGGTGGATGACGCCGTTTCTCGCCTTGGGTGTTCTCGTCGGGATCATCCTCGGAGTGGTACTCGTCGCTGGTCCCGTCCGGGCGTCGATCGGTGGCCATTTCATCGACTACCGGGTCGGCAACACCTACTCCGACCCCCTCGGTGCTCTATACATCGCCGCCGTCGCCGTGCCACTGCTGATGTCGACCGATCGTCGTCTCGTATGGTTGGGCGGGGTCAACCTCGTCATCGTTAGCGGACTGGCCTGGCTGCTCGTCACCGGGCTGGTCTCGCTGTGGTGTGCCGCCGCCGCGGTGCAGAGCGTGGTGATCGCCCACTATCTGAGAACCGAGAGCGGCGACCCCTGGAAGTTTCCCGGGCGGTTGCGCTCGCTGCTGGCCCCGCTGGGGGCGCGGTAGCGGCCGCCACAAACCCGCCGGGGCAGGCATTCCGCCGCTACCTGGAGGACTTCAGCCGGATCCAGGAGGCACCACCCATCTCGCTGGCGCTGTGGGAGCGGTACCTGGTGTATGGGATCGCCCTCGGGGTTGCCGAAGATGTGCTCGCCGCCGCCCGCTTCGCCGCCCCCGAGGCGTTGGTCGAAACATCGAGCATCTTCTGGTACAGCCACCAGGGCTACTACGGCGGGCATTCCAGCAATGCCATCGAAGGCATCTCACGCTCGCTGTCCGGGGCGTTCGCCGCACCGTCGAGCAGCGGAGGCGGCTTCAGCGGCGGCGGAGGGGGCGGTGGCGGTGGCGGAGGCGGAGGCGCCTGGTAGCGGCTGGCCATCGCCCGGTCGACCATGGGTTGCGCTCCAGGGCGCGAGTCGAAATAGTCGTAGCGGCTGCTGAGCGAGGCGCAGAGCCTTATCAGCGCACTCTCGGTGTCTCGGCCGGAATCTACGAGCGGAGCGGTGGCCTGGCGGGGTAATCAGGGCTCCTGGGGCATCTAACCTCGCCCGATGTCCCGGCCATTGCGCTCATCTCTCGCCTTCCTCACCTCCGAGCGGCTGGTGATGAACACGGCGTTTCGGTTCGTGTACCCCTTCCTTCCCGCAATCGCCCGCGGGCTTGGGGTCCCGCTGGAGGCTGCCGGCCTCCTGGTCAGCGCCCGGTGGGTGGCCGGACTGGCAACACCCGGGATCCAGCGGGTTGCCGGGCGCGGCGAAGCCCGGCGGCGCTTGATCGTCACCGGCTGCCTGCTGTTCATCGCAGGTGCTGCAGTGACTGCCCTCACCGGCGTCTACGTCGGTGCCCTCCTCGGGTTCGCCTTGATCGGGCTGGCCAAGCCGAGTTATGACATCGCCTCCCAGGCCTATATCGCCGACCGGGTGCACTATGAGCGCCGTGCCAGGTACCTGGCGGTGTTCGAGTTGACCTGGGCGCTTTCGTTGCTCATCGGGGCGCCGCTCACCGGGTGGCTCATCGCCCGTGGTGAGTGGACCACCCCGTTCTGGGTGCTGGGGGCCCTGACCGTGGTCGCCTTGCTGCTGGTGCCCCGGTTCGTCGATCCGGATTCTCCTTCCGTACCCACAACGGTGAAGGGAGGACGATTCGGGAGTTCGGCTCTGGCGTTTCTCGCGGTTACCGCTCTGTTCACGCTGGGAGCGGAGACGATGTTCGTCGTATTTGGGGCTTGGCTCGAGGGCTCATTCGCCCTGACGCTGGCTGCACTCGGTAGCGCCGCCGTCTTGATCGGGTTCGCAGAACTGGCCGGGGAGGGTGCCACCTTCGCCTTTACCGATCGAATCGGGAAACGCCGTTCCATGCTGATCGGGCTCATGGTCTCGGCCGTCGGCTTCGCCGTGCTCGTTCCCGCCGGCAACTCGCTCGGCATCGGGCTGGCTTTTCTCGCACTTGGCCTGTTCGGGTTCGAGTTCACCATCGTGTCGTCGATTCCGTTGGCCACCGAGTTGGAGCCGACGACCCGGGCCCGTTATCTGGCGTGGACGGTGGTGGCGATGGCGACGGGCCGCGGCATCGGCGCCGCCCTGGGTCCGATCCTCTTCGGATCGCTGGGGTTGGCGGGACCAGCGATCGTCGCAGTGGCCGCAAACATGCTGGCGGCGGTGGTACTCATGGCCTGGGTGCGGGAGGGCAGCGAGTTCGCCGCGGAGTCCCATCAATCGACCTCTCGGCGGGGCGAAGGGGGTTAGCCGACACTCACCGGGCGGTCGGGCTCTGGTCGCATCACGGACGTACTTGCGGCCGCTCTCCTCAGGGCGTGGGTGGTTTTGAGGGGAACGGCCGCAAGATTCTGTAAAGCTCGGTTAGTCGTCGTCGTCACCGTCGCCGTCCACGGTCATCTCTACCGTCACCGACTTGACGTAGATATGGTCTCCGGCGAGCCAATGGTCGTCGTTGATGGCGTTTCCGGCGACGAAGAAACGGATCGGGCCGATGTCGATAAACGGAGCTTCCCATTGAAACACGTACTCCACCGACCGACCACGCCCTTCCCAGTTGTCGATCGAGTCGGAGACGCCGTCGCCGCTGTGGGCGATGTAGAATCTCCCGCCGCCCGCATCGATGAGTTGAGTGTTGACTTTGTCGGTTTGGAAGATGACCCCGACCAGATCTTCGTCGGCTTCGGCGCCGAACTGGAAGCCCGCACCGAATTGGGTATCGTCCTGAACCCGAACGATCAGGTCGTAGGTGACTCCCGGTTCGTAGGCGGCGGGCAGGCCGACGATTTCCACCGATCCGGGACCGCTCACCACGCCGTGGCATTTGCTGCAGTTTGCACCCCAGCCATACGGGCCTCCGGTTAGGCCGGGATCCGGGTCGAACCGGCTGGCCCGCGCTTCGGCGGCGCCCAGCACAACGAAGGCGGTCCATCCAACCAGGGAAACACTTCGAGCTAGCTTCATCATGTTGCCCTCCTACTTTGGTGTGTGCTTCCCCCCTACGCCCCCCCTGACAACGGCCAAAGGTGCACAGGCCACCGGGTCCCGGACCCTCGGAATCCCCGCGCCGTCTTGGTTACCGGACGGTGCCCCGAAGCGGTTCAGCTCACCCTATGCATAGGCGCGACGTTCGCCGGAATCAAACGGCTCGCCGCCTGGCGACGCCGGGCGCCGGCCCTACGTCCTGCCAGCCGTCCTGGCTGGGGGTCAGGGTCTCCCAATTGACAAAAAGCCTTCCCCACTCGCTGTTGAGGGCCTTGTCGACGCGTTCTCTGCCCACCAGCGGCAACCAGAGGTAATCGTGGTATCCGATGCTGGCGACGTAGGACCACGGAGCCAACCAGGTCTTGAGCGACCACTGCAACCACTTCTTGAGGCTGCCCCAGTAAATCTTGTGCTGCATCCGGGCGGCGAAGGTCATGTCGGCATAGGGTCCGATGAAGTTCCAGTTCTCATTCGCCGCCTCCTGCGATCCAACGATCTCGATTTCGTTGGGATCGCCGACGCCCAGTCCCATCTCGTGAGCGATGCGGATGAACTTGACGTCCTCGAGCGGATTAAAACCCATCATCTTGGCGGCGATGGCGTCGATGGCGACCTGATCCTTCGAGGCGAGCAGCACGTTCTTGACGTGGGGGATCATGCACCTCGGCCCCGGACCGTCGCCGGCGAACGTGCCGTCCATGACCGCGAAGATCCCGGAGTGAATGTGCTTCTGGATCATGAGCAGGTCGACGAGCGTCTCGTGGATCACCTCGTGGGTCCAGTGGCGTTTCTCGTTGAGCAACCCCCCGAAGGCGTTTTTCATCGCCCCGGTCATGGTGGTGAAGATGTGCGTCTTGACCGTCGGTAGGTGAATGATGTTTTCACCGATGAACCGCCTGGGGATGCTGAAGCCCTTGGGGTAGACCTTGTCGAGCACCAGGAACTTTTTGCTCAGCTCACCGACCGCTTCGCGCACGTTGATCCAGGGCTCGCCGTCGTACAGGTGCACGTTGCCGATGCCGTGTTGCCGGACCACGTTGATGTGCTTGTTATTCCGCTCGCCCTTGCGGGCGCTGACCACGACGGTGCGGTTGTGGCAGGCGTGCACGCGTTCGCGGGCGTAGCCGTCCTTCAACATGGCCCGGATGACGCCGTCGAGCTGCCAGGGCGTGGATGAGCAGGCGGGGTAGAAGTGTTGCCACGAGATGTTGACCTTCAGGCCGGTCTCGATCGTCTTGTCGATCTCGTCCTGATAACCCGCCAGGTTCATCAGGCGATGGTAGTCCGCCAGGACGGTGGCGGGAGACGTCTTGAGAACGGCAACGGTAGCTCGATTCATTGCTTGGCCTCACTGGCGGTGCGTGGTCACCCGTGGTCGAAAAAGCGTTCCCACCCGAACGCAGTCATCCATTGCTTCTCCCAGATGATGCCGGCGGCGCACACGGTCCAGATGATGATGTTACCAAGAAACGGGCGGTCGCGCAGGATGACGTCGACGGGCCCGTGGCACTGTCCGGATTCGATCACCATCGCATATCTGAATACGCCGTAGACCACCAGGGGGATCGTGTAGAGCAGGTGCTGTTTGTGGAACGGCGGGGCAAAGGTCGGGTCGCGGTCCATGGTGTACAGCAGGAACGTCATGATTGCGATGCCGCCGGAGACGCTGATCAGATGGTTGAGCAGCTCCGGAGTATATCGGGCCAACGTTTCCCGGTGGGCGCGGGCTTCATTGAGATTGTCGAAGATCGCGATCTCGCACCGGCGCTTTCCAAAGCCCAAGAACATGCAGAGGGTAAAGGTGCAGACGAACAGCCAGGGCGATACGACCACGCCGACCGCCGCCGCACCAGCCGTCGCCCGAAGCACGAATCCGATCGCAATCAGAATCACATCCAGGATCATCCGACGCTTCAGGGCCAACGAATAGGACAGGATGAGCAGAAAGTATGCCACCACCACCACCGTGCAGGCCATCGGCAGCAGCCGGGCGCTGAGCACTACGCCGCCCGCCACCAGGAACACAGCCCACAACGCCGCCGGCAACGGCGACACGGCCCCGCTGGCAAGGGGACGGTTCTTCTTGACCGGGTGCAGGGCGTCAGCCTGGCGGTCGGAGAGGTCGTTGATGACGTAGCTGGCGCCCGAGACCAGGCAGAAGGCTGCAAAGATGATCGATATCGCCCACAGCGATTCGGCGTCGAAGCGCTGGGCGAAGACCGGACCGGCTAGAACGGCCAGGTTCTTGATCCACTCCTTCGGCCGAATCAATTTCAGGTAGTCAAGCATCGTTTGCGTCGCTCGCTCGATCCCGACGTAGTGTAGTGATTCGCGCAATTCGCATCTTATCCGAGCCGCGACCGTGAGGGAGCGAGGCGCCGCTGCCGCGCCGGCAGTGCGGCCCGTCGGCACTGCTCACAGAGCAGTGGCACTCGCCATGATTCGGGTGGGATGAATCATCCGGTTGACCGAACTCCGCGTACGCCCACTGACCACGCCACACCGAAGACGGCACACACCATAACGAGGCTCCGCGTGCTCCTCAAGGCCTCACCGAGCCGCGCGACGGTGGTGCCGGTCGCCTCTAGGCGAACGGATCAGCCAACGAACCGCAGGTGGATCCGACGATCGCTAACGGAACGACGGTGATCCGAACCGCGACTGTAAGGGAGCGGCCTTGACCGGCTGGGCTGTGCCGCTTCCTGACG
>JADFIY010000007.1 GCA_022566415.1 Acidobacteriota bacterium
TGCCTGGTGATAACACCGAGATGACGGTGACGTTGGGTAAGGCGATTGCTATGGATCAGGGTCTCCGGTTCGCTATCCGTGAGGGTGGCCGTACCGTCGGCGCCGGCCGGGTAGTAGAGATCATCGAGTAGTCACGAGTCACGAGTCACGAGCAGGAACGTATTGGAGCTCACGACTCGCGACTCGCGACTCAGCGAGCGAAGCGAGCGACATAAATGGCTAGCGCCAAACGACCGCCGATCACACTTGCCTGCGAGGTGTGCAAGCGGCGGAACTACGTAACCACGAAAAGCAAGGCCAACACCAGGGAACGCCTGGAGTTACGCAAGTACTGCCGCTGGTGCCGAGAGCACACGTTGCATAAGGAGACTCGCTGATACGGAGACTCGCTGGCGCTCGTCTCCCGTATTACGTATCCCGTATCACGTATCACGCCGGGAACCGGTACTAGATACCTGATGGCAACCACGAACCACCCGTGGCTGCGACCGGGGCAACCGGTACGCTGGCCCCCATGACCCCAGCGGACATGGACGGGCTCGTCATTGGGCCCATCAGTCACGTCGTCGACAGGGAACGGATCGCTGCCTTCGTGGAGGCGACGGGAGATGTACCGGAGCGCTGGCTCGAAAGCGCACCTCCCGGGTATGCCGCAGCCCTCCTGTTCCATGTGGCAGGCGAGTTCCTTTGGGATCCTCGCATCGCCGAGTACGTCAAGACGCTCATCCACGTCGACCAATCTTTCGCCTACCCGTCGCCGATCCGCCCCGGTGATGTCGTGGAGATCACGGGCACCGTCGATCGAGTGAGAGAACGATCCGGTACCTACTTCCTCATCTTTTCGGCGAACGCAGCCGTCGGCGATCGCCTGGTACTCGAGTCCCGCTCCAGCTTCCTCATGTCCAACCAGCCAGCAGGGGAGCCGTCGGCGGACCGGGGCGAACCTCCGGCCGACGCCAGGGCGACGAGCGACGTGCCGGGGAAGCGATCGCTCCCAGCAAACGGCGAAGTCGACGTCGTCGCCAGATCGGCGAGTCGGGCCGACCTGGTCAGGTACGGGGCGGCGACTGTGGACTTCAACCCGCTGCATTGGGACCACGAGGCGGCGCGGGCCGCCGGTCTCGACGGTGTGGTGGTGCATGGGCTGCTGCTCAACGCCTGGCTCACCCAGCATGCGGCGTCTTTCGCGGAGGGTGAGGCTCCCGTCGTCTCGATCAAGGCCAGGTTCCGCAACGCCCTCCGCCCCAATGTCGCTGCTGCCACCACAGCTGCGGTCGACTCCCGATCCGGGGACGAGGCGAAGCTGTCGTTGCAATTGACCGCAGGAGACGCCACGATCGTCACCGCAGACGCAACCATCCGTGGGGTAACGCCATGAGCGGGCGCGAGGTCGGACGATTCGACGAACAAGACCTGGTGAGGTTGGCGGTATTGGGTGACGATGCGGCGTTCGGTGAGCTCGTCAGGATCCACCAGCATGAGGTGTACACGGTGGCCCTACGAATGGTCTCGGACCGGGAACTCGCTTACGACGTTTCCCAAGAGGCGTTTGTGCGAGCCTGGCGCGCCATCCCCCGATTCCGGGGCGATGCGAAGTTCTCCACCTGGATGCATCGGATCACGGTGAACACGGCGCTCACTCATCTCGAGCGCAGGAAGCGCACCAATACCGATGCGCTGGACGCCATGCACGTGGACCCAGAAGCCGACGGGCTGACCCCGGAACGTGCCGGTGAGAGCGCGGCAATGCGCCCCCACCTCGAAACCGCCCTTGGCGATCTCGCCGTCCCTTTGCGCACGGTCGTCGTCCTCAAGGACGTTTACGGCTGGAGCCACGCCGAGATCTCAGAGCATCTCGAGATCTCGATCACTGCGGCCAAGGTCAGATTGCATCGCGGGCGCAAGGTGCTGCGCTCCGCACTATGGGAACACAAGGGGGATCGCTCGTGAGTGCGACCTGCCGGATCGTTGCCATGCGGCTCCCCGACATCGGGGATCCAAGCGAATTGGGAACTCGCCTGGCCAAGCACACGGCGACCTGTTTGCGCTGCCAGGCCGAGGCCGCTCGCTACCGTTCGCTGCGGCGCCATCTCGCCGAGCTCTCCACGGTTACCTACCCGGCGCCGCAGGGATTCGTCTCATCGGTGATGGGGCGGCTGACCGATCCGGTCATCGAGGTAGCGAGGCACACCCGACAGACGGTGAGGTCACGGGTCGTCGCCGTCGCCGCAGCCAGTGCCGCCGTCGTGGCCACCGCAGGCACCGTGGCTCTGATTCTCCGCCGTCTGCAGGCGCCGGTCTGAGCCGGGCTCGTCGTCGCCGACCTGGGCGGATCGTCGTACGATGGGGGCGCCACCGTGCGTTGTGCTTTGCAAGAAACGCTCCATATACTCGTGTCCGGGCCTGAACCGGCCGGAGGGGTGTAGCTCCAATCGGTAGAGCGCCGGTCTCCAAAACCGGATGTTGTGGGTTCGAGTCCCGCCACCCCTGCCCCTAGGAGGACCGCAGGATGAACCGCCAGATGCGACGGCTGCAGGCCAAGGAAGAGGCGCGCGCCAAGAAGCAGCAGCAGCCGACCAAGCGCAAAGAGCGAACCGGTGTCGTGCAGTTCCTCCAAGAGGTGCGCGCCGAGCTCAGGAAGGTCACCTGGCCGTCTCGCGAGGAACTGGCGACCTACACCATCGTCGTGTTTGCGGTGAGCACGGCACTGACCTTCTACATCGCCGGACTCGACTACGTGTTCAACAGCAGCATTCTGTCCGTGTTGAGGAACCTGGGCTGATGAGTGAAACCATCGAAGAAGTCCTCGAAGAAACCGAGGAAGATGTAGTTGTCGAGGAACAGCCGCTCAGCCCCTACGACCTCCCTGGTGGCTGGTTCGTCATCCACTCCTACTCGGGTTACGAGAACAAGGTGAAGGCAAACCTGGAGAGCCGCGTCAAGTCGATGCACCTGGAGGACAAGGTTTTCGATGTCGTCATCCCGATGGAGGATGTCGTCGAGTACAAGGGCGGCAAGAAGGTCACCGTCCAGCGCAAGAAATTCCCCGGCTACGTTCTCGTTCGCATGTACCTGGAAGACGACACGTGGTACGCGGTGCGCAACACGCCGAGCGTGACCGGGTTCGTCGGATCCTCCACCCAGCCGTCTCCCCTGTCGCGCCGTGAGGTTGAGCGCATCCTCGGAGTTGAGAAAGAAGACGGCGCCAAAAAGGAGAAGCCGACGTTCAAACCGGCGTGGGAGGTCTCCGAGACCGTCAGGGTGATCGAGGGCCCGTTTGCCGACTTCAACGGCGTCATCGAAGACATCAACGTCGACCAGTCGAAGGTGCGGGTGCTCGTGGACATCTTCGGCCGCGAGACGCCGGTCGAGCTCAACTTCGATCAGATCGTCAAGTACTAAAAAAGGGTGGTAGCCAATGACGAGTGCCATGTGCCGCCGCCCGGACCATTTCAGGGTTGAATGGAGTTTCTGATGAGCGGCGGCCCGCTCAGAATTTGCCGACCACCCTTTTACCGATTGAGGTTTCCTGATGGGTCGTAAAAGGCTGATGACCGTGCTCAAGCTGCAGATTCCGGCCGGGCAGGCAAGCCCTGCCCCGCCGGTGGGCCAGGCGCTCGGCCAGCACGGGGTCAACATCATGGAGTTCGTCCAGGCGTACAACGCAGAGACGGCGCAACACGCGGGAACGATCATCCCGGCCGAGATCTCGATCTACGAGGACAGGAGCTTCACGTTCATCACCAAGACGCCTCCGGCGGCGGTGCTGCTGCGGCAGGCGGCGCGCGTGGAGAAGGGATCGCCGGAGCCACACCGGGAGAAAGTTGGCAACGTTTCCAGATCCCAGATTCGCCAGATCGCCGAGAGAAAGATGCCCGACCTGAACGCCAACGACATCGAGGCGGCGATGAAGATCGTCGAGGGAACGGCCCGGTCGATGGGGATTACGGTCAGCGGCTAGCGAGCACGTAATACGTAATACGTGATACGTAATACGCAGAAGTGGGAGAGGCGCGAGCCTCGTGAGAACCACGTCAGGAGACCAAAATGACCACCAAGTCCAAGAACCGATCGGCCATCGAGGCTGAGTTCGATACCACAGGGAGCTACGGGCCCAAAGAGGCGGTCGA
Organism: Acidobacteriota bacterium; assembly: GCA_022566415.1. Lineage (GTDB taxonomy): Bacteria > Actinomycetota > Acidimicrobiia > Spongiisociales > UBA5794 > JACZST01. The sequence goes on from JADFIY010000007.1 coordinate 4,131, forward strand.
GCTCGTCAAACAGATGGCTTTCGCCAAGTTCGACGAGAGCGTGGACATGGCGTTCAAGCTCGGAATCGACGCCAGGCAGGCCGACCAGCTCGTTCGCAGCACCGTCAGCCTCCCCCACGGCACCGGCAAGGACGTCCGCGTCGTTGTATTTGCGGAGAGCGACCTGGCCCGCGCCGCAGAGGAGGCCGGTGCCGACCTGGTCGGGGGCAAGGAGCTTGCCGATGCCATCCAGGCCGGCTCCCAGTCGCTCGACTTCGATGTGACGATCGCCTCCCCGGACATGATGTCGGTCGTCGGCAAGCTCGGTCCGGTCCTTGGCCCTCGCGGTTTGATGCCGAACCCGAAGAGCGGGACGGTCACCCAGGATATCGGCAAGACCGTAGAGGCGTTCAAGGCCGGAAGGGTCGAGTACCGCAACGACCGGTACGGGAACGTCCATGTGCCCATCGGTCGCGTCTCGTTCGACGCCGACAAGCTGGTGGAGAACCTGGTCGCCATCGGCGACGAGATCTATCGCGCCCGGCCGGCGGCGACGAAAGGCCGCTTCGTCGAGAGCGTGACGATCGCCTCCACCATGGGCCCCGGAGTAAAGATCGATTTAGGTGATCTGGAAGATCTGATCAAAGAGAGCCGGTAGTCACAAGTCACAAGTCGCAAGCAAACCGCCTCGTCCAATGGCTTGCGTCTTGTGTTCGCGTCTTGAGACCAAATAAACCTGTTGGCAGGTACTGGGCCACCCTGCAATACTCTGGGGTACATAGCGGGGGGCCTTGGAGACCAGGCTCAAGGGACGATCCACCACCGTTCCAGGCGGGAAACCCAGCCACCCCGGACCACCCGAGGGTCAGCCCCTACCCTGGCCCTCAATCCGAGGTGGAGACGAGTAGATGGCTTCCTGGCCCGCCGTCTGCCCGAATCCTCGGAAGTGGGACCCGCGTGCGGGTCGCCACGGTCTCACCGCTGTGACAGGCGCCCGGCTACCGCCGGGCGCCTGCGCGTAATGAGCACTTCGTGCTCGGTATTACGTACTACGTATTACGTACCACGTATTACGAAAACTCCGGTCGTGATACGTAATACGTAATACGTTGTACGCCCTGGCGTTAGATCACGCCGAGCCCTACGATCTCCCGAACAACCTCAAATGCCTGAGACCGCAGGTGCTTTTGCATGAGACCGCTTCGGCGGCGCCGGCGTAGGTCGTCCTCCAAAGAGGGCTCCTCGTCTCACGGCGGGAGCCCGTTTTTCGTATCGCCGGACCAGAAGCAACCACAGGAGGACGACGAATGCCACGACCGGAGAAGGTCCAGGCCGTCGTTGACATCAAGCAGCGCCTCGACGGAGCGCAGGCCGTGTTTGTGACCGAGTACGCAGGGCTTTCTGTCAAAGAGCAGCAGGTGTTGCGTCGCCAGCTCAAGGCGAGCGGTGCCGAGATGAAGGTCGTCAAGATGACCCTGGCCCGGCTCGCCGCCGCTCATATGACCGACGAGCTGAGCGATCTCTTGTTTGGTCCGACGGCGCTCACCTTTGCCGACGGCGACCCAGCGGCCGCGGCCAAAGCCCTGAAGGCATTCGCCAAGGAACACGACGCCTTGATCATCAAGGGTGGGGTCCTCGGCGAAGAGTTCCTGAGCCCGGAACGCGTCTCGCAACTCGCCGATCTCGATCCTCGCGAGGTTCTGTTGGCCAAGATCGCCGGCGCCTTTGCTGCACCCATGGCCCAGATGGCCGGTCTGCTCGCCGCCCTGCCGCGCAACGCGGCCACCGTGTTCCAGCAGCTACTGGAGAAGAAAGAGGAAGAAAGTCCGGGGTCTTCAGTCGTCATTCCTCAGCCCGAGGAAGAAAGCACGGAGTCTTCAGTCGACAGTCCTCAGCCCGAGGAAGAAAGCACGGAGTCTTCAGTCGACAGTCCTCGGCCCGAGGAAGAAAGCACGGAGTCTTCAGTCGACAGTCCTCGGCCCGAGGAAGAAACCGCGGCTGAGACTGAGGACGCCGCGGCTGAGACTGAGGACGCCGCGGCTGAGACTGAGGACGCCGCGGCTGAGACTGAGGGCGCCGCGGCTGAGACTGAGGACGCCGCGGCTGACGACTGATGACTGACGACTGAAAGGAGAACCCATGGCAACCAAGGTGAAGAGTAAAGAGCTGCTCGAGGCGTTTGAGGAGATGAGCGTCCTCGAACTGTCCGAGTTCCTCAAGGCCTTCGAGGAGAAATTCGATGTGACGGCGGCCGCACCCGTCGCCGTAGTCGCAGCCCCCGCTGGCGGTGGCGATGGCGAAGCCGCCGCCGAAGAGAAGGACGACTACGACGTCATGCTCACCGAAGTCGGCCAGAAGAAGGTGCAAGTGATCAAGGAGGTCCGCAACCTCACCAGCCTCGGCCTGAAGGAGGCCAAGACGCTCGTGGACGGTGCGCCCGCGTCGGTCCTCGAGGGTGTGGACAAGGAAGCTGCCGAAAAGGCGAAGGAGGCCCTGGAGGTAGCCGGCGCCACGGTCGAGTTGAGGTAACGAAGACGCAAGTCGCAAGTCGCAAGTCAAAACGGGAGACGGATCGGTCGAGAGCGAGCCCGCTTTTTGTTGATGTGGGTGCTGGGGGTTCCTGCTTGTGACCTGTGACTTGGGACTCATTGGTCGGATGACCCTTGACTCCTGGTCACGGTTCGCGGTATCGTCTGAGGGCAAGTTGAGTGTGTTTTCGCGACTCTCCATAGGAAGAGCCGGAATAGTTGTGCGCTATCCCGGTTTACTGCTATGCTCGGACGCTCGCCCTCGCCCGGTGGTCGTCGATTCTTATTTAGGAGGCCCCTCCTTTGGCACGTGCGCGCTCGACCCGATTGTCCTTTGCCAAACTGCCCGAAATCCAGCCACTACCCGATCTTCTCGGTGTTCAACGCGAGTCATTCAAGATCTTCCTCGAGAGCGGCCTTCGCCAGATGTTCGAGGAAGTCTCCCCGATCGAAGACTTCACAGGAAACCTCGCGCTCGAGCTCACCGACCATCGATTCGGTGACCCGACCGAGACCATCGAAGAGGCCAAGGACCGCGACAGCAACTATTCGAACCCGCTATTCGTAACCGCCCGATTCCTCAACCGCGAGACCGGTGAGATCAAAGAGCAGCAGGTCTTTCTCGGCGACTTCCCGATGATGACCGACAACGGCACCTTCATCATCAACGGAACCGAGCGCGTTGTCGTGAGCCAGCTCGTTCGCAGCCCCGGGGTGTACTACGACGTCAGCATCGACAAGACGACCGACCGCGATCTGTACTCGGGCAAGATCATCCCCGGCCGCGGTGCCTGGCTCGAGTTCGACGTCGACAAGAAGGAAACTGTCGGGATCAGGGTTGATCGCAAGCGTCGCCAGTTCGTGACGACGTTCATCCGCGCCCTCGGCATCGCAGAGACCGACGAGGAGATTCTCGCCCTGTTCGACGGCTCGCAGCTCATCGCCAACACCCTGGCGAAGGACCCGACCGACAACAAGGACGAGGCATTGCTCGACCTGTACCGCAAGCTGCGGCCGGGAGAGCTGACCACAGTCGAGTCGGCCCGCGGGTTGATCAACACCCTGTTCAGCAACCCGAAGCGCTACGACCTCACCCGGGTCGGCCGCTACAAGCTGAACCAAAAACTCGGTCTTCCCCAAGTCGACCTCGACAAATACAGCATCGCCGAGGACGGGTTGCTCACCGACGAGGACATCCTCAGCGCGATTCGCTACCTCATCGCCCTCCACGATGGCAAGGACGGGTTCCGCGTCGACGACATCGACAACTTCCAGAACCGGCGCGTCCGTACCGTCGGCGAGCTGATCCAAAACCAGATCCGGGTTGGGCTGAGCCGGCTGGAGCGTGTGGTCCGGGAGCGGATGACAACCCAGGACCCGGAGGCGATCACGCCGCAAACGCTGATCAACATCCGGCCGGTCGTCGCTTCGATCAAGGAGTTTTTCGGCACCAGTCAGCTGAGCCAGTTCATGGACCAACCCAATCCGCTTGCCGGGCTCACCCATCGCCGTCGGTTGTCCGCCCTCGGTCCGGGTGGCCTTTCCAGGGAACGGGCCGGCTTCGAGGTCCGCGACGTGCACCCGTCCCACTACGGAAGGATGTGCCCGATCGAGACGCCGGAGGGTCCGAACATCGGCCTCATCGGGTCGCTGGCCTGCTACGCCAAGGTCAACCGCTTCGGTTTCATCGAGACCCCGTACCGCCGGGTCGTAAAAGGCAAGGTCACCCGCAAGATCGACTATCTGACGGCGTCCCTCGAAGAAGGGCACGTTATCGCCCAGGCGAATGCGCCGTTGAAGGAGGACGGATCGTTCGTCAACGACCGCGTCCTCGTCCGTAAGACCGGCGGTGAGGTCGACTCGGTCCCTCCCAAGGAAGTGGACTACATGGACGTGTCACCGAAGCAGCTCGTCTCGGTGTCGACGGCCCTGATCCCGTTCCTGGAGCACGATGACGCCAACCGCGCCCTCATGGGATCCAACATGCAGCGCCAGGCGGTACCGCTGATCACCACAGACGCCCCGCTGGTCGGTACCGGTATGGAAGAACGCGCCGCCACGGACAGCGGCGACGTGATCCTCAGCCCCGTCTCCGGTGAGGTTGTGACCGTGACCGGCACCGAGATCGTGGTGAAGGAGGCCGACAGCAACAAGCGGCACACCTTCAAGTTGCAGAAGTTCGAGCGCTCCAACCAGGGCACCAATATCAACCAGAAGCCCGTCGTCAAGGAAGGCGACAAGGTCAGGCAGGGGACCGTGCTTGCCGATGGCCCTTCCACTGAGAATGGCGAGCTGGCGCTCGGACGCAACCTGCTGGTGGCGTTCATGCCGTGGAACGGGCACAACTTCGAGGATGCGATCGTCCTGTCGGAGCGGCTGGTCAAGGAAGATGTGCTCACCTCGATCCACATCGAAGAGCACGAGATCGAGGCCCGCGACACCAAGCTCGGCGCCGAGGAGATTACGCGGGACATCCCGAACGTCGCCGAAGAGGTGCTCTCCGACCTCGACGACAGGGGCATCATCCGCATCGGAGCCGAGGTCGACCCAGGCGACTACCTCGTCGGCAAGATCACCCCCAAGGGTGAGACGGAGCTGACGCCGGAAGAGCGGCTGCTCCGTGCCATCTTCGGTGAGAAGGCGCGTGAGGTCCGCGACGTGTCCCTGAAGGTCCCGCACGGCGAGACCGGTAAGGCGATCGCGGTCAAGGAGTTCAGAAGGGACGAAGGTTACGACCTGCCTCCAGGTATGAACGAGCTCGTCCGCGTCTACGTTGCCAAGCAACGCAAGATCTCGGAAGGCGACAAGCTGGCCGGACGACACGGCAACAAGGGCGTGATCGCCAAGATCCTCCCCGAGGAGGACATGCCGTTCCTTCCGGATGGCACCCCGGTCGACATCATCCTGTCGCCGCTTGGCGTTCCTTCCCGTATGAACCTCGGCCAGGTGCTCGAAACCCATCTCGGGTGGGGAGCGGCGCAGGGCTGGGAGCCGTTTGACGGCCTGGACAGCCCGGCGGCAAAGGGTGCGCCTGAGTGGACCAAGGTGGCAACTCCCGTGTTCGACGGCGCTCACGAGGACGAGATCCTCAAGGTACTCGAACACGCCAAACCCAACCGCGATGGTGACACCATGGTCAATGCCGTGGGCAAGGCCACGCTGTACGACGGAAGGACCGGTGAGCCATTCGACTCGCCGATCACCGTCGGGTACATGTACATCATGAAGCTGGTCCACCTCGTGGACGACAAGATCCACGCCCGTTCCACCGGCCCGTACTCGATGATTACCCAGCAGCCGCTTGGCGGCAAGGCCCAGTTCGGCGGGCAGCGATTTGGAGAGATGGAGGTGTGGGCGCTCGAGGCATACGGCGCCGCTTACGCCCTCCAGGAGCTGCTGACGATCAAGTCCGACGATGTCCGTGGCCGGGTCAAGGTGTACGAGGCGATCGTCAAGGGCGAGAACATCCCGGAACCCGGGATCCCTGAGTCATTCAAGGTACTGGTAAAGGAGATGCAGAGCCTCGGCCTCAACGTCGAGATGCTCTCCGCTGGTGAGGAAGTCGAGCTCGAGGACATCGAGGAGGACGTGTTCCGCACCGCGGCATCGCTTGGGATCGATATCTCTCGGCCGGAGAAGGCCGAAATCAACATCTAGGGGTAGGCATAGTGACGCAACTGTTTGATGAACTGAAGGTCAGCCTGGCGGCAAGCGACCAGATCCGAGCGTGGTCGTTCGGTGAGGTGAAGAAGCCAGAGACGATCAACTATCGGACGCTGAAGCCGGAGAAGGAGGGGCTCTTCGATGAGCGCATCTTCGGACCGACACGCGACTGGGAGTGCTATTGCGGCAAGTACAAGCGAGTGCGCTTCCGCGGCGTGGTATGTGAACGCTGCGGAGTCGAAGTCACCCGCGCCAAGGTGCGGCGGGAGCGCATGGGCCACATCGAGCTCGCCGCCCCGGTCACTCACATCTGGTACTTCAAGGGCGTCCCCAGCCGTCTCGGCTACCTGCTCGACATGTCACCGAAGGATTTGGAGAAGGTCATCTATTTCGCCGCCTACCTCGTCACATTCGTAGACGACGACAAGCGGCAGGCGGATCTTGTCGACCTGGAAGAGGCGACCCGCCACGAACTCCAGCTCATCGGCGAAGAGCACGAGGCGTGGAAGGAAGCGCGCTTTGAGCGCCTGGAGAAAGAACTCGAGCAGATGGAGGAGGCCGGCGCCAAGACCCAGGAAGTCAGCGCACGCCGTCGCGAGGTCGAGCGTGAGATCAAGGACCGCGAGGAGCGGGCCGGCGTGGAGGTCGAGCTGTTGCAGGAGGCCTTCGACACCTTCCGGACGATGAAACCTAAGCAGCTGATCGAATCCGAGCAGTTGTGGCGCGAGATCGTCGACCGTTACGGCGACTACTACGAGGGCGGCATGGGCGCCGAGAACCTCAAGGGCCTCATCGCTCGACTCGATCTCGACGAGGAGATGAACAAACTCCGTGAGGATCTAGAAGCCCGGTCGCAGCAGCGCAGGCAGCGGGCGATGAAGCGGATGAAGGTCATCAAACCGTTCGCGGAGGGCCTCAACGACCCGCAGAGCATGATCCTCGACGTGGTTCCGGTGATTCCGCCCGATCTGCGTCCGATGGTGCAGCTCGATGGCGGCCGCTTTGCCACGTCCGACTTGAATGACTTGTACCGCAGGGTGATCAACCGCAACAACCGCCTGAAGCGGCTGATCGACCTTGGAGCTCCCGAGATCATCGTCAACAACGAGAAGCGGATGCTGCAAGAGGCCGTGGATGCACTGTTCGACAACGGCCGACGCGGTCGGGCGGTGACGGGCCCGGGCAACCGGCCCCTGAAGTCGCTGTCAGACATGCTCAAGGGCAAGCAGGGACGATTCCGTCAGAACCTGCTCGGCAAGCGCGTCGATTATTCGGGCCGCTCGGTCATCGTGGTGGGACCGCAACTGCTACTGCACCAGTGCGGGCTGCCCAAGATCATGGCCCTCGAGCTGTTCAAGCCTTTCGTGATGAAGCGGCTCGTCGATATCGACGCCGCCCAGAACATCAAGGCCGCCAAGCGCATGGTCGAGAGGCGCCGTCCTCAAGTGTGGGACGTTCTCGGTGACGTCATCGAGGAGCATCCGGTCCTGCTGAACCGAGCGCCGACGCTGCATCGCCTTGGGATCCAGGCGTTCGAGCCGGTGCTCGTTGAAGGAAAGGCGATCCAGCTGCATCCGCTCGTGTGCGAGGCGTTCAACGCCGACTTCGACGGCGACCAGATGGCAGTACATCTGCCACTCTCGGCCGAGGCTCAGGCCGAGGCCAGGCTGCTGATGCTGTCGCCGAACAACGTGCTCAGCCCGGCGTCGGGCCGTCCGATCGTCACTCCGTCCCAGGACATGGTTATCGGTGTGTTCTACCTGTCGGATCTGATCGAAGATGCCAAGGGCGCAGGCCGCGCCTTCTCCAGCGTCGACGAAGCCCGTATGGCCTACGAGGCTGGACACATCTCGTTGCACGCTCCCATCAAGCTGCGTATCGGCGAGCTTGCCGGCGACCCGCAGGCCCACAAGGAGCTGAAGCGGTCGCTCGGCGACCTCATCGACGAGGAGCCGCCCGACCCCAAAGGCCTCACCGAGACAACGCTGGGGAGGGCGCTTCTCAACGCGGGGCTCCCCACATCGTTCCCCTACATCAACGCACCGGTGTTCAAGGCAGACATGCGCACGGTGATCGACGAGATCATCCGCCGCTATGACAAGCCCGATGTGGCGCAAACCCTCGACGCGATCAAATCGCTCGGCTTCGAGTTCGCTACCAAGGCGGGCCTCACCATCGGCCTCGAGGACGTCAAGACCCCGCCGGAGAAGGCGGAGATTATAGCGCGCTACGAGGAACGCGCCGAGAAGATGGAAGCGCAGTACCAGAAGGGCGTCATCACCGAGGCGGAGCGTCACCAGGAGCTCATCGAGATCTGGACAGAGGCTACCGACGAGGTCAAGGATGCCATGTCGGCGACCCTGAAAAAGGAGCGGTTCAACCCGATGGACATGATGGTCCGATCGGGTGCCCGCGGGAACATCATGCAGCTGAGGCAGATCGCCGGCATGCGCGGTCTGGTGGCGAGCCCGAAGGGCGATATCATCCCGCAGCCGATCAAGTCGAACTTCCGGGAAGGGCTGTCGGTGCTCGAGTACTTCATCTCGACGCACGGTGCCCGAAAGGGACTCGCCGACACCGCGCTGCGCACTGCCGACTCCGGCTACCTGACCCGCAGGCTGGTTGACGTCTCCCAGGAGATCATCATCCACGACGACGAGTCCGAGGATCCGGGTATCATGATCAGAACCAGGGAAGACGACGGTTCATCCGTCCGCCACCTGCAGAACCACATCTTCGGCCGTGCGCTCGCTGAGGACGTCAAGGACGGCCGCAAGTTCGTCGAGTTGCCAGACGGTCGCAAGCTGAAGAAGGATCTGGTCCTCGATCGCGACGCCGTCATCGGCATCGAAGAAATGGAGGATCTCACCGAGCTCCGGGTGCGCTCACCACTCACCGACGAGTCCCGGTACGGCATCAGTAAACTCTCCTACGGCATCGATCTGGCGACGGGCCATATGGTTGAGCCGGGGACCGCAGTCGGCATCATGGCGGCGCAATCGATCGGAGAGCCCGGTACCCAGTTGACCATGCGGACATTCCACACCGGCGGTATCGCCGGTGAGGACATCACCCACGGTCTGCCCCGCGTGGTCGAGCTGTTCGAGGCGAGGACCCCGAAGGGAAAGGCGATCCTTTCCCAGTTAGGCGGGGTCATCCGCTTCGACGAGGACGAGGAAACCAACGCCCGCTACATCACGGTCGTTGATGGTGACGAAGAGGTGCAGCATCAGCTGCCACGGCGGGCGCGGCCGCGGGTCGCCGAAGGTGACACCGTCGAGGTCGGCTTCCAGCTCACCGAGGGTCCGCTCGACCCGAAGGAGGTCCTCGACATCCGCGGCATCCGCGCGGCTCAGCGGTATCTTGTCGACCAGGTGCAGGAGGTGTACCGCTCGCAGGGCGTCGACATCCACGACAAGCACATCGAGCTGATCGTACGTCAGATGCTGCGCAGGGTGCGCATCGTCAGCGCCGGTGACTCGGAGTATCTCCCCGCCGAGCTGATAGATGCTCAAGAGTTCCGCGACGCCAACCTGGAGCTTGTCGAGGCGGGCAAGGCGCCAGCGGAGGGTCGTCCCGAGCTGATGGGGATCACCAAGGCGTCGCTGGCCACGGACTCGTGGCTGTCGGCGGCATCCTTCCAGGAGACGACGAGGGTGCTCACCGAGGCTGCTCTCCAGTCTCGTTCTGACTTCATGCGGGGTCTGAAGGAGAACGTGATCATCGGCAGGCTCATCCCTGCCGGTACCGGTTCCAAGTTCTACCAGAACATCGAGCCGATGGTCCCGGAGGCGACGGTTATGGGTGCCCTTGGTCTCTTCGGAGACGAGATCCCGGAGACGGGGGACGATGCCCTGCCGGCCGACCCGGCAGAGTGGCTGGCATCGCTCGGCGGCGACGAGGCCGAGCCCGAGGACAAGGACGACGAGTAGGCAGATCGGTTCCCCCGCGCAGCGGGGGAACCGATGTAGTCCGTATTACGTAGTCCGTATTACGTAGCGCCTACCTGTCCTCATAACCCTCCTACCCTTCACGCATGCTGAAGTTCCCACTACTCGGCGTTCCGGTGACCGTCCATTGGTCGTTTCTGATCGTCGCCTTCTTCGGCATCAGGAGGTACGACACTGCTCTTGAGATTGCGGCTTGGACCGGAGCCGTGTTCCTCGCCGTTCTCCTCCACGAGTCGGGGCATGCCTTCACTGCCAGGGGCTACGGCGCCACAGGTGTGACGATCACCCTTTTCGCCCTCGGTGGCTATACCCAGTGGGTGCCGAGAACGACGATGAGCCCTGGGAAGCGCCTTGTCGTGTCCGCGGCAGGATCCGCCGTCGGGATAGCGGCCGGATTGTTGATTCTCGGATTCGGTCGTGGTGGTGGCTATCAGAGTTTCCCCCTATGGGGAGTCGCCTTCCTCGATACGTTTGTTCTCGTCGGGTTGTTCTGGGGCGTACTCAACTGGATCCCTCTGCTCCCGCTCGACGGCGGGCATATGCTCAACCACGCGCTGGCGATCATCTGGCCGAAGAGGGCGGACACTATCGCCACCGCGGTATCGACCGTCGTCGGCGTTGGGCTCATCGCCACCGCTTTCTATTTCCAGCAAACCTTTATCGCCATCTTCCTGGTGTTCATCCTGCTCAGCGGGTTGAGGTCCCGCCCCCGCCCCAGTCGGCAGGTGCCCTCGAACGAGCAGCCCACGATCGCACCCCACCCGCCGGCGGAACCGACGCCGAAGGAGCCCGAACAGGAACCGCCGGCGTTTCCGATCTGAGCACGTCTACTGATCTACTTTCTTGCTACTGATCTCCTGAGGGATTGCGTACTAGTCCGTGGCACCGATATACTCTCGTTCCGGTATCCCGCCGGAGCCTGCGCTTACTTTGAGGTGCCTCAAGGTGCGGTCGTGAGCGGAGAGGCTCACCGAGGGGATCGGCGAAGCTAGGTGGCGACGCCGATTTTCGTTCGTAAGAACCCCGGTTCCGAACATGGGTCGAGGTGTGTCGCCAAGACAGGCGAGAAAGGGGCGGTACTCACGTGCCGACCGTGCAGCAGCTGGTCCGTAAGGGCCGGAAGCCAAAATCGAAGAAGTCCAAGACCGTCGGTCTTGCCGGCTCCCCGCAGCGAAGGGGAGTCTGCACCCGCGTCTACACGGTGACGCCGAAGAAGCCGAATTCGGCGCTGCGTAAGGTTGCCCGCATTCGTCTCACCTCTGGTGCAGAGATCACCGCGTACATCCCCGGCGAAGGCCACAACTTGCAGGAGCACTCGATTGTGCTGGTCAGAGGCGGCCGGGTGAAGGATCTCCCCGGTGTTCGCTACAAGGTCATTCGTGGCGCCCTGGACGCTTCCGGCGTCGACGGGCGCAAGCAAGCTCGATCTCGCTACGGCACGAAGAAAGGGTCGTAAGCATGCGTCGTGCCCCTGCAGAGGTCCGCAAACTCGAACCGGATCCGGTCCACCGCTCTGTCCTCGTCACCCAGCTCATCAACAACGTGCTGGGGCGGGGCAAAAAGGGCGTGGCCCGGCGCATCGTCTATGGGGCGTTGGACACCGTCGAGCAGCGCACAGGCGACGATCCGCTGAAGACACTGCAACGCGCCATGGACAACGTCAAACCGTCCGTCGAGGTGCGCTCCCGTCGTGTCGGTGGCTCCTCCTATCAGGTCCCCGTCGAGGTCCGGCCCCGTCGCTCCCAAACGCTCGCCGTTCGCTGGCTGGTCGAGTTCGCCCGCAAACGCAAGGAGCCCACTATGGCCGTACGCCTGGCCAACGAGATCCTCGACGCAGCCAATCGCACCGGCGCCGCGGTCAAACGCCGCGAGGACATCCACAAGATGGCCGAGTCCAACAAGGCCTTCGCCCACTACCGCTGGTAGAGCACGAGAAGAACACGACCATGGCACGCACCGTCCCCCTAGAGAAAATCCGCAACATCGGGATCATGGCCCACATCGACGCGGGCAAAACCACGACGACCGAGCGGATCCTCTATTACACCGGGCGCACCTACAAGATGGGTGAGGTCCATGACGGCGCGGCCGTAATGGATTGGATGGAGCAGGAGCGGGAGCGCGGTATCACCATCACCGCCGCCGCAACCACTGCAGAGTGGAATGACCACACGATCAACATCATCGACACACCCGGACACGTCGACTTCACGGTCGAGGTCGAGCGATCGCTTCGCATCCTCGACGGGGCGGTTGCAGTCTTCGACGCGGTCTCCGGTGTCGAGCCCCAGTCGGAGACGGTATGGCGCCAGGCAGACAAGTACGGCGTTCCCAGGATCAGTTTCATCAACAAGATGGACCGCGTTGGGGCCGACTTCTTCGCCTCGATGCAGTCGATCGTGGACCGCCTCGGCGGTAACCCGGTTGCGATTCAGGTCCCGATGGGCGCAGAAGCCGACTTCGGTGGTGTCATCGACCTTGTCGAGATGAAGGCCATCGTGTGGCACGACGAGCAAGGCAAGGAGCGCGAGGTCATCGACATCCCGAAAGAGTACGCGGAGCTCGCCGAGGAGTGGCACCACAAGATGCTCGACGTCGTCGCCGCTGAGGACGAGTCCCTGCTCGAGAAGTACCTCGAGGACCACGAGCTCGATCCGAGCGAGATCCGACGCGTGATTCGCAAGGGAACGATCAACCGCGACTTCGTGCCGGTACTGTGTGGAGCTGCCTTCAAGAACAAAGGTATCCAGCCGCTCCTGGACGCCGTCGTCGCCTATCTCCCCGCTCCCACCGATCTTCCACCGGTACAAGGCTTCAAGCCCGGCCACGAGGAAGAACGCCTGGAACGTCCCCCTTCGGATGACGCTCCTTTCTCTGCGCTGGCCTTCAAGATCATGACCGACCCCTACGTCGGCAAGCTGACCTATCTGCGCGTCTACTCGGGCACGGTGAAAAAGGGCGATTCGGTCCTCAACTCTGTCGACGGCAAGAAGGAGCGATTCGGGCGCCTGCTCCACATGCATGCCGCCAGTCAGGAAGATGTCGACGAGATTCGCACCGGCGACATCGTGGCTGCCGTCGGGCTCAAGCACACCAGCACCGGCGACACACTCACCGCCATCAACGACGGGATTCAGCTCGAGTCGATGACCTTCCCCGACCCGGTGATCTCGGTCGCCATCGAGCCCAAGACCAGGAGCGACCAGGAAAAGCTTGGAGAGGCGTTGACCAAGCTCTCTGAGGAGGACCCCACGTTCCAGGTGCACGGGGATGAGGAGACCGGCCAGACGATCATCGCCGGGATGGGCGAGCTGCACCTCGAGGTGATCGTGGACCGCCTGGTACGTGAGTTCAGCGTCGAGGCCAACGTCGGACGCCCCCAGGTTGCCTACCGAGAGACCATCAAGCGGGCGGTGCACAAGATCGATGCCAAGTTCAAGCGACAGACCGGTGGCCACGGCATGTTCGGGCACGTCGTCGTCGACCTCGAGCCCCTCCCACCCGGGAGCGGGTTCCTGTTCGAGGACCGGGTCAAGGGCGGCAACGTCCCCCGCGAGTACATCCCCGCCGTGGAAAAGGGCATGCGCCAGGCGCTCGACGCAGGGATCCTCGCCGGGTACCCGCTCGTCGACGTGAAAGCTTCGCTCGTCGACGGCTCGAGCCACGCCGTGGACTCGAGTGAGATGGCGTTTCGTATCGCAGGTTCGATGGCCCTCAAGAATGCTGCTTCGGCGGCCGGCGTCAAATTGCTGGAGCCGATCATGGAGGTCGAGGTCGTCACCCCCGAGGACTATATGGGTGACGTCATCGGCGACCTCTCTGCCCGCAGAGGCAAGGTCGAAGCGATGGAACAGCGAGATCAGGCCAGGGTCGTCAAGGCGATGGTGCCGCTCGCGGAGATGTTCGGCTACGCCACTGATCTTCGGTCCCGTACCCAGGGTCGTGCCAACTACACGATGCAATTCCACTCATATCAAGAAGTCCCTACGGCCGCCGCGCGGGAAATCGTGGCCAAGGTCAGAGGCGAATAGGAGGAGAGCGCTGATGGCGAAGGAGAAGTTTGTGCGGTCGAAGCCGCATGTGAATGTGGGGACGATTGGTCATATTGATCATGGGAAGACGACGTTGACGGCGGCGATTACGAAGGTGTTGGCTGAGGCGGGTGTGGGGGCTACGAAGTTTACGGCGTTTGATGAGATTGATAAGGCTCCTGAGGAGCGGGAGCGGGGGATCACGATTGCGATTTCGCATGTGGAGTATGAGACGCCGAATCGTCATTATGCGCATGTAGATATGCCGGGGCATGCGGATTATGTCAAGAACATGATTACGGGTGCTGCGCAGGTGGATGGTGCGATTTTGGTGGTGTCGGCTGCGGATGGTCCGATGCCGCAGACTCGTGAGCATGTGTTGTTGGCGCGTCAGGTTGGGGTGCCGTACATCGTGGTGTTTATGAACAAGACGGATCAGGTTGATGATGATGAGCTTTTGGATCTTGTCGAGCTCGAGGTTCGTGAGTTGTTGTCTGAGTATGAGTTTCCTGGTGATGACGTTCCGGTGGTGCGGGGTTCGGCTTTGAAGGCGTTGGAGGGGGATGTGGGTGAGGCTGCGCATGTCACTGAGTTGATGGAGGCGGTGGATTCGTATGTTCCTGAGCCGGTTCGGGAGATGGATAAGCCGTTTTTGATGCCGGTTGAGGATGTGTTTTCGATTACTGGTCGTGGGACGGTGGTGACGGGTCGTGTTGAGCAGGGGATGTTGAATGTTGGTGATGCGGTGGAGATTGTCGGGTTGCGTGAGTTGCAGAAGACGACGGTGACTGGTGTGGAGATGTTCCGTAAGTTGTTGGATGAGGCTCAGGCTGGCGACAATGTTGGGTTGTTGTTGCGTGGGATTGGTAAGGAGGATGTGGAGCGGGGTCAGGTGGTGGCTGATCCGGGTTCGATTACTCCCCATATGGTGTTCGAGGCTCAGGTGTATGTGTTGACCAAGGAGGAGGGTGGTCGCCATAACCCGTTTTTTGATGGGTATCGGCCGCAGTTCTATTTCCGGACGACTGATGTGACTGGTTCGGTGAAGTTGCCGGAGGGGACCGAGATGGTGATGCCTGGTGATAACACCGAGATGACGGTGACGTTGGGTAAGGCGATTGCTATGGATCAGGGTCTCCGGTTCGCTATCCGTGAGGGTGGCCGTACCGTCGGCGCCGGCCGGGTAGTAGAGATCATCGAATGAGACGTATCACGGACTACGTAATACGTAATACGTAATACGGCGAGCGAGGAACGAGCGAGCACAAAATGGCTGAAACCGAACATCGGATCAGGATCAAGCTCAAGGCCTACGACCACTCGGTGGTTGATGAGTCCGCGCGCAAGATCGCAGAGACGGTGATCCGTACCCAGGCGAAGATCAAAGGTCCGATACCGCTGCCGACGCGGATCCACCGCTACACGGTCATTCGCGGCCCGCATGTGCACAAGACGAGTCGCGAGCACTTCGAGATCCGCATCCACAAGCGCCTCATCGACATTCTGGAGCCCACGCCGAAGACGGTCGACGCGCTGATGCGGCTCGACCTCCCTGCCGGCGTTGTAGTGGAGATCAAGACGTGAACATGATCATTGGTGAGAAGCTGGGCATGACCCAGGTCTTCGATGACGAGAACCGGGCAATCCCGGTGACCGTGATCAAGGCCGGTCCTGTTCGCGTCACCCAGATCAAGCGACCTGAAACCGACGGCTACGCCGCCGTCCAGATCGCATATAAGGAGATGGCAGCCGCCAACCGAGCGCAGTCCGGCCACTTCGCCAAAGCCGGCGTGGCTCCGCACCGTCACGTCGTTGAGGTCAGGGTCGACGACGTCGACGAATACGAGCTCGGCCAGGAGATCACGATCGGCGAGGTGCTGGAAGCCGGGCAACGCGCAGACGCCGCCGGAATATCCAAAGGCAAAGGGTTTGCCGGTGTCATGAAGCGCCACGGATTCAAGGGCGCGAGCTCCAGCCACGGCGTGCACAAGGTGCACCGCTCCCCCGGATCCATCGGAGCCTGCGCCACGCCTGCCAGGGTATTCAAGGGCAAGCGGATGCCGGGCCGTATGGGCGGTGATCAGACCACGATCCTGAACCTCGAGGTGATACAGGTCGACGCCGACCGGAACGTCCTCCTGCTCAAGGGTGCGGTTCCCGGGCCCAAGGGCGCAATCGTGCTGATTCGAGAGGCGGTGAAGCAGCGTGCCTGATCTCAGCGCAGAGCTGTATACCGCAGCCGGCGAGCGGGCCGGTGATGTCGAGCTGAATCCCGACATCTTCGGCATCGAGCCGAACATGGACGTGATGCACCAGGTAGTGACCGCCCAGCTGGCGGCGGCCCGTGCCGGCACTCACTCCACCAAGACCCGCGCCGAGGTGCGTGGCGGTGGGCGAAAGCCCTGGCGTCAGAAGGGCTTGGGCAGAGCACGCCACGGATCGATCCGTTCTCCGCAATGGACCGGTGGCGGTGTCGCCCACGGACCGAAGCCCCGTGACTATTCACAGCGGACACCGCGGAAGATGAAGCGGCTGGCGCTGCGATCCGCGTTGTCGGCGCGGGCGTCCGACGGCCAGATCAAGGTCGTGGAGACCTTTGACGTGTGGGACAGGCCGAGGACCAAGAACGCGGTCGCCCTGCTCGAGGCGATGGGTGTTTCGGGGAAGGTGCTGCTCCTCGCCGAGGATCATGAACGTGTAGCCATCAAGTCGTTCCGCAATATCGACGGTGTGATCGCCTCCAACCTCGGTCAGGCCAACACCTACGACGTACTGTGGGCGGAGACCGTGATCATGTCGAAAGGGACATTGGAGCTTGGCCAATCGGTACCCCGCGGGACTGAAGAACACGCGGAACAAAGTCAAGAGTCAAGAGTCGAGAGTCGAGAGCCAGAAGATGTTCTGGCTGAGGACTCGGGGCTCGAGACTCCGGACTCTGGACTCGCGACTCCGGACTCTGGACTCTCGACTCCGGACTCCGGACTCGAGACTCCGGACTCTGGACTCGCGACTGACCACTCCGAGCGAAGCGAGGACTCATGAAACGCACGCTACGCGATCCTCGCGACGTCGTCATCGAACCCGTGGTCTCCGAGAAGTCGTACGACCTGATCGAGGATCACAACATCTACACCTTTGTCGTTGACCGCGGCGCCAACAAGACACAGATCAAGCAGGCGGTGTCGAAGATCTTCGACGTCACCGTGGTCTCTGTGAACACGCTGAACCGCAAGGGCAAGGTCAAGCGCACCGGCTATGTGGTTGGGAAGCGCAAGAACACCAAGCGTGCGCTGGTCAAGCTCGCCGTCGGCGACTCGATCGAGATTCTCTGAGGTAACCATGGGTGTGAAGAAACTCAAACCAACGTCGCCCGGGCGCCGGTTCCAAACCGTCTCGGACTTCGAGTCGGTCACGAAGTCGAAACCGGAGAAGAGCCTGCTGGCGAAGAAGACGCGGTCATCGGGACGAAACGTTCACGGGCGCATCACCTCGCGCCACCGCGGAGGCGGCCACAAGCGCCGGTACCGGATCGTCGACTTCCGCAGGACAAAGGACGGCGTACCCGCCAAGGTGGCCGCCATCGAGTACGACCCGAACCGGAATGCACGGATCGCACTACTCCACTATGTAGATGGTGAGAAGCGCTACATCCTGGCGCCGGTGGGTGTCGAGGTTGGCGACATGCTCGCATCTGGCTCCGGTGCCGATATCCGGCCGGGCAACGCGCTCCCGCTGCGCAACATCCCGACCGGCACGATTATCCACGCCGTCGAGATGCGTCCCGGGGGTGGGGCCAAAATCGGCCGCTCCGCGGGAACGGCCGTCCAGTTGATGTCAAAGGAAGGCAAGCTCGCCCTGCTGCGCCTGCCTTCCGGAGAGATGCGACAGGTTCCGCTCGACTGTCGGGCCACGATCGGCCAGGTAGGCAACACCGAGGCCGAGTTGGTCAAGATCGGCAAGGCGGGCAGGAACCGGTGGAAGGGCAAGCGGCCCCAATCCCGCGGCGTCGCGATGAACCCCGTCGATCACCCGCTCGGCGGCGGCGAGGGCAAGAGCTCAGGCGGCCGCCATCCGACAAGCCCGTGGGGCAAGCAGGAGGGCAGGACCCGGAAGAAGAACAAGGCAAGCGACAAGTACATCGTGCGCCGCCGATCGAAGAAAGGGCGTCGCTAGATGGCCAGGAGCCTGAAGAAGGGGCCGTTTGTCGACGAGCACCTGCTGGTGAAGATCGAGGCGGCAAACGAAAGCGGAGACAAACGCGTCATCCGCACCTGGAGCCGCCGCTCGGATATCACCCCCGAGATGGTCGGACACACGATCGCGGTCCACGACGGCCGCAAACACGTGCCGGTCTACATCAGCGAATCGATGGTCGGCCACAAGCTCGGCGAGTTCGCCCCGACGCGGACATTCCGCGGACACAACCTTGGCGAACGGGCTGCGAGGAACCTATGAAGGCGTACGCAAGGATGAATCACGTCCGGCAGTCGCCGTACAAGGTGCGTCGTGTCCTCGACCTGGTGCGTGGTATGCCGGTCGAAGACGCCGAGGACGTGCTTACGCACACACAGAGGCGCGCCTCGAACGTCATCCTGAAATGCCTTCGATCCGCCATCGCCAACGCCGAGCACAACATGGCGCTGGATCGCGAGGAGCTGTTCATCGCCGAGGCCTACGCCGACGAAGGTCCCACGCTCAAGCGGTGGCGTCCGCGGGCACGTGGTCGGGCGACCCGTATCCGCAAACGGACCAGCCACATCACGATCGTCGTCGCCGACGAGATGGAGAAAGCCTGATGGGCCAGAAGATCCACCCATACGGGCTGCGGCTCGGGATCATCACAGACTGGAAGTCGCGCTGGTACAGCGAGAAGGACTACGCGTTGCTGGTCAACGAGGACAACCGAATCCGCAAGTACCTACTCGGCGAGCTCAAGCGCGGCGCCGTTTCCCGGATCGACATCGAGCGACTCGGTGACAAGAAGGTGCAGATCGATATCCACACCGGGCGACCCGGTGTGGTGATCGGGCGCGGCGGATCCGAAGCGGACCGGCTGCGCGCCGGGCTCGAGAAGCTCAGCGGGCGTCAGGTCAAATTCAACGTCATCGAAGTCGCCAACCCTGAGCTTGACGCCACCCTGCTGGCTCGCAGCGTCGCCGACCAACTCGAGGGTCGTGTTGCCTTCCGGCGGGCCATGAAGCGTGCGGTATCCACTGCGCTCAAGGCCGGAGCCGAGGGTGTTCGAATTCAGGCAAGTGGCCGGCTCGGCGGATCCGACATGGGTCGACGCGAGTGGTACCTCGAAGGCAGGGTCCCGCTGCACACCTTGCGAGCCGACGTCGACTACGGCACCGCGGTGGCGCGCACCTCCGTCGGCGCCGTCGGCATCAAGTGCTGGGTGTACAAGGGCGACATAGTCATCAGCGGCGCCCTCCGCAGCGACAAGATCTCCGCCGAGGCTCGCCTCGCCGCCGGCGGTCCCGCGCCACGTCGTCGATCGGCTCGTTCCCGCGCAGAAACGGCAGCGGGCGACAAGGTAGGCGGCAAGCGCCTCATCGAGGCGGGCGGCGGCAAGCGAACCGTCGAGGCGGGTGGCAAGCGGCTCATCGAGGCCGGCGGAGGCAAGAGGAAGGCGACGGCTGCCGACGCAGCCGCCGAGTTCGCAGCCGCCCGGGAGGAAGCGGAAGAAGTCGTCGAGGACACTCCCGTCGGAGAGACCGAAGTTCCCAGTGACCAGTTGCCAGTTCCCAGTCCCGAGGCAGAAGGAGTGGTCGCCACCGAATCGCTGCCCGAAAAGGCCCAACGTGAAGACGCAGTCACTTCCGAGGCGTCAGCCGAGGAAGCAGCAAGCATC
Organism: Acidobacteriota bacterium; assembly: GCA_022566415.1. GTDB lineage: Bacteria > Actinomycetota > Acidimicrobiia > Spongiisociales > UBA5794 > JACZST01. Next base: position 24,136 of record JADFIY010000007.1, read on the forward strand.
GCCGCTGAGGAGGTGGTCGCCACCGAATCAGTCGAGAGTCCTGAGTCGAGAGTCGAGAGTTCCGACCCCGAGGAGGTGGTCGCCACCGAATCAGTCGAGAGTCCTGAGTCGAGAGTCGAAAGTTCCGGCCCCGAGGAGGTGGTCGCCACCGAATCGCTGCCCGAAGAGGCCAAGCGCGAAGACGCAGTCACTGCCGAGGGCTTGCCCGAGGCAGCAGAAAGCATGGCAGTAGAAGAAACTGCCCCAGAGCAAGGCTCCTGGAGAGGTGAGGGAGAACCACCTGCAGGATTCTCCATCAAGGGCAAAGAGAGTTCGATGCTCTTCCATCGTCCCGACAGCAGCATGTACAACCGGACCAAGGCCGAGGTCTGGTTCAACACTGAGGAGGCGGCGCAGGCAGCGGGTTTCACGGCGGCGAAGACGCACCCGAACAGTCGAGAGTCAACAGTCGAGAGTCGGGAGCAAGACGACACACCGGACTCTGGACTCTCGACTCAAGACTCATCAGACAGCGACTCCGAAGGAGGCGCCGACTGATGTTGATGCCCAAGCGCACCAAGTATCGGAAGGTCCACACGGGCCGGATGAAAGGGAAGGCGAAAGGCGGCACCAAGGTGTCGTTCGGCGACTATGGCCTCCAGTCTCAGGAGCCCGGCTGGATCACCGCTCGCCAGATCGAAGCTGCCCGTATCGCGATGACCCGCAAGATCAAGCGCGGTGGGAAGGTCTGGATCACCATTTTTCCGGACAAGCCGATCACGGAGAAGCCGGCGGAGACCCGGATGGGATCGGGTAAGGGCAATCCCGAATATTGGGTTTCGGTGGTGAAGCCGGGGCGCGTGATGTTCGAGATGGCCGGTGTGGATGAGGACCTCGCCCGTGAGGCGATGCGCCTGGCTGCGCACAAGCTCCCGGTGAAGACGAGGTTTGTCAGGCGGGAGGACACATGAACGCGGCCGACCTCCGGGCAATGACGTACAAGGAACTCGAAGAGAAGCTTGAAGAGTCCAAAGAGGAGCTGTTCAACCTTCGGTTCCAGATGGTCAGCAACCAGCTCGACAACACCGAGCGCTTGGGTGAGGTGAAGCGCGACATCGCACGGGTCAAGACGCTGATGCGCGAGCAAGAGATCGAAGCCTGGCACACACAGCAGGAGGAGGCGTAGATGGAACGCACGCGTCGCAAGGTACGCGTCGGAGTCGTCGTTTCCGACGCCAGAGACAAGACCGTGACCGTTGAGGTGCGGGACTCCAAACGGCACCCAAAGTACGGCAAGACCGTGCCGGTGCGCAGGCGCTTTCACGTCCACGACGCGGGCAACGAGGCCAACGTCGGTGACACCGTCCGCATCGCAGAGACCCGTCCACTCTCTAAGACAAAGCGGTGGCGCCTCGACGAGATCGTGGAGCGGGCGAGATGATCCAGCAGGAATCGCGCCTCAAGGTTGCTGACAACTCCGGCGCCAGGGAAGTACTGGTCATCCGCGTCCTCGGCGGTTCCGGCAGGCGATACGGGAGCCTCGGCGATACCGTTGTCGCCACCGTCAAAGACGCGATACCCGGCGGATCCGTCAAGAAGGGTGAGATCGTAAAAGCGGTCGTCGTGCGGACCAAGAAGGAGAACCGACGTAAGGACGGCACGTACATCCGCTTCGATGACAACGCGTGTGTGCTCATCACCGACCAGCAGCAGCCGCGTGGAACCCGGATCTTTGGTCCGGTCGGACGCGAACTGCGCGACAAGAAGTTCATGCGCATCGTTTCGCTGGCACCGGAGGTGTTGTGATGAAACTGAAGACCGGTGACACCGTGATGGTCATCGCGGGCAAGGATGTCGGCACTCAGGCAAAGATCGCCAAGGTGTTCCCGAGCGAGAACCGCATCATCGTTGAAGGGGTGGCCACCGCGAAACGGCATCAGCGGCCCACCGGCCAGACGATGCAGGGCGGGGTCATCGACAAAGACATGCCGATAAACGCCTCCAACGTGATGATCATGTGCCCCAGCTGCGGGCTGCCGACCAAGATCGGGTTCCGGTTCGACGACGACGGCAATAAGTACCGCGTCTGCCGCAAATGCGAAGGTGAGCTCGAATGACCCCGCGCCTCAAGGAGAAATATGACAGCGAGATCGCCGCTGCGCTTGCGACCGAGCTCGAGCTGGACAACGTCATGCGTATCCCACGCCTGGAGAAGATCGTGGTGAACATGGGCGTCGGCGACGCTGCCCAGGACGCCAAGCAGATCGACTTTGCGGTGGACGAGCTGAGCACGATCACCGGACAGCGGCCGAAGGTGGCCTACGCGACAAAGTCGATCTCGAACTTCAAGTTGCGCGAAGGAGTCCCGGTCGGAGCCTCGGTCACGATGCGGGGCGACCGCATGTGGGAGTTCTTCGACCGCCTCATCGCCTTGGCCATCCCCAGGATCAGGGACTTTCGGGGGCTGAACCCCAAGGGATTTGACGGCCGCGGCAATTACAGCTTCGGCGTTACCGAACAGCTGATCTTCCCTGAGATCGATTACGACAAGGTGGGCACGGTGCGTGGCATGGATATCACCTTCGTAACGACCGCGGAGAATGACGAACAGGGGATGGCGTTACTCGAGGCTTTCGGGTTCCCCTTCCGCCGGCAGCAGGCGGGTGTGTGATGGCGAAGACCTCAAAAATCGTGAAGAACAATCGCCGCAAAGAGATCGTAGAGCGCTATGCCGATCAGCGTGCCGAGCTGGTCAAGGTCATCAAGGACCCTGAGGCACCTTATGCGGACAAGCGTGAGGCGTATCAGGCGATTGCCAAGATGCCGCGTGACGCCAGCGCCACGCGCTACCGGAATCGCTGCGGCGTAACCGGTCGTCCTCGCGGATACTTCCGAAAGTTCGGGATGTCGAGGATTGTGCTTCGAGAGCTCGCTCACAACGGTGAGCTTCCCGGGGTGAGAAAGGCGTCGTGGTAGCCGTGCACTCCGATCCAATCGCCGATATGCTCACTCGCATCCGGAATGCGCTGCTGGTCCTGCAGCCGGAGACCTCGATGCCCTCCTCCAAGCTCAAGGAAGAGGTGGCGCGCATCCTCACCGAGGAGGGTTATATCGACGGGTACGCGGTCGCCGACGCCCGCGTCGGCAAGGAGCTCGCCATCCGCCTCCGCTACAACGAGGATCGCGTCTCTGCCTTGACCGGCCTGACCCGCGTGTCCAAACCGGGGCGCCGGGTGTACAAGGGAGCGTCGGATGTACCCAGGGTCCGAGGTGGTATCGGTGTTGCCATCATCTCCACCTCGGATGGGGTGATGACCGACCGCGAAGCACGCCGGCGTAACGTCGGCGGCGAGATCCTGTGTGAGGTGTGGTGATGAGCCGTGTCGGCAGCGCGCCGATCACCGTGCCCTCCGGGGTCGAGGTCACCGCCACCGATGGCGTGGTCGAGGTGAAGGGCCCCAGAGGAGCCCTGAGCCAGACGATCGATCCGCGAATCACAACCAGCGTCGATGATGGCGTGGTCACGCTGACGCGTTCCGACGACGAGCGCCAGAGCCGGGCCCTTCACGGCCTGTACCGGGCCCTGATCAACAACATGGTCATCGGGGTCTCCCAGGGTTACGTGAAGGAGTTGCAGGCGGTCGGTGTCGGGTACCGCGCCGCGCTGCGCGGATCGACGCTCGAGCTCCAGGTCGGTTTTTCGCATCCGGTGACGGTAGAGGCGCCGGACGGCATCGAGTTTGAGGTGCCGGAGCCGACAAAGATTTTCGTCAGAGGAATTGATAAACAACTGGTCGGCCAAATCGCGGCCGAAGTCCGCGCGGTGCGGCCCCCGGAACCGTACAAGGGCAAGGGGATACGCTATGTCGGCGAATACGTTCGCCGCAAGGCTGGAAAAGCGGGAGTCGCGGTATGAGGGGTTCACGCACCGATGCTCGACGCCGCCGTCACTTCCGGGTCAGGAAAAAGGTCTACGGAACGTCGGTACGTCCGCGCCTTGCGGTGTTTCGATCCAACCGGCATATCTACGCTCAGGTCATCGACGACGATGCCGGCGTCACCATCGCAGCAGCGTCTTCGCGGGAGGGCGCCTTGGGCGGCAAGAGTGTCACCGTTGACACGGCGACTGAGGTGGGCAAGCTGCTCGGGTCGCGGGCCAAGGATGTAGGGATCGATACCATCGTCTTCGACCGGGGTGGGTTCGCCTACCACGGGCGGGTGAAGGCGCTCGCCGAAGGAGCTCGGGAAGCGGGGTTGGAGTTCTGATGACAGATCGCGGAGGCCGCAGAGATCGCAGGGATCGTCGCGAGTCAGAGTTCGATGAGCGGGTCATCGCCATTAATCGGGTGGCCAAGGTGGTCAAGGGCGGGCGCCGTTTCTCATTCACCGCGCTCGTCACCGTCGGCGACGGCAAGGGTCGGGTCGGTATCGGGTACGGGAAGGCCAAGGAAGTTCCGATGGCGATCCAGAAAGGCATGGACATTGCCCGCAAGAGCATGTTCTCGGTGCCGATGGCCGGGCAGACCACCATCCATACGGTGATCGGTCGGTATGGGGCTGCCAGCGTGCTGTTGAAGCCGGCCTCCCCTGGTACCGGTGTCATCGCAGGAGGCGCGGTGCGCCAGATCATCGAGGCAGCCGGGATCAAGGATGTGCTCGCCAAGTCGCTTGGATCCGCCACTCATGTCAACGTCGCCAAGGCGACCGTCCGGGCCCTGCAAAGCCAGCAGCGCCCAGACGAGGTCGCCAAGGCCAGGGGCAAGCAGCCAGAAGAGCTGTTCCCGCCGGCGCTTCTGGCCGCCTACCGCTCGGCCGAGCTCATGAAGAGCGAGGTGGCCAAGTGATGGCGACCAAGACCAAAAACCTGAAGATCACTCTGGTGAAGAGCACGATCGGGGAGAAGCCGAAGGTGCGAGCTACCGTCGAGAGCCTTGGCCTGCGCAAGATCAGGCAAAGCGTTGAACGCCCTGACACCCCGGATGTACGCGGCATGGTGTTCCGCGCCCAGCATTTGCTCGATGTGGAGGAAGTGGGATGAGGCTGCAACTCCATCACCTTCGGCCGGCTGAGGGATCGAAGAAACGAAAGATTCGCGTTGGCAGGGGTGAAGCCGGCCGACGCGGCAAGACCGCCGGGCGGGGGACCAAGGGACTGAAGGCGAGGAGCAAGGTGCGTCGCGGCTTCGAAGGCGGACAGATGCCCCTGCAGAGGCGCATGCCCAAACTTCCCGGCTTCACCAACCCGAATCGTGTCGAGTACACCGTTCTCAACGTGGGACGCCTGGCGGAATTCGAGGATGGCAGTACTGTGACCGTCGACGATTTGCGCGCCAGAGGGCTCGTCAAGCACCGCGGGTTGGTCAAGGTGCTTGGTGAGGGCGATATCGATCGGGCGCTCACGGTGAAGGCACATGCCTTCTCGCTCGGAGCGGTTGAGAAGATCCAAGCCGCCGGTGGCGCGGTAGAGGTGGTCGAGTGATGAGTCGAGAGCCCGGAGCCTTGAGTCACACGTCTCAAGTCTCAAGCAGAGAGGTAACCGCGTCTGGCGTTCTGCAACCACCGGTTCCTCTTGCGACTTGCATCTTGCGTCTTGCGTCTTCCGTACACGTTGTCGTAAAGCAGGACCTGTGTCTCGGGTAACGTCTACGAGGTACTTCCTATGACCGCCATGCTCACCGCCACCAGGAATGCGTTCCGGATCCGCGATCTGCGGAACAAGATCCTGTTCACCCTTTTCATCTTCATCCTGTATCGGTTCGGGGCCGCGGTGCCGGTGCCGGGCGTCGACCTGGATGCGATAGCGGTATTTTCCGAGCAGGCGGCGAACCAGGGCTTCATCGGGGTGCTCAACCTGTTCTCCGGGGGGGCGCTGACCCGGTTGTCGGTGTTCGCCCTCGGAATCATGCCCTACATCACGGCGTCGATCATTCTCCAGCTGCTGGCGGTCGTTATTCCCCGTCTGCAGGCGTTGCAGGAGGAGGGTGAAACCGGGCGCAAGGTCATCACCCAGTGGACCCGTTACCTGACGGTGATCATCGCCCTGTTGCAGGCAACCGGGTTCTCCTTCTTGTTCCATTCCGGCCAGCTGACCGGCGGTATCGACCTGATCCCCGACTACACCATTCGCAACGTTGTGATCATCGTGATCACGATGACCGCAGGGACGGCTCTGCTGATGTGGTTCGGTGAGCTGATCACCCAGCGCGGGATCGGCAATGGCATGTCGCTGCTGATCTTCATCTCGATCGTCTCGCAGATCCCCTCCCAGCTGGGGATTCTGCTCAACAGCTCACCGACCGGAGTGTTCATCCTCATTGTGGGGACGATGGTTCTGTTGACGGTTGGGATTCTGTTCATCGAGCAAGGCCAGCGGCGGATTCCAGTCCAGTTCTCCAAACGCGTCCGCGGCCGCAAGGTGATGGGCGGCAATACCACCTACATCCCGATGAAGGTGAACATGGCCGGCGTCATCCCGGTGATTTTCGCAACCTCGATCATGTACTTCCCTGCCCTGCTGGCCTCGGTGCTGCCTCCGACCGGGTGGGGCAACGCGGTGAGGAATTGGATCAACGACAACCTGCTGTCGACGACGGGCGGAGGGTTCTCGCCGAGCCTGTGGTACATCGCCTTGCTCGCCCTGTTGGTCGTGTTCTTCACCTACTTCTACACCGCGATCCAGTTCGATCCGGCGAAACAAGCCGACATGATCCAACGCCAGGGCGGGTACATCCCCGGTATCCGGCCGGGCCGGGCGACCGAGGAATATCTGGCCTACATATTGAGCAGGATCACCTTCCCCGGTGCGTTGTATCTGGCGATTGTGACCGTGCTCCCTTCGATCATGGGATGGTACTTCGGGGTCCCGGTCGGGCTCTCCGGTGTGTCGATCATCATTGTGGCCGGTGTCGCTCTCGAGACGATGAAACAGGTCGAATCGCAGCTCATGATGAGGAACTACGAGGGGTTCTTGAGTTGAGTCGCGAGGCGAGAGTCGCGAGTCGCGAGTGATGGGGCGGCGCATCTTGTTCTTGGGGCCTCCCGGGGCGGGAAAGGGCACCCAGGCGGCGATGCTCGCCACAGCCCTTGGCATCCCCCACGTATCGACGGGTGTCATGCTGCGCGAAGCCGTGGCCGCCGGGACCGAGCTGGGCAAACAGGCGAAGGCGATCATGGCCGGAGGCGATCTGGTGCCCGATGACCTCGTCGTCGCCATCGTCGAGGAACGCCTGGCCCGCGACGACGCCGCCTGCGGCTACCTGCTCGACGGGTTCCCACGCAACGTCGCCCAGGCTCGAGCCCTGACCGCGGCACTGGGTGACGACTCCGTTGAGGTGGCGCTGCTGCTCGAAGTCGACGAGGACGAGATCGTGGACCGGCTCATGAAACGGGCGGCCGAGGGCAGGGCGGACGACAACGAAGGCACGATTCGGCGCCGCCTCGAGGTTTATCGCCAGGAAACCGAGCCGATGGTCGCCGCCTACGGCGACAAGGTGGTCGCGGTCGATGGGATGGGCGCTGTCGATGATGTGTTCGCCGGCGTTGTGAGGGCGCTGGTCTGATGGCCGGCGCCAAGGTCCTGACCAAGAAGACCCCGGAAGACTTCGCCAAGATGGAAATCGCGGGACGCTGCGTCGCTGCGGTGCACGATGCGGTCCGGGCGGCCATCGCTCCTGGGGTGACTACCGCGGCCCTGGAAGCGATCGGTGCCGAAGTAGTGAGGGACCACGGCTGCCGGCCGTCGTTTCTCGGCTACCACGGGTTCCCTGCAACGATCTGCACCTCTCCGAATAGAGCGATCGTGCACGGCATCCCCGGCGACTATGTGTTGCAAGACGGAGACATCATCTCGATCGACGCCGGGGCGATCTATGAAGGGTGGCACGGTGACGCGGCCTTCACCGCTGCGGTCGGCGACGTCGCCGACGAGGTGCAGAAGCTGATCGACGTCACCGAAGAGGCCTTGTGGAATGGGCTGCGCCAGGCGCGGGTGGGCAAGCGCCTCGGCGACATCGGTTACGCCGTCGAGGCAACCGCGGAACCGCATGGGTTCGGCGTCGTGCGCGAGTACGTCGGGCATGGGATCGGCCAGCAGATGCACGAATCCCCGAGCATCCCCAACTACGGCACACCGGGCCGTGGGCTCAAGATCAAGACCGGGATGGCGCTGGCGCTCGAGCCGATGTTCAACCTCGGCGGAGCGGAGACGACCATGCTCGCCGACGATTGGACGGTGGTCACCGCCGACGGGTCGTTTTCGGCTCATTTCGAGCACACGGTGCTGATCACCAAGGACGGCCCGCTGGTGTCGACCCTGCAGGAGCCGCTGCGACTCTGAGCATCCACAAGCCCGCGCTCCTGTTCCCAATACATATACGTAATAGCCATTTAGGTGGGATCACCTCGATGGGCTTAGAGTCCGCTTTCAAAACTCCAATGGGGGAATTCATGAAACGTCTTACGTTGGTCTTCGTCTTGGCACTGTTGGCGGCGTCGTGTGGAGGAGAGGAGATCTCTGAGCGGATCGCGGAGCAAGCGATCGGCGGCAACGCCGACGTCGAGATATCCGGTGACGGCGACGACATCACCATCAACATCGAATCCGACGAGGGCTCCCTCTCGTTTGGCTTGGGGGCAGAGTTGCCGGACGAGCTGAACGTCCCGGTGCCGGATGGCGGCAACGTGATGGCGGCGGGCACGCAGAGCGACTCCGTGTTTGTCTCCGCCATTTTTCCCGCGGACCGCTACGACGAGATCGTCGCTTTCTACGATTCGTGGACCGGAGGAACCGGGGACGAGTGGCAGACCCAGACGGCCTCTATCGAGTTTGGCGGGCAAACCCAGCGCAGTGCGGTGTGGACCAGTACCGGCAACGTCATCTTTATCTCGGTTACCGACTGCATCGACGCGGCCGCGGGTGGCACCGACTTCGATTCGATCTGCCTGACGATCACCCAGGATTGATCACCAGCTGCCTGTGTAACCCCAAAGGACCCTAGGCAGCCGCACCATGGAACGAATACCCAATTCCGACGAACCCAGGGTTCCCAGGTAGATATATCGCCCTGTAGTGGCGCGGGACATCCCGTACAGGTGTCGCGGGTCTTCCCTGACAGGTGGTG
>JADFIY010000008.1 GCA_022566415.1 Acidobacteriota bacterium
AGTATGACTCATTTGTTCACTCTTTAGGCTTACTGTCCCTTAAATGCTCGAAGTATATCGTTATACGTTACAAATATTATCAGGGTAAATAAAAGTACCATCCCCACTTGTTGAGCAATTCCACGCACTTTGACAGACAGAGGCGAACCCTTTATTTTTTCTATAGCCAGAAATACCAGATGTCCGCCGTCAAGAATCGGAATGGGCAAAAGATTCAAAATGGCCAGGTTGACGTTGATCAGCACAAGGATGTAAAGAAACCACCTGATGTCGTTTAAGGCCGTCTTGTAAAGGACGTCGAAAATACCCACGGGTCCGCTCAATTTGTCCAGACCGATATCCGAATGGCGGCTGAAAAGTGCGCCCAAAACATTTACGGTCATTACCACGACATCGTAGACTTGATTTAATGGGTTGATGTACTCGAGCCATAATTTTCTCTCGATAACTAAACCGAAACTTGGTGTCGTATCCCCTTCGGTGGTGATTACAACACTTTCCGGTTTCATAGGAAATCCGATTTTCTCTCCGTCGCGTTCAATCGTTACCTCGATTAACTTTTCGGGATACTTTTCGAGGTAACGGGAAATTGCGTAGGACGTATATATGGCCGCTCCGTCCAATGCCAGGATTCTATCGCCAGAGAGCAGGCCGGCGCGAGCGGCGGGGGAATTTTCATAGAGGCGGTCTATTACCATCTGTTCGGCTGGAATTACGCCGATTTTGCGCAATTTATCTGCGCCGGAAAGCAGCGGGATGATCTCGATGTCCAAAACCTGGTTGTCGCGCTCGACCTTGAGTATCGTTTGCGGTTTTCCGTCAGGTGTGCGGCCTGATCCGGTGACAAGCGCTTGCTGCAAGTCGGTCCAGAATCTGATAGGGTTGCCGTCGATTTGCAAAACGCGGTCTCCGGCCAATAGACTCGACTGGAGAGCAGGGGACTCGACGTTCTCGCCTGTCTCCGGATCCACGAACCAGAAACCTTGCGCCGTACCCTCGATGCCGTACTGATGGTGGAGCCCGGTGTTGAACCACTGCGGCGAGTTCGGTGCCGCCATCTGGTGCAGAAGCATGTAGGCGATCTCGTCCTCGAATGCCTTGGCATCGTCCGCCCCGGCGAAGTACCCGTGCTGCTCTCCCCACCAGCGCCACGTGGTCGCCAGCCGATTGATGACCTGACGCGCCGAGGTCTCCGGACCGACCACCGGGTTTCCTTCATCGTCGACAATGGGCTCACCATCTTCGTCGAGGTGGGGAACGCCCGCCTTGCGGAAGTACTTGGAGACCATGATGTCGCCGGCGACCTGTGACCAAGCAGCGGGAATCTCGGCATCCTCCATCTCGAAGACCACCGATCCGTCCGGGTTGGTAATCCGGGAGTCCCTTGTCAGCCACTCGACGTTTTGGTAAGGGTCCTCGCCGGCATTCGTAAACCGGCGCTCGATCTGCAACCCCTTGTTCATCGGTCCTCCCTCGGCCGGGGCTTCGCCCGGTGTTATCCACACAATTACCCACCACCACTAGATGTTGGGGTAGGGAAGCGAAAGAACCCCTAGATCTAGCGTGCTACACGAGTGTAATTACACGCGTGTGTTCCGTCAACTACTTCATTCGCTCCTGTGACGCGACTGCCCCGGCCGATGTTTCCGCCGGTCGGGGAAGCTGCACTATTTGTAGACCACGCGCTCGCTGTGGGCAAGCGGATACGCTCGGTGTTTTTCGCGATGGCGAGAACGTTTTCGCGACCAGGCCTTTGCGCCGGCCTCCGGCCTCCGGCCTCCGGTCTCGGGCCAGCGGGAACTCCGGATTCGGGATTCGGGAGCTGGGAGCTGGGAGCTGGGAACTGGGAACTGGGAACTTGCGACTTGCGACTCGTGACTTGCAACTCGTGACCCGCGACTCACACTCTCGCTTCCCTGGCGCGCTCTTCGAGTATGCCTTCGATCTCGACGATGTCGCCGGGGCAGGTTTGCGACGCCTTCCAGTAGCAGAACCCGGTGGGGAGGAAGAACACCTGGAAGACGGAAAGACCGAGCGCCCAGTTGAACGGTGGAGGCACCGCCCGCTCGATCGCCGTCGCGGTGGCGGCGGTGGCGGCGGCACCCAGCGAGCGGCCAAGCCCGTTGACCAGGTTCCCCATCCCGTAGACCGTGCCGCGGTGCTCCGGCAGGTTGACGTCGGTGATCAGCGCAAACCAGTTGGGAGAGTCTGCCGAGGTCAAGGCGAGAGCGAGGATCGCAGCGGCGAAAGCGGCACCCACCCAGGGGTTGGTCACCAGGCTGCGCAACACCTCGCCGATGAGGACCACCGTGCTCGCTCCTTCGGTCACCTCGAGGCCGCGCAGCGGGATCCAGAAAAACGCAAGGAAGAAGGGGATCGCGGCGAGGATGCCGAAGGCGGACAGGAGGGCGCGCCCGCGCAATGTCCGCCGTTGGAGCCGGTCACCGAGATGCCCGAACAGGATCGAGAACAAGGCCCCCACGGTGAACAGCGTCGCAAACAGGCCGCCGACGCGCGTGCCGGTTGCTGGGCCGTAGCCCTCGGCGATGACCTTTTGCTGGTAGAGGAGCGGGACCCAGATCAGCGAGCCGTAGGCGATCTGAGCGGTGAGGCCCTGCAGGATCAACCACAGGTTGGTTCGGCGTTGCAGCAAGGAGGGGAGTTGCGAGCGATCGATGTGGTACTCGTAGTCGCCTCCGGCCTCGTAGAGCGCGGCCAGCGCCGGCTCCTTGTAACCGCGCGGGGCCTCGAAGGTCGGGATGTACAAGAGGGCGAACAGGAACCCGGCGGCTGCGATTACGACCAGCGGGATCCGGAAGTTCTCCGCACCCAACTGGGAGGCAAGCAGTGCGCCGACCACTCCCCCCACCCCCTGCGAGATGCCCCAGAAGCTCATCGCAAAGCCCCGTCTTGCCGGTCCAATGAAATCGGAGATGACCGAGAATGCGATAGAGGCGATCGACCCGAGCCCGACGCCGACCACCATTTGCCACAGCGCGAGTTGCCAGATGTTGTCCGCCGTAGCCGATAGCAGGGTTGCCCCCGACCAAATGATCGTTCCCCAGAACAGGAGTGGCTTTCGCGATCGAGCGTCCCCCGCGTAGCCCCAGACGACTGCGGTGAGGGCGGTGACGAGGATGGTTACTCCCGATAGCACGCCGATGGCGACCGCCGACGTGCCAAGGGAGTCGGAAACCGGCAGCACCATCGACGGCAGCATCACCAGCGCCGCGTTGTCCAGCGAGGCGAGGATGACGAACACGACGACCGTGTACGCGACGTGTGTAGGACCGCCCCACCAGCTGGGATGTCGAATTCTCACGGTGGCCACGACCCGGTGTCCGGGTCAGCTTGTGGGACCGGACTCGGGGCTCTCTGGATCCATCGACTCGACCGGGGGTGACGTGACCGGCGCCGGTTGCTCTGACGTCTTGCCGAACGGAGCCCACCAGGCCATCACAAGGCCGAGAACGATCCCGAGCAGCGGCAGGATCCATAGGAAGTCGCTGTGCAGCGGGATCACCCCCCACAGGAACAGCGAGATACCGAGTAGGAAACCGAAAAGGAACCCGGAGATCACGCCGAGGATGGGTCTGCCCTTCACGGCTTTCTCCTTCCTGCGGCCAGGGTACCGGCGCCGGCGAGAACCGTGACGGCAGCAGCACCGACAGCGACGCCGCCGGGACTCCCGGAGATGGAAACGGTGACGACTGCTTCGCAGACGGTCCCGCCGTGGTTGTGCCAGGCGGTCACTTGCATTCCGCCGGTTCCTTGTGGGGTGAAGTCCGGCAGGTCGTAGGTGTACTCGCCGCCGGCGCTGACCTCTTTCGTGGCTCCGACCCACCCCACGATCTGCCAGGAAAGGCGGGGTAGCCGGATCACCACGCCGCCCTCGAAGGGGATCTCCTCGTCGCTGGGTTCGGCGGCGGGGCCGAGGTCGCCGCTGTAGCCAATGGTCGCCGACAGCGGTGCCTCGAAAACGTCGCTCCTGGGGCGGGCGGCGTCGAGGATCCTGTCGGTGGACTTGTCGGGGAACGTGGCCGAGCCGCGGCAATCGCCCCGAGTTATCTCGGCCACCGCCGGCATCGCCAGGACGCCGACCAAGACGACGCTGAGCATCCCGAGGACCAATACGGTGGCTGCACGTCGGTGCATGGCTACCTTCCGATCTTCCGCCTGGGACGACTCTACGGCTTGGCGCCCTCCGCTGCCGGTATTCTCCGCGGCGCCTATGGACGAGCTCACCCCATCGTGGCAGCCGACCCAAGCCATGATCGCCAATGCCAACGTGACCGCGTTGATGGCCGATGCGGGCTTCAGGTATTACGAAGAGTTGCACCGCTGGTCGGTCCTTGACCCGATGGGGTTCTGGGGAACGGTCATCGACCGCCTCGGGATCGTGTTCAGCCAGTCACCGGACACCATCGTGGACGGTACTGCCGAGCATCCGATCTGGCTTGGCGGAGCCCGGATGAACATCGTCGACTCGTGTTTCACCGCGGGGTCCGATCGCACCGCGGTTGTGTACCGCCGGGACGGAGAGAACAACGGGGTCAGTTATCAAGAGCTACAAGCCGAAGTGGCACGATTCGCCAACGGTCTCTCCGACCGGGGAATCGAGCCGGGGGATCGGGTGGCGTTGGCGATGCCGATGACGATTGAATCCGTCATCGCCTATCTGGGCACGGTTGCCGCCGGAGGGGCCGTGGTCTCGATCGCCGACTCGTTCGCCGCCGACGAGATCCGCACCAGGCTCCGGCTCACCGACCCGGTGTTGATGATCACCCAGGACCAGCTGATCCGCACCGGTCGCGTGTTTCCCATGTACGACAAGGTCGTGGAGGCAGGCGCCGATCGCTGTGTCGTGGTAGAGACCGGCGCAGACGTTCGTCTTCGCCGACAAGACATTGCGTGGAGGCACTTCCTGAGCGACGACGCAACGCTCACCACCGTGCAGCAACACCCGGCCGCCCATACCAACATCCTGTTCTCCTCTGGCACCACCGGGGAGCCGAAGGCGATCCCGTGGACCCACGTCACCCCGATCAAGGCAGCCATGGACGGGAGATACCACCAGGACATCCACGCCGCAGACGTCGTTGCGTGGCCAACCAACCTGGGATGGGTGATGGGGCCATGGCTGATCTACGCCACGCTGATAAACGAGGCCACCTTTGCGCTGTACGACGACGTGCCCACCGGGCGTGGCTTCGTCGAGTTCGTCGCCGATGCCGGTGTCACCGTGCTCGGGCTGGTCCCTTCCATCGTCTCGGTGTGGCGATCTACCGGCGTGCTCGACGACGCGCCCTGGTCCGATGTCAGGGTGTTGTCGTCGACCGGAGAGGCGTCGGCACCTGACGACTACGACTGGCTGATGAACCAAGCAGGGGGTGTCCCTGTCATCGAATACTGCGGTGGCACCGAGATCGGCGGAGGGTATATCACCGGCACGGTGATCCAGGATGCCATCGCCGCCACCTTTACCACGCCGACGCTCGGCATCGACATCCGCATCCTCGACGATGCAGGAGCCGAAGCCGATACCGGGGAGCTGTTTCTGGTCCCACCGTCGATCGGGATGTCGCAAGATCTGCTCAACCGTGACCACGACGCGGTGTACTACGAGGGAGTCCCACAAATCGACGTGCCGCTCCGGCGTCACGGCGACCACATGCGCCGGCTACCCAATGGGTACTACCGGGCCCTTGGCAGAGTCGACGACACCATGAACCTGAGCGGGATCAAGGTTTCGTCTGCCGAGATCGAGCGGGCGATCTCCGAGATCGACGGTGTGGCCGAAACCGCCGCGATCGCCGTCTCGCCGCCCGACGGCGGTCCGAGCCGGCTGGTGGTGTATGCGGTCCCGGCCGACCCGGCCGCTGCCGACGCCGACCGGTGGAAGCAAGAGATGCAGGAGGCGATCCGGTCGCAGCTGAACCCGCTGTTCAAGGTCAGCGAGGTGGTGATCATCGATGAGCTGCCCAGGACCGCGTCAGCCAAGGTGATGCGACGGTCATTGAGGGAGTCTCACCAATGAAGCCGATCGCGGTCGTGAGCAACGACTTGACCGTTGGCGAGTCGTGAGCCGATGACCGAGAGCGGCATGATCTCTCGGGAGGCGATCGAGAGCAGCTACCGCGTCATCCAAGGACATATCCGGCGGACTCCCACGATCGGCCTTGATCCAAGCGACCTCGACGTCGCCGCCAAACAGATCACACTCAAGCTCGAGCACCTGCAGCACACGGGATCGTTCAAGCCCAGAGGCGCCTTTGCCAATCTGTTGCTTCGAGACGTGGGTTCAGCCGGTGTCGCCGCCGCATCCGGAGGCAATCACGGCGCTGCGGTCGCTTACGCTGCCCGCAAGCTCGGGATCCCGGCGCATATCTTCATTCCATCGGTATCGCCACAGGCCAAGGTCGATCGGATCCGCGGCGAAAGGGCGAAGCTGACGATCGTCGGCGACCGCTACCACGAGGCGCTGCGGGCCTGCGACGAATTCGTCGCCGAGACGTCTGCTCTCAGCGTCCATGCCTACGACCAACGGGAGACGATCCTCGGGCAGGGTTCGATCGGCCTCGAGCTCGACGAGCAGGTTCCCGACCTCGACACCTTGCTCGTATCGGTGGGCGGCGGCGGTCTCATCGCCGGTATCGCCGCCTGGTTCACCGGCAGCGTCAGGGTGATCGGGGTCGAGCCGCGCCTCTCTCCGACGCTCGCGATGGCTCTGGAAGCGGGGGCGCCCGTGGATGCTCCGGCCGACGGTGTCGCCGCCGACTCGCTGGCACCGCTTCGGGTTGGGGAGCTGGTGCTCCCGATCGCCCAGGCCCATGTCGCCGAGGTGATCCTGGTCGACGACGAGGAGATCATCGCCGCCCAAAAGCGGTTGTGGGACGTCGCACGTGTGATCGCTGAACCCGGCGGCGCCGCAGCTGCTGCTGGGTTGCTGTCGGGCGGGTACACACCGGAGCCGGACGAGCACGTCGGCATCCTGGTCAGTGGCGCCAACACCGACGCCGTCGCCTTCTGACACCTACTCGTCCTCCTCCGGACCGGCAAGACGAAGTCTTTCGACGAGGTCGCCGAAGTGGTCCGGCTGGTTGATGAGCTCAGCCGTAAAGTCGGGGCTTTGACGGTGCCGGTCGGGATGCTCGTTGGTCTCCGGCCAGCCTATCGAGCTGCGGATCGTGCTGCCTGACCGGGCGCTCCCGTCAGGGAAGAGTCCGCCGTAAGGCGGGATGAGGATCATGGATGGTGGTGACTTGGACCACTTGGGTGCACTTCGAAGTCCGACTGGTCGGCCAAACTGAACCGCGCTCATAGGATGGGCGCACAGGAAGGAGGCCGGGGCAAGTGACCGATCGTCCGTACGCGGCTTTGCGCGATCGGCTCGTTGGGTTCAGCGGTGTCGTCATGCTGCTCGGCATGGCGGAGACGGGAAAGACCGAGCTTGCCAAACTGATCGTCGCCGACGCGATCGCCTCCGGCACTTCGGTCGCCTTCGTCGACGGGGACGTTGGATCGAACGTGGCCGGTCCTCCGGCGACGACGGGGCTCAAATACGTTTCCGACGTCGCTGATCTCGATCCTTCGGTTGCGCCCGTCGAGATGAGATTCGTCGGGTCGACGACGCCTCAGGGGGTGGTGCTACCACACGTGGTGGCCGTAGCGACGTTGGTCGAAGTGGCTAGACCGAACGCTGAGCTGATCGTTGTCGACACATCTGGAATCGTGGCCGGGGTCGTCGGGCAGACCCTCAAATACCACTTGTGGGAGCTGATCCGCCCCGACCTCGTGATCGCGCTGGAGCGCGGGGAAGAGCTGGAGCCCATCATCGGGATGCTGCGCAGGTTCCTTTCGGCGAGAATCGCCACCGCCGAACCCGCAGGCGAGGTCATTGCTCCCTCTCCACTCGAGCGCCGGGAGCGGCAATCCAAAGCGTTCGCCGCCGCCCTGGCGCCACCGCTGCAACGGTGGCGGGTGCAAACCACGGTCTTTGCCCCGACGCTCCCCGACGGGTTCGATCCGTCCCGGCTGGATGGGATGCTGGTTGGGGTGCTCGATGATCAAGGCCGGTGCCTTGGCCTCGGCGTATTGGAACACGACGATGACGTCCTCAGGGTGGCGACACACCACGGCGATTCCATGCGCGGCCTCAGACTCGGATCAATGCGAGTCGATCTGGAGACCTTCGACACGCAGCGGGTCCGGCTCCGCCAGCTCATCTTCGGGATTTGAGAGTCACGAGTCGCAAGTCACAAGTCGCAAGTTCCGAGTTATCCGGTGGCCGGTTGCCGGTGGCCGAGTTTCCAGTTCCCAACTGATTCGATCGACCCACTGCCAAAGGGGATGGCCCAAGTTACCCTTGCAGTCGGTCCCCGCACTTCCCCGAACGAGGTATGGCTGCTCCGGCACCTTGGGCCATCCACCGACGACCATACGGATTGGCGGCCGCCGGTTCAAGCACCCTGTTTTAGTCAAAGACGGGCTGATTTCTGTTCGCGGCGTTGTTCACTTGAGCCTCGATGGACCTAGCTGGGTGTCGGGGACCGAGGTTCTCCACATACCCACAGCAATCCACAGGTCCTTGTGCACAACACCATGTCGACAAGTTCTTCAGACCGCTTTTTCGCGCGGTCGCCCGGGCGGGGCGCAGCCAGAGCGGGAAAAATGCTCAACTTCTGTCAAGACGACCGGTCGCCGGCCTCCGGCCTCCGGCGACGGTCAGTCGGCAAACTGGGGATGGGCAACTGGGAACTGGGAACTGGGAACTCGGCACCTATCTGTCCGCGCTCTTCGCGATGTCTTCGTAGAGATCGCGTAGCCGATTAGCGGCGGCCGGCCAGGAGAAACGCTTGGCGAACTTCGCGGCTCCGTTTGCTAGCTCTGCCTTGAACCTGGGGTGGTCGAGGATGGCGGTGATGGCGGCCGCAAACGATTTTGGCTCGTGGCCATCTACCAGGAGTCCGGACTCGGTATCGGCGACGGTATACGCCAGCCCCCCGACTCGGGCTGCTACCACCGGCAGACCACACGCCTGCGCTTCGACCGCCACCAGGCCGAACGATTCGGACCGCGACGGCATCACCAGCACGTCGGCGGCCCGGTAGAAGTCGGCGAGCTGATCGTGGGGTTGCGGTGGGACGAAATGTACGCGGTCGGAAAGGCCGAGATCGACGGCCAGGTCGCGGAGGTGGTCGACTTCTTCGGTGCCGTCCTCCCCGCTGGGACCGCCTACGATCACGAGTTGGGTTTCGCCCTCTCCTGCGGCCACCGCCGATGGGATCTCGCAGAGCATCCGCACCGCGATGTCGATGCCCTTGTGCGCCTGGATCCGTCCTACAAACAGCGCGATGGGCTCGGCACCGAGCCCGATGCGGAGCCGGGCTAGGTCACGATCTCCTGGTGTGAACAGTCGATGATCGACCCCAGGGGGGGAAACGAACAGCCGCTCCGGGCTGGCGCCGTAGTGCTCGAGGAGATCATCGAACTCATACGGGGTGGCGGCGACCACACAGTCGGAGAGAGCGATGACCTCATCCTCGGTGCGCAGTCGCGCCGCGCTCGACCGCGGCTCGTCGGTCCCATGCGCGGCATCCTTCACCCGGCCCAGCGTGTGGAACGAGTTAGCCAGCGGAAGGCCAAGCGCTTGTTTGACCAGCACCCCCGCCCAGCCCGACAGCCAGTAGTGGGAGTGCACCACATCGAGTCGCTTCCGATTGCGCCTCGTCCAGTCGACGATCCCGTCCCCAAAGGCGCCGACGTGTTCGATGAGTTCCGCGATCGGCAAAGGCTGTCGGGGACCGGCATCGATGTGGACGACGCGGTAGCCGGGCACCGGTTGCACCACCTCCGGTTGGTTTGGATCGGTGCGGCGGGTGAACACGACCGCGTCTATGCCCATCGAAGCCATGGTCGCGGCCAGCTCGTCCACGTAGACGTTCATTCCGCCGGCGTTGCCGATCCCCGGCTGGTTGAGCGGCGAGGAATGCATGGCAACAAGGGCGACCTCCCTGATCATGCGAATGTCCCTTCGATGCGGTAGAGCGGTCTGGGTGCTGCGCCCAGTCGGAACTTATAGGCCTCATCTCCTTTGAGCAGATCGAGTCGCACGGTTTGTCCTGCGATCAACGTCTCGATGACCGTTGCCAGCAACACGATGCCAGGGGATGCCACCGCCGCCTCTGGTGTGTAGGCCGAGTTGTACAGGAAGTATCCGTCGTCGCGGTCGAAGGCGAAGGCGGCGGCGACCGGCCCTCGCTTGGTGACCAGGAGGTCGATCGTGGCTCCGGCGTAGCCGATGAGGTCGGCGAAGAACGCCTCTCGCTCCTTCGACATGAACCCGCCCTTGCTACCAGGGGCGCTGCGGTGCATCTCGGCGAACAAGGTCACGGCTGCCCGGTCGGATCGTCGCTCCAGCGAGGCCTCTCCCAGGATCGCCGAGAACCGGCGCCGTTTCCTTCTGACCTCGTGGCGGTCCTTCTTTGGCAAAGCGGCGAGCCACGCCTCGGGATCGTCTGGGAGGTCGATCACCGAAGTCATGGACTCGCCGGCGGAAGTGAAGCGATGACCCCCTGCCTTCAGGGCGTCGCGCAGAACCGAAGCAGCCTCCTCCGGAAGGCTGTCGAACGAAAATCGGTGTCCCGGAAAAGCCTCCGAGACGGCCTCCAGTGCCACCCGCGGGTCGCCAAGAGGGCTGTGGTAATCGGTTAAGTCGGCGTCGCCACAGAACATCACCGTGCCGTCGGAAACTCGGAGTGGCAGACCCCCCGTTGCTGCGGCGGCCAGCGCCAGGCGATCGGCGCCGGCCTGGTGGCGCCACCAGGTCTCCAAAAAGGCACTTTCGGGGAAGGGACCTGTGCCGACTGCGATCGGGGGGTGCGTGAACGGCTCGTTGGTCCACTCGCTGGACACGGAGGTCATGCGCGGATGACCGCGCCGACCGGCCTCCCCCCTCCGAGCACCGTCGCCTCGGCGACCTCCGACAACGCCTCGCGCGTTGCGTCGGAAATGAGACCCAGCTGGTCGGCGGCGGATACGGCAGCCGCCACTGCAGCACCGTTGTCTCCGGTACGCGCCTTGGTGGCAATCCCGACGCCGTGGCGGCCGAGACCGATCGTCCCTAGGGCGCCGACCTTGACCGGTCCACCCCACCAGCGGCCGAGTAGGCCTTCGGGACGCTCGTTGTCCGCAACCAGCGAGGGAAATCGGGCGACCGCATCTGCGGCCATGGCGAACCGGTTGTCGACGGTCAGCCTGGCAAACGCCAGTGCCAGGCCCTTGACGGTTCCCCTCGCCGCTTGCGCACCGCAGTGGTCGACCCCCGCCGGAGTGGCGGGGACGCCGGTGACGTCGGCGATCAACTCGACGATCCCGACCTGGAGAGGATGGTCGGGCTCGAGGTAGGTCTCCGTCGGCCAGCCGGCTGCGACGCAGGCTGCGAGCATCCCTGCATGCTTGCCGGAGCAGTTGTGAAAGATCGATCGCGGGTGGCGAGCGCCCCGTTGTTGCCGTAAGGCCGTAGCGCCCACGGAGAACGGCCACGCCGGCGGTGTCTGCAGCGCAGCCTCGTCGAGCCCTGCTGTCCCGAGGATGGCGCGAACGGTGGCGAGATGCACCGGCCAGCCGCCGTGGCTGGCACAGACGACCGCGAGGTGCTCGGGTGGGATCTGGAGCCCGGCTTCAATAGCGATTGTCGCCTGGAAGGGTTTGACCGCGGATCGGTAGTACATGGGGTGATCGGGGTCGCCAGAGCTCAGCAGCTCGTTGCCGGCCGCATCCACTGCGTACACGTCGACGTCATGGATCGCTTCGCCCAACCCGGATCGGACGATGACGAGGCGCACCGCGGCTACCGCTCCTTGAGGACGTCCCCGGCGTCGACGAGGCCTTCCTTGTATCGACGCGTCACCTCAGCGCTGATCACGTCGTAGACGTCGTACACGCTGCGTCGCTCCCGAGAAACCATGCGCTCGGCGTCGGTCAGCGTCGCCTGGATGGTGATCAGCTCAGCATCGTCCAGCGAGGGCAGGTGGGCGAGGAAGTCATCTTGCAGGATGAGGTCGACCGGATGCCGCTCGTCTCCACCCGAGTCCGGAGGCTCCAGCGAAAGCTGCTTGGGGATCGGGCTCCGGTGGGTGCCGCCCACCTCTTTGGCGAGGATCTGTGGCAACGCTTCGATCAGTGATCTGGTCTCTTCGCCGGAGCGGCGTCGCAGCTCGAAGGAGAGCAGATCCATCCTGCCGTGAAGCATCCTGCGGTAATAGGAGAGTTCGGTGTCGAGGTCGTCGAGCACAGCTCGTCGTTCCCGGAGCTGGTCCATTGAGAGCGATTCGAGATCTGCGATGTAGGCCGGATCGACGACTTCGTCAACGCGGCGTCGGCGCGGTTCCACTGCTCGACTCCCTTTCCGATTATCAGGAACAGTAGTGGCGGACGGTCGGGTAGGGGTTCACAGCCACCCCATTCGGCCGGATCTCGAAGTGGACATGCGGTGAAGTGAAGCGGGCGTTGCCGCTGCTGCCGAGGTAGCCCACGATCGTTCCGGCGCTGACCCGTTGTCCGGATGAGATATTGGTGGGATGGCTCTCCAGATGGGCGTAGTAGTAGGTGATTCCGTCGTCCCCGTACACGTGGGTAGACACACCGCCGAGGCTGTTGGACGAGAAGCGCACCGTGCCATCGACGACCGCGACGAGGGGAGTGTTGCGGCTGTTGAACATGTCGACGCCCTTATGTGTTCGCCCCCCCGAGCGCGGCGCCCCCCAGGTGTTGATGAACGAAGCCCCGCCTAGCACCGGGCACTGGAAGCCGGGGGTTGCCTCGGGAGGGAGACCCCCGGCTTTTCCGCTCTGGCCGGCCACGCGTGCGGCTTCCTCGGCTCTGCGGCGGGCTTCGGCCGCCTGGAGCTCCCTGCGCTCCTTGGCAAGGCTATCGATGGCCGCCCTTTCGGCGGCGGTGGCGCTGGCGTACGTGGCGCGGGCCTGCTCGGCCAGCTCGCCGGTGCGTTCGACGAGCACGGCCGTCTCGGCCTCGAGGGCTTCTACCTCGATGCGCTGTTCGTCGAGGTCGAGGCTGAGCCGATCCATCTCGCGAGACACCGACTGGAGGCGGTCGAGATCGGCGAGGTCGCGGCTCGCCGCGTTATCGATGAGGACCTGGGAGATGAGCAGATCCTGGATCGAACCAACCTCGAATGCGGTGGTCACGATGGTGCGGCCTCCCGAGATGTAGGCCTCGATGACGAGATCTCTGGCGATGACCTTGAGTTCGGCGACCTCGCCCTGATAGGCCTCGATCTTGTGCTCGAGGAGGCCGATCGTGTACACGAGGAACTCCCTCTGGGAAGTGACCTCCTCGAGGGCGAGCAGCGCTGCCTCCAGGTCATCCTGTGACTGTTCCCAGGCGCCCAGGGCGTGCCCCGCCTCGTGTCGAGCCGTATCCAACCGGTCCTCGGCGCGTTCCACATCTTGCTCGGTCTGCGCAGACGCGCCAATCGGGACGGCCGCCATCAGGGCGAACATCACGGCGACCACCACGGCGCGCGAAAAGCGCGAAATCATCATGCGAGCCCTCAGGCTACAACTCGGCCCGAGAAATACGGCATGCCACCACCGGCTAGGACAACAGGAGCACGCTCATCCAGAACAGCGGCGCAGACAGGAAGACCCCGTCGATCGGGCTGAGATGTCCGGGAGCGCGTTCGGTGTGGACGACTGCGCCGGCCCGGATCAGTGATCCGAAAGCGCGCCCGGCAATGAGACCGACCGCAGCAGCAACGGAGGAGAAGAGGCCGGTGGCGAGGTCGATCTCCGGTGCGAGCAGCCCGATCAGCACTCCTGCGACGATCGATCCGACAAGGGTTCCGACGTTGGGATCGAGCGTTTGGCCACCGTATAGCGTGGTGGCCAGCGCAGCGAGGATGCCTGCGGCGACCACGAAAGTGAAGGCGAGCACGGTCATCGTCGAGATCATGCGCAGCAGCACGAGGGCGCCGGTGCCGGTGGCTGCGATGACGGCAACGGTTGCTGTTGCGCCGATGGCGGTGACATCGCGCTGGTTCTGGTCGAATATGGGCCAGGCGACGGAGACGACCATGGCAGCCGCCACGGCGCCGGCCCACCCGGCGAGGCCCCATGCGTATGTGGCAACGCCGGCGGCCGGTGGCGCGATGATCAGCGCGTAGACGTTCAGCCGGGCCTGGTTGCGGTCGTCCGTCTCCGCCAGATCCCAGATCCAGGCAAGTGCTCCGCCGACAGCGACCACGACGAACCATTCGATTGAGATCCAGGTGGCGATGAAGAGAGCGGCCAGAAGGATGAACGACAGCACGTTCTCTGCGGGATCGGCGGCCGCCCTCTCTGCCACGTACTCTCCACCAGACACCGGGGGGATGATGGCGACTTCGTCGCCGGCGCTCACCTTGGTGGCCTTGTCGGCCGGTTCGCCATTGACCCAGACCCGCGCTGCGGCCAGCCCGTCGGCGAAGTCCGCTCCATAGTTGGCGACCGCCTGGTCGAGAACCTCGCCCACCGTCGTGGCGTCGACGGTGACCTCGGACACGCCTGCGCTCTCTCGGAGCCCGGCAAAGAGCCGGAGTGTTGCCATGGCCGGAAGGGTAGTGAGTCGCGAGTCGCGAATCGCGAGTCGCGAGACAACGAGTCGCAAGTCGCAAGTCGCAAGCCGCACGTCGCACGTCGCACGTCGCACGTCGCACGTCGCACGTCGCACGTCGCACGTCGAGAGGTTTCGCCTCTCCAACGTGGAGGCGGAGGAAGCTCAGGGAGCCGGAGTGGCTTGATGAGCTCACCTGGCGGGCAGACGAGAAACTATCCCACGGTTCCCGTGCACTCGCCGAAACCAATGGTCGGGGCGCCCTCGGATGCGCAGCGACCCCGGATGATGACCGTGTCGCCGTCTCCGAGGTAGGTGAGCTCGGAGCCGTCGGCGAGCGTGATCGGCTCGTTCCCGTTCTTGGTGATCTCGAGCAAGCTGCCGAGCGTGCCCGGCTCCGGCCCGGAAACGGTCCCAGATGCGAACAGATCGCCGGCGCGGACGGTGGCTCCGTTGACTGTGGCGTGAGCGAGTTGCTGTGGCATCGTCCAGTACATGGCTGCGAAGCCGGTGCGGGTCACCACGGTCCCCCCCTCGGCGCCGTTCGGGATGACCTCGACCTCGAGCCGCAGATCGACCCCGGTGTGCCCATCGGTGCGTAGATAGTCCAGCACATTCGGCTCCTGGTGCGGGGGGTCCACTCGATACGGGGCCACCGCATCTAGCGGAACGATCCACGGCGAGATCGACGTCGCAAAGGACTTGCCGAGAAACGGTCCAAGCGGCTGGGACTCCCATGCCTGGATATCACGGGCCGACCAGTCGTTGACCAGGCACATCCCGAAGATGTGCTCCTCGACGTCGCGTGCAGCCAGCGGCTCGCCGAGCGCGTTGCCGGTGACGAACCCCACCTCGAGCTCGAAGTCGAGTGCGTTCGAGGGACCAAAGGCCGGAGGTCCACCATCCGGGCCGCGACGCTGTCCGGTGGGTCGGCTGATCGGCGTGCCGGAGACGACCACGGTGCCCGCCCGACCGTGGTAGCCGACGGGGAGGTGACGCCAATTGGGGAGCAGGGGCTCAGCATCCGGTCGAAACAGTCGGCCGACGTTGGTGGCGTGGTGGATCGACGAATAGAAATCGACGAAATCACCGACCTCAATCGGAAGGTGCATGGTGACCTCACGTTGGGCGACAAGGGCCGTGTCGGCGATACCGGTCCCTGCGACCTCCTCGTTTCCTTGACCGAGGAGCTCCGCAACCCTGGTGCGTACCGCGGTCCACGCCGGTCGACCCAGAGCCAGGAAGGGGTTGAGGGACGGGGCCGAGAACACTCCATCGGGCAGAGCGAGGGCGTCGAGCAAGCCCGCTCCGGCTACTTCATTGAGGTCGAGGATCGACTCGCCGATCGCCACCCCGGGCCGAGGTTCGCCATGTTCGCCGCTGAACACCCCGTATGGCAGGTTTTGGATCGGGAAGCCGGAGCCCTCCGGCACCTGCACCCACGATCGGGCGCTCGCCGGTACGACGTAGGTCACGGGAGGTAGCCGAGCTCGGCCAGCTCTTCGACCGGCTGCTCGAATTCGCAGCTCCCGTAGGCGACCAAACCGTGGCTGCGAGTCTCGCCGATCGTGTTCGGGCCGATCCGCTTCCCCTGCCACACGACTCCGGCGAAGCTGACCTCGAAGGAACCGGGCTCGGTGTCGGCGATGATGGCCTCGACTGTCGGTACACCCGCTCCCTCCCTGGCGGCGACAGAGGCGGTCAGCAGGTTGACGAATCCGTGGCGCATCATGTCGAGGTTCTCGTCGTAGTGCCGAATGGGGTGGTGGAGTCCTGCGGTCGTCTTGAACGGCAGATCGTGTTCGGTGCAGGCGACGATGAACCCGGCGACCTCGTCGGTGGATGGAAAGTCCTCAGGGGACAGCCCGCCACAGCGCAGCTTGGCCCCACCCGGGCGAAGCACCTCGCTCACGACCGCAGCGATGGCGCGCACGGTCGCCGGGATCGAGCCGTCGCGAGGGACCTCCAGAAACGGGACGACGGTTTCGGCGATCGAGGCTGCCGTGGTGAACAGCCGTTCGATCGCTTCGATGTCGGACCCAGCCGCGATCCGTGCTTCGGCAAGGTCGACTGTGGCAGCCGGCTCCATCTCGGCGTGGAACGCCGCTGCCGCGGCGGCCGACGCGGCCGGGTCGGTGTCGAACACGACCCCGATCGGCCACGGCGCCTCGCCGCGGTCCATCGTCGCAACGAGGACCCCGGCGAGTTCCTCGAGCCGGGTGGCAGAGCACAGGAAGCGCCCGGCGATCCATCCCTGCGCCGAGGCGCGGGCCGCCCGGTAGCCGGCCACAGCATCGGCCATGTCGCGCGAGGCCGGTGGGAACAGCCCGGCATAGTCGATCAGGCCACGGAACATTTCTTGCCGGGCGTCTGGGATGAGAACCGTCACCACCGCCACCCCAACCGTTCCTGCGGACATATGAGCAGTTGGCATCGGACAGGCACGGTCACCGGCCGCCGAGCCAGGTCCAGGCGTAGTCGTCCTCCTCGGCGTCCCGCCCACCCGGGCCAAGCTCGAGGGGTCGGAAGGTGTCGATCATGACGGCCAGCTCTTCGGTCGCCTCGGCTCCGAGGCTGGCTTCGACGCTACCGGGCTGGGGGCCATGGGTGTGGCCCGCAGGGTGCAGCGAGATCGACCCGGCCTCGATCCCGGATCCCTTGCGCGACATGAAGCTGCCGTCCACGTAGAAGATCACCTCGTCGCTGTCGACGTTGGCGTGGTTGTACGGCGCCGGGATCGCCTTTGGGTGATAGTCGAACAGACGGGGCACGAACGAGCACACCACCACATTCGGCGCTTCGAACGTCTGATGCACCGGCGGGGGCTGGTGAACTCGTCCCGTGATCGGCTCGAAGTCGTGGATGGAAAACGTGTATGGGTACAGGCACCCGTCCCAGCCGACCACATCGAAGGGGTGGTTCTTGTACACGAACCGCGTGGTGCCGGTCTTGGTCTTGACCAGTACGTCGACGTCCTCGCCCTCGACCTCGAGGAGGTCGTTGGGTCCGTGCTGGTCGCGCTCGCAGTACGGAGAGCGCTCCAGAAACTGGCCATTGCGCGACAGGTAGCGACGAGGCGGCCCAATGTGTCCCGTCGACTCCACGATAAGCGCCCGCATCGGCTCTTCCGCATCATCGATCACCCAGCGGTGGATCGTGGACGCTGGAATGATCACATAGTCACCGGAGGTGAACGGTACGGTCCCGAAGGTGCTCTCCAGCGTGCCGGAGCCCGCTTCGACATACACCAACTCGTCACCGACGGCGTTCTTGACCAGTGGGCTGTCCTCGCTTCCTGTGAAGTAGGAGATGCGAACGTCGCCGTTCGCCAGCACAGTGTGACGCGAAGTCACGGGGTCGCCGCCCGCCTTGAGCTGATGGGTGCGGAAGTGGCGTGGCTTGAGCGGGTGGTTGGGGGTGAGCTCTTGGTCTTCGATGTCGACCGGTTCAATCGCCTGCAGCGCGGTCGGTAGATACTTGTGGTAAAGCAGCGATGAGTCGAAGCTGAACCCCTCTTCGCCCATCAACTCCTCGGCAAACAGGCCACCGTCGGGGTTGTTGAACTGGGTGTGCCGCTTCGGTGGGATCTCCCCGACACTGCGGTAGTAGGGCATCGTGATTCTCCTGTTGCGTCTCTCCCCCACAGGGGAGGGCGGCTGTTCTCGAGCGCCATGGTACGCAGCCGTCGCCGGCCCGAGACCCTGCTGCGTTGGGGGGTGGCATAATCGGGGAGAACTCGCGTGGAGGAGCACATGGACGCCGATCTCGAGGTCAGAGCCAAGGAATTCGCCGCCAAGGACCCGTTTCCCTTGCAGGGTTTTTCTCACCTCGAGTGGTGGGTCGGCAACGCCTACCAAACGGCGATGTTCTTCAGAAACCTGCTCGGGTTCTCCATCGTCGGTTACCGTGGACCGGAGACCGGAGTCGCTGAGACCAGCTCCTACCTGGTCGAGTCGGGCGCCATCCGTTTCATCGTCACCGGCGCCCAGGTTCCGGAGCACCCCGTCGCCGAGCATGTCCTTCTCCATGGTCCTGGCGTCAAGGACGTGGCGTTCCTGGTGCCAGACGCCGAGGAGGCGTTCGAGCTTGCTCTGGATCGCGGAGCCGAGGTCGCCTACAAACCGTTTGTCACCGAGAGCGATCGTGGCAGGGAGGTTGCCGGCGGCATCAAGGCCTACGGCGAGACCATTCATTCGCTTGTCGAGCGCGACGGGCTGTTCCCCGACTTCGAACCCCGCGACGACCCTATCGCGGTCTCGGCGGGGTTGCACACCATCGACCACGTGGTGGCCAACGTCGAGAATATGAATGAGTGGGTCGACTGGTACGAGCAGATCTTCGGCTTCACCATGCTCAAGCACTTCGATGATGAGGCGATCTCGACCGAGTACACCGCCCTCATGTCCAAGGTGATGTGGGACGGGGAGGGGATCATCAAACTCCCAATCAACGAGCCGGCAGCTGCCAAGAGGCGGTCCCAGATCGAGGAATACTTGATGTTCTACCGCTCCGCTGGGGTCCAGCACATTGCGATGGCGACCGACGATCTGCAGACGACGATGGAGGATGTGCACGCCCGCGGATTGGAGACCATCCACGTACCGGATGGGTACTACGACGAAGCCAAGGTCCGAGTCCCCGACCTCGATGCCGACTGGGACCGGATCATGGCCAATCGGATCCTCGTCGATGCGGACGAGGGCGGGCAGCTGCTCCAGATGTTCACCAAGATGCTCCAGGACCGGCCCACGGTGTTCTTCGAGCTCATCGAGCGGCGTGGTGCCACCGGATTCGGCCTCGGCAACTTCAAGGCGTTGTTCGAGGCGATCGAACAGGAGCAAGAGAAGCGGGGAAATCTGTGAGCGACGCCTCCGGCGTCGCCGTGTTACGCAGTGCGTGTTACGAATTCGTGATACCTAATACGTAGGACGCACCAAGCAGCTCGATCGGATCACATGGCAGCCGAAGATCAACCGTTCATTGAGATTGTCGAGGTCGGGCCTCGCGACGGGCTGCAAAACGAGGATGCGATTCTCGACGCGCCGACCAAGGTGGAGTTGATCCGTCGTCTTGTAGCCGCCGGGACGTCGCGGATCGAAGTGGCATCATTCGTGCACCCCGATCGGGTGCCGCAGATGGCAGACGCAGAGACGGTCGTTGACGGGCTCGGTCCCAGCCCCGATGGGGCGTCCTACATCGGGCTGGTTCTGAATCGCCGCGGCCTGGATCGTGCTCTCGCCACCACGGTCGACGAGGTGAACTTCGTGGTCGGGGCGTCGGAGGGGTTCAACGCCGCCAATGCCGGGGTGTCGCCGAACGAGACGATGCGGGACATCGAAGCAATGCTCCCAGATGCCAGCGACGCCGGGAGGACGACGAGTGTCACGATTTCGGTCGCATTCGGTTGCCCATTCGACGGGGAGGTGTCGGTCGACGCTGTGGTCGAGCTGGCTCGTCGGGCCGCGGAGAGCGGAGCCGGCGAGATCGCGCTCGGCGACACGATCGGCGTCGCCGTCCCCACCCAGGTGACCGCCACCATCGAGTCCATCCGACCGGTTGTCGGCGATGCGGTGTTGCGCTGCCACTTCCACGACACTCGCAACACGGCCACAGCCAACGCAGTGGCCGCGTACCAGGCGGAGATCTCGGTGCTCGACGCCTCGGTGGGCGGTACCGGGGGCTGCCCGTTTGCCCCCAATGCGACCGGCAACGTGGCAACGGAAGACTTGCTGTACCTGTTCGAGCGGATGGGGGTCTACACCGGTATCGACCACGAGGCGACGATTGCCACCGGCCGCTGGCTCGGCGAGCAGCTCGGCAAGGACCTGCCCGCCGCGGTGGCACGGGCAGGCTGGTGGCCGGAGTGAGTCGCGACTCGTGAGTCCGTCTCCTGGTCCGTTCTGAGCTCGACCATCTCGCATGATGACGAGTTCGCGAAGGACCTCGTGATCTTCAAGGTCGCCAGGGTCTCAGGGGGGTCATCGACCGGGACGTTCAACCTCTCGCCGGGGACCTACCAGGTCATCTGCACGATCCCGGGTCATTTCGTCGTCGGCATGGAAGCGACGCTCCACGTCGTCGAGGGTTGACTTCGATCCGCCTCGGTTACCCAACCGGGAGGGGCAGGTAGTAGGTGTGGCCGAGCGTCAACCATTCCGTGACCATCTCGCGGAACTCGGGCCCGAACGGATCAGACCCCCGAAGGCGCATCGTGCCCCGTCGGATCATGAAGTCATCGGGAGCCAGTTCCCCGCCGATCCGGAACTGATGCTCGGCGGCGTCGGTGTATCCGGACTGGTACAGCCACCAACCCAACCCGAAATGGGCGCGGGCGGCCTGGGACCCTGTCGACGCTGGGGCCACCTGCGCACGCAGCACATCTTCAGGCTTTGGTGGCAGCTCCCCCCGCACCCAGCTGCGCAGCAGAGCCATCTGCTCGTCGGTCGAAACGTCGGCGTATTTGCCGCCCTTCTCGGTCGTGAACGCAACGTCGTTTGGTCGGGCGATTCGCCCTTCCTCGTCGATCCACACCACGGTCGGGACATTCACCATGTTGTAGAGCTCGCCGAGGCGGTGCTCTTCGTCGATCAGGCTCGGGTGTGTGGGCGACGCCCGCTCGATCCACGGTCGGGCATCGGCGGCCCGATCCACCGCGGCGGTGATCACCACGAGCCCTTCGTCATCGAGCTCCGAATACAGAGCCTGCCACCCGGGCAGGTCGTAGCGGCAGCCTCACCAGGACGCCCACGCCGCCAGCAACACCTTCGATCCCCGGTGCTCCGACAATGAGTGGAGTTGGCCGTCGAGGTCGGGGAGCGTGAAGTCCGGAGCCTGCAACGCTCCGACGGTCTGGTCATAGAGATCGAGCGGCGGGCCGAGGTAGGCGGCACCGTGCTCCTTGGATAGCGCCAACGGTCGCCGCAGCAGATCCGCCAGAGTTTCCAAGTGCATTGCCCCATTGCTCACCAGGCCTTGATGGTCGGCGATTGGGATGCACACGTCATCCTTGCAGAGGCCCTCCGGCTTCAACTCCCAGCCCAGGGCTGCCTCGACACCCGCGGCGCCGATCCAGACACCGTCTTGATCGATCGTGGTCTCGACCTCCGTCGGGCGGCCGACATCGAGCAGCATGAACGAGGTCATCACCTGATCCTACGATCTGCACCCCGAGACGCCGGAGTGGGAACTGGGCTGGCCCCGGCTACCGGCCACCGGCCTCCGGCAGGCCGGAAGGAGACGAGCTGCGTCGGGTCGGGCCGGTGACCGGGACTTGGAAACTGGGAACTCGGAACTCCCCCAGGATGGGTGGAGAAACGGAGGGAGAACCGGATACAACTACCCTCCGATCCATGCCTCTCCCTATCTCGTTTCTTTCTGATTTCGGGCACGACGACGAGTTCGTTGGTGTGGTGCACGGCGTCATTGCTCGCATTGCCCCCGATGTTCTGGTGATCGACATCGGGCACGACTTCCCGAGGGGCGACGTGCAGACGGCCTCGCTTGCTCTGCTGCGATCGGTCCAATACCTGCCTGAGGGAATTGCCCTTGCCGTCGTCGACCCAGGGGTGGGGACGGATCGGCTGGCGATCGCGGCAAGGACACCGTGGGGCGTCTTCGTGGGACCCGACAACGGGGTGTTGGCGCCGGCCGTGGCGATGGTCGGAGGCGCCGATCTCATCGTTTCTATCGAAGCGGCCGAGTTCCGTCTGCCGGTGCACGGCGCCACCTTCGACGGGCGTGACGTGTTCGCCCCTGCGGCTGCGGTGCTCGCCTCAGCAGAGGCGGAGATCACCGATCTGGGTCCGTCGGTCGATCCAGGCCAGGTGGTGCCGATGATGATCCCGCTGGTCGAGGAAGACGCCTTCGGCGCCATCCAGGGTGAGGTTTTGTGGGTCGACCATTTCGGCAATGCCCAGACCAACGCCACGCCGGACGATCTTTCTTCGATCGGGCTCGAGTCGGGATCTGAGGTGAGTGTGATCATCGCCGGCGCCGAGCAACGTTTGCCGTGGGTCGACACATACGCCGATTCGCAACCGGGCGACGCGCTCCTCCACGTCGACTCGTACGGACAGATCGCAGTGGCGGTGAGGGATGGACGCGCCGACGAGACCTTCGGCCTCGGGGTGCGGACATCGGTGACCTTCCGCAAGCCCGTCGACGACGACGAGCTCCATATCGTCGCCGCTGACGACGACTAGCACCCACGACCGACCAGAGGCTCCGCAAAAAATAGGGAGCGATCCGGTGTGTGTTGGAAAGGCCGTTGCGGAGCCGTGGCCTGAGCGGCCCGCCGCGAAGCGGCATGAGCGGAAAAATGGCTCCATTTCTGTCGAGACGACCGGTCACCAATCGGTGCGGCGCTACGGCGCCAACCCTGTAGTTGCCAGCTTCACGGCAAACGCAGCAACGATCAGGACCACCAACCCGAGGACGACGAAAGCGGTGAACGGCCGCATCTCGGCGACGATAGCCCTTAGAGGCTCCGCAAATAGGGCACGATCCGGTCTGTGTCGGCGAAGGCCATTTGCGGAGCCGTGGCCCGAGCGTCTTCAGTCTTCAGCCCTCAGCCCTCATCAAGACAAGAGGTCCCTCGCCGGTCGACCCCGACTGACGACCCTTGACTGATGACTGTCGACTGATGACCGGCCTGCCGACTTGAGGCGCCAAGCGCCTCGGTAATGTGTCCGACGATGGCAAACATCCCACCTGCGACCGTCGCCAGGCTTCCCCTATACCTGCGGAGTCTCGCCTCGCTCCCGTCCGACCGGCCGACCTGTTCATCGGAAGAGCTCGCCCAGATCGCAGGGGTACAGTCGGCTCAAGTGCGCAAGGACCTCTCCCTGGTCGGGCTTCGGGGTGTGCGCGGCGTCGGCTACGACATCGACGGGCTCCGCCTCCAGCTCACCAGGCTCCTCGGGCTCGACCACGAGGTTCGAGTCGTCATCGTGGGTGCCGGCAATCTGGGAAGGGCCCTCGCCGATTTCGCCGGCTTCCGTGAGTGGGGGTTCACCATCGTGGGTCTCGTCGACAACGATCCCGCCAAGATCGGCACCACGGTGGCGGGCGTACCCGTCAACGCCCTGTCCGACCTCGATCGCGTCGTCGGCGACGGCGAGGTGTCTATCGGCATCATCGCCACCCCACCCGGCGCCGCCCAGGACGTTGCACAGCGGCTTGCCGATACCGGGATCCGCTCCATCCTCAACTTCGCCCCGACCGTGTTGCGTGTCGATGGAATCGAGGTGCGCCGTGTGGACCTGTCATCCGAGTTGCAGATCCTGGCCCACCACCTCCACGGACCAGGTGCACTCTGAGAGCTCTGATCGACTCGACTACTCGGCGACGTCTCGCTCGTAGCGGTCGAGGGCGAGGACGAACATGACGAAGAGGATGAACGCCGCGATGGCCATCGCGATGGCCGGTACCCGCACCTGCAGGGCGTTTAGGCCTTCGATATCCGCGGGGCGGATCCCGCGAGGCGCGTAGACGGTGAACAAGATCCCTCCGATTGTCAGCCAGCCAAAGGCAGCGGCGCCGACGACGAGGAACCCCAATCGGGATCCCAGGTTGGTGGATAGCACGAGCCAGATGGCACCGATGAAAGTGGCAACGGCCGCGATCGCAACGGTCACCCCCCGCATCATGACCGAGAAGTCGGTCAGCTCACCGGCGTCGTCGACCCGGTTGTAGACCCTGCCAACGAGTTCTTGCGCGGTCTCCCGCACGAACGGGATCATGGCAAGCAGAATCGCGAGCAGACCGAGTAACGCCAGCCACTCGAGCCTGCTCGCTCCACGTTGGTTCATCACAACGTCCTCTCGTACAGGGCGATCAGCAAGATGTCATCCGCAGTCAGCGAGGCTCCCCAACCCGGCATTCGTCCAGTGCCGATCCCGTTGACACCGTAATTCGCCGCACTTGCCGATCCCTCGATGACGAACTCGACATGATCTTCGAGGGCCGGGAACTGCACGAGGGTGCGCCCGTCGTTGATGGCTGGTGCCCAGGCGCCCCGACCGGGGCCGACCTCGAACGTCGAACCGGCGCTGTAACCACCGGTGTGGCACCGGGCGCAAGTGCTGTTGAACAACCCGACGGCCCGGGTGGCGTCCTCCACGGAAACCGGCGCACCGGCCCGTTCACTCATGGCGGCAGCAACCTCGTCGAAGTCGACGGACCACGGCATCAGCTCGGCGGACTGGTTCAGGAATTCGAGGCCCTCGAGCAATGGCTCGAGAAAGTCATCCTCCTTGTCCGCCTTGATTTGGATGAGCAGCAGGTCGCCCTTGAGAGCTTCAAGCATCCGTTCGGCAGCGTCGAGGTCCGGGATCGGGATGCCGGCGTCGTCGGTGTTGGTAAAGGCGTTTGTCGGATCGAAGGCAATTTCGTATGCCTGTTGCTGGATGCGGTTCGCAGTTCCGTCGGCGTTGAACGCCAGCTCGGTGAGCTGCTCGTAGGAGATGTCGGCGATTTCGGTCAGACGCGGCTCGATGCCATCGGTGAGCCCATCGCGATCGGTGTCGAGGCCGGGCTCGTCGCAGGTGGTGAGGGCGAGCTTCGCCGACTCCGGTGTGCAGGTGCCTGCTCCTCCCATCAGGTCGAGCATCTCGTCGGTGAGGCCGCCGGTGACCTCGATGATGGCCTTGGCGTCGGTGACGTCGTCGATCCGTGCCTGCTGACGGTTGATGCGCACCTGGGTGGCTGTTTCTCCGGTCTCGACCCGCAGCACCGCCGCGGTTACCCGTTTGTCGGTCTTGGCAACGACATCAGCCTGCGGAATCTGCCTGGAGCGGATGTAGGCGATCACCTGATCTATCTCCTGCGATGTCATCGCGCCGCCCCCGAGGAGGCCGTTCGCCGGCATCGGGGTGCCCCGGCGCCCGTACTCGACCACGAACTCGACCTCGCTCTCGTCGAATCGGTACAGCACGTCGTTGAGGGACGGCACCAACCAGGCCGACTCCACCCCGCTGCGTGGCTCGACAAACTGGAAGACTCCGCCACCAAGGTCTTCGCCGTGGCATTCGAAGCACTCGAACTGATGGAACCACCTGTCGCCCTCGTCGATGTCGAGCTCGCTGAGCGTTTCGATCGCATCCGCCTGGCGATTGGCTTCGTTGAACGCGTACCACGGCAGCAAGATGGCCATGCCGGCTGCGGCGATCACCGCTGCCCGCAGCACTCTGGTGGTGTGCACGTTCTCCAACTCGTCGTCGGACATATACGGCGTCTGATTCAGCGGCAGACGCTCGCCGGTCGCAGACCGAGACCGGCGGCTGTTGACGAACAGGTATGCCAACCAGGCGAGAAGTGCCACCATCACGAGGATGAGGACAACCGCCCCGATGCCGAAGCCGCCGCCCGTCGACGTAACTTCCGGTTGAGCCGCGGCGAAGACGATGAGGCGTGAGTTCAGCGCCTCAGACACAGAACGGGCCCTGCGGGTATTGCGCCGTCTTGTTCTTGGAACGAGCGGTCTCGACGATCACTCCGGTCTGGATGATGAGGTCGCCGGCGTCGTTCACTTCGACTCCGAATCGGTCGAGGTTCCTCGGGGCCGGTCCTGCTTCATATTCCCCGTGGATGTTGTACTTGGAGCCGTGGCAGGGGCACTCGAAGCCCTGCGATGGAACGCAGCTCGGCACCCGGCAACCAAGATGGACACACTTCTGCCACAAGGCCATGACGCCGACGCCGTCGGCTTCGCCACCGGCAATGACGAACGGGGTGTTTTCGAACGAGGACCCTTCGAGCTGGTCGAGATCGAAGGTGACGAGCCAGGATTGGGCGGACGCCCTGAACAGCGGGACGACGGCGCCGGCGACGCTGATCTCTCTCTTGATCTCCTCGAGGTTGCCGACGTTGACCGGTGAACCGAACCCACCCCTCAGCTTCGGCCAGATGAAGGCAAGGGAGGCGAGCGCAAACTGGAGAAGGAACAATCCGAACACGGCGAGGAGCGCCCGGTTGAAGAACTGCCGTCTGGTGACGTTGTATTCAGCGACGGTGACTTCGATTTGATCGGTGAGCGGGTCGGCCGTTGCCTCCGGTGGCGCCTCGACGACGGTGGCAACGGCAGCAACCGTGACTTCGTCGTCGGCGGCCTGTTGCTCGGCCTTCATGGCTCGCGACGCCTCGTCGGCCTGTCTCGCCTTGACGTCGAGCTCTTCGACGGTAACCGGCCCTGCCGAAGGGTCGCGCCTGAAGGCGACCGCGAAGATCCCGAGCACGGCGAGCGCTCCGGTGATGAGGATGCCGATGATGAAGATGCTTGTTGCGTCCATGTCCTAGTCGAGAATCGTCAATAGGTCGTCGAAGAAAATGCCGTCTCGCCATGGGAACACGAAGTTGAACCCGGGTCCCCTGAAGAAGGAGCCGAAGATGGTGAGGATCGCCGCCGCGACAATGAAGAAGGTGAAGATCATGATGGCCAGCTTGCGGTCGGAGGGCCGGATCGACGGGTTTCGGTCCACATAGGGGATGAACATCAGCGCGATCAGGCCGAACGTTGGGATGAACACTCCTGCCACCATCGGGTCGAAGTAGGCCAGCAGCTCCTGAAGCCCGAGGAAGTACCACGGCGCCTTGGACGGGTTCGGCTGCTCATTGAAGTTGGCGAACTCGAGGAGCGGTGCGTCGACGAAGATCGAAACAGCAGTCAGGACCACCAGGATCACAAGCAACGCCACAAACTCGATCGCCAGCAGATGTGGCCAGACGCTCACCTTGTCCGTCGGTTCCCGCTTGACCTGCTGGATCGCTCCCGCTTTGACGACGGTGAGCAGGCGCTGGGTGCGAACTCCCTCGGGAACCGCGGGGGCGGGAGCGGGGGCTGTGGTGGTCGGCGGCGGGGCGGTGGCAACCGCGGTTCCCCCACCGGCAGGGGTGGCGATGGTCGGGTCTGGTAGCCCGTCGTGCTTGGCCCTTGCCCGCGTCGCGCGCAGCAATATTGCCTCCGGCACCCCGGTCTCTACAGACAAGGCAGCGACGTCGATGCCGCCGTTACCTGATGCAACCGGCGGCGCTGCCGGTGCGGTCTCGGGAGGGGCAGGGGCAGGAGCTGGTTCGGTTTCCGCAGGAGCCGGTTCGGCCGGCGACGATGCTGCAGGAGCTTCCCCGGTCATCTCGGCGAGTACCTCTTCGACCGGGCGACCTTCCGCCTTCGCTCTGGCCTCTGCCGAGCGCCGCAGGATGTCTTCTGGGATGTCGGCCACGGGCTCCTCCTTAGAGCGGACCGGATACGCCGCCGTCTTTACGCACCCGCCAGAAGTGCACGGACATGAACAGCACGATGATGAACGGGAGGAACAACACGTGGAGCACATACCACCGCAGCAGCGTGTCCGCTGAGATCTGCACCCCCCCGATCAGAGCGAAACTGACGCTATCTCCGAACACCGGCGCATACGACCCCATCGTCGAACCGACGGTGAAGGCCCACAGCGCCAGCTGATCCCACGGGAGTAGGTAGCCGCTGAACGACAGCAGCAGCGTCAGCAGCAACAGGATGACGCCGACGACCCAGTTGAACTCCCGAGGTGGCTTGTAGGCGCCGTGATAGAACACTCGCGTCATGTGGAGGAACACAGTCAGCACCATGAGGTGCGCTCCCCACCGATGCATGTTGCGCACGAACTGGCCGAAGGCGACGTCTGTAGCAAGCGCCTGGATGTCGATGTACGCCTGGGGCGACGTTGGCCGGTAGTAGAACATGAGGAAGATCCCGGTGATGGTCAGCACCACGAACAGGAAGAACGACAGGCCCCCGAGGCACAGGGTGTAGGACAGGCGGACCCCATGCCGCTTCACCTTGACCGGGTGCAGGTGGTACATCACGTTGTTCATCACCACGTAGGAGCGGTTCCTCGGTGTGTCCGAGTACCCACCTCGAAACGGTGAGCCGGGCCGGAAGATCGAGGTCCACACCTGGCTGGAGCGAAACTGCTCGGACAAATCGTTGAGCAGCCCGGTGATCCCTCCGTTGCCGTTACCTTCCGCCACCTGTTCCCTCTCTGGTTCCTGGCTGTTTCACGTTCAAGTCCGCAATCCGTACGCGTACCCGTTCTTGAAGTCTCGTTGCCCGGTATCCAATTCCCATGGTGCGTTGGTGAATTCGACCGCATTCTCGGCGAGCGAGCCGGCGAACTTACCGAGGCTGATCACCCCGGTCGGGCAGCGGTCGACGCACAAGGCGCACCGGGTGCATTCGTCCTCGTCGACGATGAACACGCCTTGGTTCTCTGCGTCGTCGGCCGGGTTGTCGACGTTCGCTGCCTCGGCGATCACGTCGACGGACAGGTAGTGGATGCACTTCCATGGGCAAATGTCGACGCAGCCCTCGCAGAGGATGCATTCGGCCTCATCGATGTGCAGGAACTGCTTTGGTTTCACCGCCGCGGTCAGGTAGTCCCCTTCGACGGCGGCGAGCTGATAATCGTCGCGCATCGGCGGTATCTCGAACCAAACATCACTCTTCGCCATCAGTCCTCCACGCGGATGGGTCGGCCGTATTCGGAGATTCGCTGCGGCTTCGGCTGGTCCTTCTTCTTGTCATAGTTCTGCCAGAGGACCATGGCGGCGGCCACCACGATCAGGGTCGTGAACGCGTACCCGCCGACGACCATGTCCTTGAACGTCTCGTAGGTGATCGTGAGCTCATTGCCGAGCACGAGGACGGGCGGGATGGTGAGGAGGGTCCTCGCCGATGTCCACTCCAGCGGACCTTGCGCCAGCGTCAGCATCTGATTGGGGATGACGCCGAACACGATGATCATGAGAGCGGTGAACAGGCCGGCACCCAGGGTCGCCGTCACCCAGGTCAGCGGGCGATCGTAGACAAAGGCCAACGTGGCCCCAGCCATGGCAAGCAGCACCCCGCCCAGCGCGATGTTCTGGGCGATCGTTACCCATAACCAGCCGCGTGGGACCAGCGAGTACACCTCGGCTCCGAGGTCGTCCAGCACCGGCGCCTCGGTGGCATGCACGAGCCATGAGCCGACGATGACGGTGACTAGGCCAATCGCAATCGCGGCCAAACCGATGCCGAGCTTCACTCGATCGCTCAGTGGATCCTCCTCCTGGTCTGTGCCAATTGTATAGCCGGTTCGAAGCAGCGGAAATCATCGGCACACTCTCGGTCCACGCGAGGCTCGCGGCTAGGCTTTCGCCCGCCGCGATGGAGCCGGAATGAGACGACGTGGAGGGCAGCGGGCACGTGACCGCGGACATCGACGCTGGAGAGAGCGCAACCGGGTCGATGGATTCCGGTGAAGACGGCGCAGGTGGTCGCGTCGTCGGAGCCCACCTGACGCTGGCGATCCTGTTCTTCATCGTCGCCATCATCGGGGCGACCATCGCCGCCTACCAGCTCGCCGTTCCCGGGTCCCTCGACGGCATCGCCTTCCTGTCCTATGGCCGGCTCACCCCGATCGTGACCAGCCTGTTCCTGTACGGATGGTTGACCCTCGGCTTCCTCGCCGCCGTGCATCACGTACTCCCTCGCGTCGCCGGACGGCCGCTGGTCGCCACGATCACGGCGCACCTCTCGATGGCGCTCATCGCTATCGGCGTGGTGGTCGGCTCGATCGGCATCGCCTTCGGCCAGAGCGAGGGCCGCCCCTACCTCGAGATGCCGCTCTACGCCGACGCCCTCATCATCGTCGGGTTGGCCCTCGCTGCGTTCGTGGCGACGAGGAACGTGGCGCCAAGCAGAGAACATATGGTTCCTGCTCAGTGGTACATGCTCGCTGCTACGTGGTGGGCGGTGCTCGCCGTCCTGATCGGCAACGTGCCAGGAGTCACCGGATTCGCCGGTGCCATGCAAACCGGATTTTTCCGGGCTGCCATAACAGGCTTCTGGTTTGCCGCAGCCGGAATCGGGCTCATCTACTACCTCATTCCCCGCATCGTCGGCACCCCCGGCCCGATGCGGGCATCGTCGTTATCCGCCCTTGGGTTCTGGTCGCTCGCCGTGGTGTGGGCATCCACGGGTCCTGTCATGTTCATCTACGGCCCAGGGCCCGGCTGGTACGAGACCGTTGGCGTCGCCTTCTCGATTGGCCTGCTCGTTCCGGTGCTGATCATCGTGGCCGACTTCTTTGTTGCTATGCGCGGCCAGTGGCTCCACGTCACCGAGCGGGGGCTCCTCTCCTTCATCCTTCTCGGTGCTTTCCTCTTCGTGCTCATCCCGGTACAGAACCTCACCCAAGCACTGCGCACGTCGAGTGCCGCCGTCCAATTCACCGAGTGGGTACCCGCCGCCGATACCCTCGCCTACGTTGGCGCTTTTTCGCTGTGGCTGTTCGCGCTCGCCTACGACATCAAGGGACCCGGTGCCGCCGGCACCGAGAGAGCAACCTGGCATCTGCGATTGTCGCTGGTCGGGCTGTTCATCATTCTTGCTGCGATGTGGATGGGCGGCGCCGTCACCGGATTCACCTGGGCGGCCGGGGCCAATTCGGGGGAGTTCACCTCGTTCGGTGACGGATGGGCGCAAGTCGACAACGCCCTTGCTCCGTATCTCAGCATCCGGGCTATCGGTACCGGTTTCTTTGCCTTTGCGCAGATCCTCCTCCTTTCCGTCGTCATCGGGCGCTCTAGGAAGGACGCCCCGCTTGCGGTGACCGAGGTCCCGCCGCTCGATCTGGATATCGCGGGCGAGCCCGGGTCGCCGTCGTGGATATCGTTGCGATTCGGTGTGGTGGCGCTGTTCTTCTTGGCCCTCGTGTTGACGGTGCTGCTCCCCTCCTTCGACCCCGAGGTGGATAACGGTACGGTCCTCGGCGACCGTGATCGGGTGTACCCCGAGGGCTCTACGGTTGCCGCGGGGCGCGCCGTCTACATCCAGGAAGGGTGTTATTACTGCCACACCCAGGAGGTGCGGCCGATCATTACCGATGTCGGGCTGGGCCAGGTGAGCCGGGCCGGCGACTATGTCCACGAGACGCCGGCGCTCCCAGGTGTGGAGCGTCTCGGGCCCGATCTCATGCACGTCGCCGGCCGCTACTCCAACGCCGGCGTGCTGAAGTCCCGGCTCATTGATCCTCGCGGATCGCGCTCGTGGTCGATCATGCCGTCGTACGAGCGGTTGTCCGACGAGGATCTTGATGCCCTGACCACTTATCTGATGTCGCTGAGGTAGTCGATGGCCGAATCATTCGACGAACTCGAATCCAGCATCGGCGTACCCGCTGATCTCCTGCAACGCGCCGCCGCCGCCAGGGCAGAGGCAGACGGTAGGACGACGGAGGCGATCATCGCCGAGTGGTCGGGCGGAGAACCTCCTGTCGCGGCGCCTGCACCGGCCGCAGGCGGAGAGACCGAACCGACCGCGGATGCGGCCGGATTGCCGTCGGCCGAGTCGTTGATCGGCGAGGCGCTGGTGACGGCGGCCGCCGAAGCCAAAGGGATCCCTGCGTCGTTGACGGAACGATCTGCCAGGGCGCGGGCTGAGGCAGACGGCGTTTCGGTGGAACAGGTCATGCGGGACTGGGTTGTGGAGGCCGGGTTGGCGACGGCCGAAGTTGCCGCAGCTGCGCCGGCTCCAACGACGCCGGAGCCGGCGGCGACCCCAGCTGTGGCTCCGGCATCGCCCGCCGCAGCAACCCCCGCAGTGGAAGAGCCCGCCGCGCCGGCTGTCGAAGTGCTGCCACCGACGGTGCCGGTCGATGAGGCAGCCGACGAGGAGGAAGTGGAGCAGCGCATCAGTCGATACCCAGCCTGGCTGGCGGCGGTGCTGGTTGTAATTCCGCTGCTGGCGGCGCTGTACGTCGTTGTGGTTCCGAACCAGCCGATTTGCGGAAGCGCCGGTCAGCTCGCCGTCGATCCGGCAACTGGGCTCGCCGCCAACTGTGACGGGTCGGCGTTCGGCGAGCACGAGGCCAGCAACGTCCGGTTCGGCGCCGAGATCTTCGCGGCCTCCTGTGCCGTCTGTCACGGCGCCACGGGGGCCGGCGGGGCAGGCCCAGCGTTGGCCGGCGGCGCCGTGCTCGAGACCTTTCTCGAAGGTGCGTGCCAGTCGCACATCGAGTGGGTGACGCTGGGCTCTGCCGGCTGGCCCGATGCAACCTACGGGGCGCAGAACAAGCCGGTCGCCGGCGGAATGCCTTCGTTTGGGCGCCTCACCGAGACCGAGTTGGCCCAGGTGGTGCTGTACGAACGGGTTGCGCTCGGTGGCGAGGACGAGGAAGCTGCCGAAGAAGAATGCGGATTCGCCGAAGAGGGCGAAGCCGCCACAGGCTGATCGCAAGTCGCAAGTCGCAAGTCGCAAGTCGCAAGTCGCAAGTCCCAAGTCGCAAGTCCCAAGTCGCAAGGGATCAGTGACCCAAGCCCGGTAACTGGGAACTGGAAACGAACTGGGTTTCCGGCCACCGGCCACTCGGAAGTGGGGACTGGGAACTGGCAACTCTGCACACCGAGATACGGGTGCCCAGCCGGCATCTATTCTCGTCACTATGAACCCGCAGGTCCTCGTCGTTGGAGGCGGTCCCTCAGGAGCGTCCTCCGCCTACTGGCTGGCCGACCGCGGCGTGGATGTCCTTCTCGTTGAGAAGAAAACCTATCCGCGCGAAAAG
>JADFIY010000112.1 GCA_022566415.1 Acidobacteriota bacterium
GGTGGCCCCGGGCAGCACGGCCTCTCGTCCTCCAGCAGGTGGTCGAAGTGCTTGTGAGGTTGCAGCGAGCCGGACGCGGCCGATTCTGGTTCATCGAGGGTGTGGAGACCAAGGCCTACGGTACCGAGGAGGTCCAGCGGCTCGACGTCGAGGAAGCACTCGAATCGGCGGCCGAGCGTCGCAAGGAGTGGGACGCTATCAAGGAGCTGGTGCCGGACGGTACGTCCGAGTTCGCCATCCGGCCGAGGCTATCGGCGACGACAGACGAGGTCACGGTCGACGCGGCATCGTGGCAGGTGCTCGCTGCCATCGGCGCCGGGGCCTCGGTTCAGGAGGTGGCCGAGAAGCTCAAGCTGTTCGAGTTCGCTGCCGCCGGCCTCATCTCCGAGTTGGTTGAGGAGGGTCTTCTCGTTCCTGCCGATCAGACGGGGGAGATCGCAGAGGCGACGGTGCAGATCCGCGTCGAAGATGCCGAGTTCACCGACGACGTCGAGGTGCGGGCGGAGGACGCGGCGGGATAGAAGTACCAAGCTCCCAGTGGGAGCGCTCCTTGTTACCTGTCACTTTCTTCAACACGTGTACGTGACCCATTGCGCTATTGCGTTCACCGAGACCTGGGGTCTCGGAAACCGCTAGCCGGGATCTAAGATTTGGGATCTGGGCAACCGGCCACCGGCCACCGGTATCCTGGGATCTCGGAACTGGGACCTGGGAACTTTGGCCCGCCTCCCTTTACGACTGCGTCGGTATCGGGTAGAACACAGACATGGAGCGCATCGTTGTCGATCTTCCCAAAGAGTGGCTCACGGTTGCCGACATCTGTGAGTACATGGATGTGTCTACGTTTGTGGTTACCAGCCAGCTGCGCAGCGGCGCACTGCCCGCAGTGAAATTCGGCCGCGAGTGGCGAGTAGCCAGAAGCGACTTCGAGGATTGGATCAACGAGCAGCGCGAGCAGCGTGACGCGGTATCCGAGGAGAGACGTGACCGAGTGGGATGAGGCGTTCGACTCCGAGGGTGACCTCGACGCCGGCGACGTTGTCACCCCGCGCCACACCAAGACCCTCCGCTGGGCGATGCTGTGGTACATCGCCGTCAACCTCGCCATCGGTCTCCCTCTGTTGCTCAT
The DNA here is from genome assembly GCA_022566415.1 of Acidobacteriota bacterium. Lineage (GTDB taxonomy): Bacteria > Actinomycetota > Acidimicrobiia > Spongiisociales > UBA5794 > JACZST01. The sequence continues at coordinate 1,130 of JADFIY010000112.1, forward strand.
CCCGGTGCGGTTTCTCGACATCATCGGTGTCGACGAAGCCACCGCAGTCGAGGTGGGCGGTCTGCGCTGGATCGGGGCGATGCTGACGGCGTGGGCCGTTGCCGCGATCATCATCGTGCTCAGACCGGGAGGGCGGGCCTTCTTCGTCACCGCCGGTGCCCTTCAGATGAGTTTCGGCGCCGCCGCCCTTCTGTACTCGTCGGTGGTCGAGGAGCAGCTGGCGTCGCTGTGGTTCCATACCCTTATCACGGTCGTCTTTGTAGGGACGGCCGTGTATCTGTGGGTGGCGCGGTTTCGCGCCAAGGAAGCGTTTGCCATCGGCTAACAGGCAGGGTGCGACTTGCGACCTGCGACCTGCGACTTCTCGTCAGTCGTCGAGCCCGAGCGCTTGGAGCGGGGTGACGAAGTCGGCGTCGAGGAACGACGCCACTGCCTCATTCGTCACGACCCCCCCGGTGACGTTCACTCCGGGGATCAGCTCGGGGTGGGTCGCCAGGGCCTGCTCGAGTCCGCCGGCGAGGGAAACCGTGTACGGGAGGGTGGCGTTGGTCAAGGCGTAGGTCGAGGTGTTGGGCACGGCCCCGGGAATGTTGCCGACGGCGTAATGGACGACGTCGCCATCCATGTAGATCGGATCGGCATGGGTGGTTTCGATGGCGGTGGCGATGCAGCCTCCCTGGTCGATCGAGATGTCGACGACGACGGTGCCCGGCTTCATCGCCGCGACGTGCTCGCGCGACACCACCACCGGAGCCCGGGCCCCGGCGACGAGCACAGCGCCGATGAGCAGATCGGTGGTCGGGACGAGCTCGTCGATGGCATAGAGCGACGAGCTGATTGTGACGATCCGCCCTTGGTACACCTCGTCGAGGTATCTGAGCTTTTCGACGTTCAGGTCGAGCACGATCACCTCGGCGCCCATGCCGGCCGCTACCGAGGCTGCATTCTTTCCCGCGTTGCCCGCGCCGAGGATCAGCACCCTCGCCGGTCGGACCCCGGCGACGCCACCGATCAATAGCCCGCGTCCTCCGGCTGGGCGCTCCAGATAATGGGCACCGGCCTGGGTGGCCATCCTGCCGGCAATCTCGCTCATCGGAGCCAGCAAAGGAAGGGCGCCATCGGGTAGCTCGACGGTTTCGTATGCGATGGCGGTGACCCCACTCTCGAGGAGCCCCTTGGCTTCCGCGGGGTAGGCAGCCAGGTGGAGGTAGGTGAACAGCACCTGGCCCGGGTGAAGCATCTCGATCTCGCCGGGCTGAGGCTCCTTGACCTTCAGGATCATGTCGGCTGCGGTGAACACCTGCTCGGCGTCGTCGGCGATATCAGCCCCGACGGCGCGGAAGTCGTCGTCGCTGATCGACGAGCCGGAGCCGGCGCCGGTCTGGATGAGCACGTGGTGGCCGCCGGCTGTCAGCTCCCTGACACCGGCGGGGGTGATCGCCACCCGGTGCTCTTCGTTCTTGATTTCGGTCGGGATTCCTACGTTCACGGGCATCCTCCGTCCGGCATAGTCTTGCACCTCCCACACGGATCAGAGCCGCCCGATGCCGTCGAGAACGCGAATTCATGGTTTGTGAGCAACTGCCTCTAGCCGCTCAACCGCCCACCCGGTAGCCTCGGTGGAGCCAGGCATAGGAGGTGAGCATGCTCGAGCAGGCAACGGTGGATCGCCTCAGGCAGATGGACGGCCAGGGTTTTCCTGTACTGTCGCTCTATCTGGGGTTGGAGGCGGGGCCAGCCTCGCTGCGGTCGATTCCGACGCGGATCAAGAACCTGCTGTCGCCGGCGAAGGACATTCCGGATTCGCTGCCCCGTCACCGACGTATGTCGCTGCGCGATGACATCGAGGCCCTGTCACGGGCATCGACCGTATTTGCTTCTGATCTGGGCAGGGCGGTTGCGGTCTTTCGATCCTCCGGCGCCGGCATCGATGAGTACATCGGGCTCCCCGGGCCGGTGAGAGATCGAGCAGTGATCGATGCCGCCCCCTACCTCAGACCACTCGATGCCATGCTCGAGCACTACCGCCGGTTCGGTGTCGTCGTCGTCGATCGCCGCTCCGCGTCCATCTTCCGGTTCCGGATGGACCGACTCGAGTCGTGGGAGGAGACGCGCGACGAGGAAATCAGGAAGGCCAATTATGGAGGCTTCTCGGGCTACGAAGAGCGCAGGGTGCGGGCGCACGCCGACGAGGTCCTCGCCAAGCACTACCGCGAGGTCGCAGCCAGGCTGGACGCGCTCGTCGACGAAGATCCCGGATATGACTTGTTGATCGTCGGAGGCCCGGAGGTTCACGCCGCCGGCGTCGTGGAAGACCTATCTCCCCGGCTCACCAAGCGCCTGGCCGGCACGTTCATCATCGATCCGCACACGATGACTCCGGCGACGGTACTGGCTCACAGCAAGCGAGTCGCCTCGGCCTACGAGAAGGGGGAGCAGGAGCGACTCGTTCGTCGGCTGCTGGATACGGCAGCATCTCGACGGGACGCCGTGATCGGCGTTGACGACGCCACGGCCGCGGTCAATCGACGTGCGGTGGCGACCCTGGTCGTACAGGCCGACCGCACGAATCCGGGAGCCGTATGCCATTCCTGCCGGTGGATCTCCAGGCCCGAGGAGTCGGCATGCCCGTCGTGCGGCGGGACCATGCACCTCGTGCCCGACATCGTCGATGCCCTCGGCGACTCGGTGCGCAACAGCGGAGGGAGTGTGCAGCACATCATCGTGGACACGCGTCTCGCTGAGTCCGAGGTTGGCGCGTTCCTGAGGTACCAAACAGCCACTGCCTGACTCGCGACTAGTGATCAGGGACCAGTCGTTGGGCCGGCAACCGGCGGCCGGCAACCGGCAACTGGGAACTGGGAACTGGGAACTGGGAACTTTGGATACGATCTAGCCGTGTCTCGAACCGTCGCCCTCATTGTGGCTAACGACCCTGGAAGCGGGTTCGTGGGTTCGAAATATCTGCGACCGCTTGGTCCGGTGACGATGATCGAGCGTGTCGTCGCCGACGCGGCGGCGTGGCCGGTCGATGAGGTCGTGGCCGTGCTCGGGCCCGATGCCGACGAGATCATCGAATCAACCGATCTCGGAGAAGCAACCATCGTCATCGATCCGGAGTGGGAGGAGGGGATCGCCGCATCGCTGCGCGTCGGAATTGACCTGGTACGCCGCCAGCCTGTGGCCGACTGCCTCATCATCGGACTTGGGGATCAGCCGGGTATCGATGTCGACTTGGTTGTCAACTTGCTTGAACAGTCCGGGTCGCAGAGGGCCGTCGTTCCGAAATATCGGTATCGGAGAGGCTGGCCCGTGGTCGTCTACCACGAGTTGTGGGACCGGCTCCTCGGGTTTGAAGGGCCGGTCGACCTGCACGACATGTTGGAGAGCCACTCCGGAGATGTCGCAGAAGTGTGGGTCGACACCCTGGAGCCACCGCGGCTGCTTCATCCCTTGGATTTCCCTGCCCGAAGGTCCGAGGCTTGATATGCGACCCGCCACCGCTTTGGGTAGGCTCCCGCGTTCCACCGTTTGACGGATATGGAGGGACGGGCATGGCTTCGATCACGGCGGTCGGTCTTCCGATTCGAGAGGCGACGAAGCTTCGCAAGAACGGAGTCCGTACCACTGATGCGCTCCTCAAGGTCGCGGCGACCAAGACAGGCCGTCGCAACCTCGCAGGGAAGACCAAGCTCGCAGAGGGCGACGTGCTCGGATGGGTGAATCGCGCAGACCTGATGAGGGTGAAGGGAATCGGTCCGGAGTACGCCGATCTCCTGGAGGTCGCAGGCGTCGACACAGTCAAGGAACTCAGGACGCGAAATGCAGAGAACCTGCTGGACGCGATGTCCGAGCTGAACACGCGGATGAGGCTGGTTCGTCGCCTGCCGACCACCGGCATGGTGGTGGGATGGGTTGGTGCGGCCAGAGAGCTGGAGCCGGTCGTCAAGTACTAGAGGCTCCACAAATAGGCGCGATCCGGTCTGTGTCGGCGTGGCCGTTTGTGGAGCCGTGGCCCGAGCGGGCCGTAGCCGAGAGCTGGGAAAAGGTCCCCCGGACCCCCTTTTTTGCTGGTCTACGACCGCTCTATTTCTTCGCCGTAGAGGACGTCGAGGTCTTCTTGGGTGTCGAAGCCTTCTTGGCGGTGGCCGACGCCTTCTTCTTGGCATCTCCGTTGTCGTCGACCTCGATCTTCACGTTGTTCGAGGTCTTCTTGACCGTCGGATCGAACTGGTCGCGCCAGCTGGTCAACAACGTTTCGAGCTGGTCCCGAAGGTTGTCGACGGTCTCCTGGAACTGTTCGACATCCATCGTCTCCTGGAACTGTTCGACGACTTTCGTTTCCTGCAGGCTGTTGGCGAGGTCGCGACCGGCTGACTCGAGATCCTCGAATGAGGTCTCGTTCACCAGCGCCATACCGAATTCCCTGGCCTTCTGGCCCACCACGACGGGGGCGCCGAGAACGGCGTAGAGCATTTTCAGCGCAGCTTCCTGCTGCCGCTCGAGGGTCGAGGTCATGGTTCTCCTATCCGTTGGTTCCGTTGACGAAGCTGTTGTAGATCTCCGTCATTGCTTGCTTTTGTCCGGCCGTGAGAGCCTCGTCTTCTTCGATGGCCCCGATGATGTCGGGATGGTCCGCCCGATCGAGCAGACCAGCTCGCTCGAAGAGGTGCTCGGCGCGAAGGCCAAGCGCGGCTGCGATCGAGACGAGGATGTCGGCCGAAGGCCTACGGAGGCCGCGTTCGATCTGCGAAAGATACGGATTCGAAATCCCCGCCTTATCGGCGAGTTTCCGCAGCGACATCGCCGAGCGCTCGCGCTGTTCTCGGATGAACCCACCAACCTCGCGTACGTTACGAGCCTTCACAGTGCTCGCAGAATAAGGCAGTCTGCTTGCTATTGCAAGCAGACTGAGTCGCAAGTGGCAAGTCGTAAATCGCAAGCCCGCAGAGGTCTGGGGTTCTTGCTTGCGTCTTGCGTCTTGTGTCTTTCGTCCCTTGCCCACGACTGAGCACTCGCGGTCCCCCTAGCCTGTCGCCATGCTTGGAGACGAAAGCTTGATTATCGTGATGCGGGCCGAAGCCACGTCAGATGACGTCGCCCACATTCTGGATCGACTCTCCGAGATCGATGCGGAGGCCCATGTCTCTGAGGGCGCGCAGCGCACCGTGATCAGCATCATCGGAGATCGCATCCGTGTGCAGCAGCTCCCCTGGGAGGCCTTCCCCGGGGTCGAACGGGCCGTCCCTGTGCTGAAGCCGTTCAAGCTCGTCAGCAGGGACTTTCAGTCCGAGGACTCCGTGGTAGCCGTAGGTACTGCGCTTGTCGGTGGCGGCAATTTCGCAGCCATCGCGGGCCCGTGCGCCGTGGAGAGCCGCGATCAGCTCTTCGCTTCAGCGGAAGCGGTGATGAAGGCAGGGGCCACCATCTTGCGCGGCGACGCCTTCAAGCCGCGCACCTCGCCGTACTCGTTCCAGGGCCTGGGTGAGGAGGGCCTCGAACTGCTGGCTTCGGCCCGTGAAGAGTTCGGCCTTCCCTTCCAGGTCGAGATCCTCGACCCGAGAGATATAGACCTCGTCGTGGCCTACGCCGACATGATCAGGGTCGGGACACGCAACATGTCCAACTACGCCCTGCTCTCGGAGCTGGGAAAGCAACCGCGTCCGGTCATGCTCAAACGCGGATTAACGGCGAGGATCGAGGAGTGGCTCAACGCTGCCGAGTATATTTTCAAAGAGGGCAACCACAACGTCATCCTGTGCGAGCGCGGAATCCGGACTTTCGAAACCGCCACCCGCAATACGCTCGACATCTCGGCGGTTCCGGTCGTCAAGTCACTGTCTCATCTCCCGATCATCGTCGACCCCTCGCACTCCGCTGGTCGGCGCGAGCTCGTCGCCCCGCTGGCGCGGGCCGCCGTTGCTTGCGGGGCCGACGGTTTCATGGTCGACGTCCACCCGTCGCCGGAAACAGCGCTGGTTGATGGTCCGCAGGCGATTCTGCCTGCGGAGTACGAGGCGTTGATGGATGACGTGCGTGCCCTTGCCGACGCCATGGGCAAGCCGATCTGACCATTCGTGGCGCGGGCGCTCATTTCCGGTACCGGGCTCATTGGAGCATCGATCGGTCTCGGTCTCGGCGATGCCGGGTGGGAGGTCCTTGGCTGGGATCCCGACCCGGGTCGACTCTCCACGGCGGTTGCGGTCGGCGCCGTCGCTGCCAGCAAGGCTGATCCGAACGACCTTCGGTCCGACGATCTGATAGTCCTCGCCGGTCCGCCGGCAGCCGTCATCGAAGCGCTCCCTGAGCTGGAATCGGCGGCCCTGGTCATCGATGTCGCCGCAGTCAAGGTCCCGGTGCTGGCGGCCAAACGGCACGTCCGCTTCGTTGGTACCCACCCTATGGCCGGGAGGGAGCAGTCGGGCCCGGAGGCGGCGACGGCAGGTCTGTTCCGCGGCACGGCCTGGGTGGTAGCCACCGACGAAGCAGCATCGGACGATCTGAGAAGGGTGCACGACATTGTGACCAGCCTCGGCGCCAGACCGGTGCCGATGAGTGCGCGAGACCACGACCGGGCGGTGGCCATAGTCAGCCATCTGCCTCAGCTGCTGGCGGCCGCGCTGCTCGAGATCGCGAGCGCCGACCCGGCGACGATGGAGCTTGCGGCCGGGAGCTTTCGTGACCTCACCAGAGTGGCGTCGTCTGATCCGGCTATGTGGCTCGATATCGTTGATCTCAACCGCGATGCGATAGCTACAGCCGCCGAGAATCTGGCTGCTTCCCTCGACGCGGCGATCGCCGGGGATCGGTTGGCCGAGACCCTGGAGGAGGCGCGGGCGCTGCGGGCCACGTTGGGTCCGGCCCTCGCTGCGGTGCGGGTCGCCCTCGTCGACGAGCCTGGCGAGCTGGCACGGGTTGGTGAGGCGTTTGCCGCTAGCGGGGTCGACGTGCGCGATCTCCAGCTTCGCCACGCTCCTCACGGCGGTGGCGGCGTATTGACCGTCTCGGTGAGGCCCGGCGACGCCGGTGCGCTGGCTACCGCACTCACCGAGGTTGGCTTGGACCTCATCGACTGAGGCTCAGGGGAGCTGAGCCGGGGCCTGAGCGGCCCGCTGCCCAGGGCCTGAGCGGCCCGCTGCCCAGGGCCTGAGCGGCCCGCTGCGCAGCAGCCTGAGCCGGAATACTGCCCCACCGTCCGG
>JADFIY010000113.1 GCA_022566415.1 Acidobacteriota bacterium
GTTGGCGGGAGCTCCGTTGCCTGCGTCGTCGTGGTAGCTGAGCCGGCGCAGGAGCTGAGGACGAACACCCCCGCTATCGCCGCGACCAGCAAATGTCTCCCCAGCCTGTGCCCCCTCAGCAAATGCCATCTGGGCAAAGGCCGGGCGCATGGGCGAGGGGTGTGCTTCCGATCAGATCCATCAGCATCCACGTTTTCCCCACGCCTTCTCCCGCACCCCGGTCAGCCTATCCTCGCTCTCCCTCCAAATGGATCGCTCGCTGGTCTGAGGTGAACAGGGTGCGGCTAAGGCCGACGGCCACTGTCGCGGTGGACACCGCTACCGAGGCGAGCACGAGGTACATCACCACCACCTGCACCTTCACCGCATCGAACACCGGGACGCCGGCCAGTATGAGGCCGGTCATGGCGCCGGGAATGAAGATGATGCCGACCGCCTTGGTCGTCTCGATCTGCGGCACCATCGCGGTGCGGAGCGCGTCGCGGAGATAGGGCCTGAAGGCGTCGCTTCCGGTGTACCCGAGAGCGAGGCTGACTTCGATGAGCGGTCGCTGTTGCTTGAACTCGGCCACGATCCTGGTCGCTACCAGCACGGTGGCCGTCATCGAGTTGCCGATCGTCATACCGGCCAGCGGAACGAGCGTCCGCGCCTCGAGGGGAAAAACGCCTAGTCCGAAGATCAGCCCGAGTACGGCCAAGCTGGTCAACGAGAAGGCGATGAGCGAGAGGAGCCGAGCGCGTGGCACCTCGGGGGCCCGGCGCCCCACGACTCCGGCGGCGAACGGGATCATGAGCACGATCCAGAGAAACGACCACCACAGCTCCCTCCCCGGTGCGAGGAGAAAGGTGAGCACGACGCCCAGGGCGAGCAGCTGGATCAGGGCACGGAGTGCCGCCCACAGAATCTTGCTCCCCAGGTCGAGGCGGAGCCACAGTGCCAGCACAGCCGCCAGGACGACCAGCGCCCCGGCCAGGGCCAACCCGACCGAAGTGATTGCTGATTCCACGGCACGATTATCGGCCATCCTGTCGCCGGGCGAGAATCGAGTTCGGCGAGACGATGTTCCGGAGCGACGAGGAAGCTGTGATCGAGCCAGTTGGAGAGGTGCCAGAATGAGCCAAATGGGAGGCAAGGAGCTCCGGGCGTGAACGTGGTAGATCTCATGACGACAGAGGTCATCGCGGTGTCACGCGACACCGGGCTGCGCGAGGCCGCCAGGCTCATGTTCAGGAACCGTGTGAGCGGCCTGCCCATCACCCAGCAGGACGGAACGCTCATCGGGATCATCACGGAGGCAGATTTCCTCCGACTCGAGGTCGAACGCCAGGAGGGAGCGCGGGACCAGGTGGTGACGGTCGGGGAGGTCATGTCGATCGGAGTCGTCACCATCCGTCCCGAGATGGAGATCTACGAAGCGGCCAAGATCATGGCGGTCCAGGAGGTAAAGCGCCTGCCCGTCGTCGACGACGACAACCGCCTGCTTGGCGTGATCTCTCGCGCCGACATCGTCTCCATCTTCACCCGTCCCGACGACGTGATCGAGGACGAGATTCGGGAGGATCTCCTGCGACGCGTCCTGTTCATCGACCCCGATGACCTAGGGGTGAGCGTAACCAACGGTGTCGTGGCGTTGAGCGGGGAGGTCGGCACCCGCGCCGAAGCCAGCATGCTCGAGGAGCTGACCAACCGGCTGGATGGGGTGTTCGGCGTCGAGACCAACCTGACCTGGCTCCACGCCGACGTAGACGATTGATCCCACTCCCCGGCACGACGGAACAGCTGTCGACCCAAGATGGCACTGCTCTTGCGGCCCGCTCCTGGGCCGGAAGCGAGCCGAGCGTTTTCTTCGCCCATGCCAACGGCTTCAGCAAGGAGCTATGGAGCCCGGTGGTGACGGCGCTCACCGCCCTCGGAATCGACGCCTCCGGGGTTGCTTTCGACATGCGCGGACATGGAGACTCGGCAGCCATAAGCCCGCCTTTCGACCTGACCGTGTTCGGGTCCGACGTCGCCGTCGTGCTCGCCGAGTCCCGCAGGCGAGGGCGGATCGGTGTACGAACCATCGGTATCGGTCACTCATCCGGCGGTACTTCGATCGCTATGGCCGCGATCGAGGACCCGAGAGCCTTCGATCACCTCGTGCTCGTCGAACCGATCATCTTCCCTCCGCCGTACCAACGACTCGACTCAATCCCAATCGCCGAGATCGCATTACGCCGCAGGGCCTCGTTCCCAGATCGTGACGGCGCCCTGTCCAATTTTCGCGGCAAGGGACCATTTGCGATGTGGACGGAAGACGCGCTGGACGCATACGTCGATGGTGCCATGCGAGTCACCGACGACGGACTGGTGCTGAAATGCTCGCCGGAGACCGAAGCCGAGATCTACCGGGTCGGGTTGGCCCATGACACGTGGGAAGGCGTCGGTTCCATCACCCAGCCCGTGACCCTGATCGTTGGGGCTACATCGACGACCCATAACGGCTCGTATCTCGAAGAGCTGACCGCCCGGTTCCGTGAGGTACGGCTGGAGGTCGTCCCCGACGTCTCGCACTTCGTCCCGATGGAGGTGCCCGGTGTCGTCGCCGCGGCAATCGCGACCGCGATCCAGCGCGTTGATTTGGACCAGTAGCATCGCCCCGATGATTCCTGGATCGACCATCGATCGGCTTGCCGCGTCCCTCGACGATGCGGTTGGACGCGGCATGCGGTACGCCGCGGAACCGGTCGACATGGATCCGTTGGGCTTCGTCCGTGCCGGTGCCGGGTTCTTCGGCCGGGCGTTCTTCTTCTCCAACCCGGACGGCGAATCGATCGGAGGATTGGGTACCGCCTGGCGAGCGACGACGTCCGGATCGGCTCGGTTCGACGCGTTGCGATCGCAAATCGAGGGCCTCGCCTTGCCCGATCCGGTCCGGGCCATGGTCGGGTTCTCGTTTGCTGCGGACGGGCCGCACAGCGATAAGTGGGAGGCTTTCGGTGCTGCCGACACCGTGGTCCCGCTGGCGGCGGTTGTCGTGGGTGGTGGCAACGCAGCCCTGGTTGTCGCGTTGCCGCCAGGATTGGATGCCGAACAGGTTCTCGGCCCGCTTCGTGCCCTCACCGAGCATGCCGCTCCGCTGTACCCGGATCTTGGGGACCACACGCTCGAATCGGTCCCATCCGTTGCCGACTGGCGCACCGCGGTCACCGAGGCGGTGGATGCGATCAGCGACGACGCTTTGCGCAAAGTCGTTCTCTCGCGATCGGTCATCGTGCGTTCCGACACCGCACCGGACGGCTTCGATCTGCTCCATCATCTCAACGGCACCTACCCGCGATGCTTCGGTTTCGGGTGGCGGGTCGGTGAAGCAACGTTCCTGGGGGCGAGCCCCGAGCTGTTGGTCAGGAGCGTCGGAGGGGCGGTCAGCTCCAACCCCCTTGCCGGTTCGGCTCCCCGGGGAGAGGGGGAGGAGGAGGATCGGGCGCTTGCTGAGGGCCTGATGCGCTCACCAAAGGACCGGAGCGAGCACCGGCTCGTCGTCGATGATGTGGTGAGCCGCCTCGGCCCCTTCGTCGACGATCTGACCGTGCCTGATGGCCCTTCGCTCAAGCGGATGGCGACCGTGCAGCATTTGTCGACACCGGTGCACGGAACGCTGGCCCGGCCGCGCCACGTGCTCGAGCTGGTCGAAGCGCTTCATCCCACGCCGGCGGTCGGGGGAACGCCGCGCGCCCAGGCGACGTCCTTCATCGACAAGGTGGAAGGGTTCGATCGCGGCTGGTATGCCGGTGGTATCGGGTGGGTCGACGGCTCCGGAGACGGCGAATTCGCCATCGCCCTGCGTTGCGGCCTGATCGAAGGGGCCAAGGCGCACATCTTCGCCGGCGCCGGCATCGTCGCCGATTCAGACCCAGACGACGAGCTACTCGAGACCCGCCTCAAGCTGCGCCCCCTCCTGGAGCTGCTCGCCGCGACGTGACCGTGGCGGACCGGAAGGTGGCTGATGCCGACTCGGAGTATCTAGACCACGTAGTGCTCGTTGGGGTACTCGGCGACGTATCGGTCTCTCCTGTCGACGATCACGGTCACAATCCGTGAGCCCTTTTTCATCGTCTTGGCCATTTCGATGGCCGCACTCACATTGGCTCCTGAGGATATGCCGCAGTACAGGCCCTCTTCCTGGCACAGCCTGTCGGCCATCTGCTTCGCCTCGGCGTTGTCGATCGTGATCTCGTTGTCCATGACATCGTGTTCGAGGAGATCTTCAATCAGGAACCTCAACTTGGGCACACCGAACCGTTCCAAGGCTTTGTGGACCGCTCGAGTACGGACCCATTCGATTCTGGGATCATCCGTTGGGACAACGCCGGCAACCTTCAATTCTGGGTGGCTCTCCTTCAGGGTTTGCGCAACCCCAAGAAGCGTCCCCCCTGTTCCCACCGATGCCACCCACCCATCGATTCTCCCATCCATCTGCTCCAGGATCTCGCGTCCGGTAAATTCCCGGTGTGCCCTGGTGTTGTCAACGTTGCACAACTGGTTGGCCCACCAATGCGATGGGTTGCTCTGCGCCAGGTCGTAGCACTGTTTCATGCGAACGGCCACGAAGGTGGCCGCTCGCTCTACTCCGCGAAGACGAGCGGCATTCTCGACGTGGTCGTTCAGATCGATCAGCGTCACATGGCAGCCATAGAGTCGGGCGATCCGGATGCGATCCGCAGGGTCGTAGTCACTGGAGAGCTGCGCTGGTAGAAATATTTGAACCTTGTAACCCTTCACGGCTCCCACGAAGGCCAAGGCCGGCCCTGTGTTCCCGGTGGACTGATCGACAATGGTTCCACCAGGTCTGAGCTCGCCCCGCTTTTCGGCTTGCTCAATCATGCAGAGAGCCATGCGATCCTTGATGCTCCCCCCAGGATTCGTGAACTCGCATTTCACATAGATATCCACCCCGAGCCCCGCGGTCACACGACTCAGTTTCAGCAGAGGAGTATTTCCGATATCGTTGAGAATTGTCGCCGCTTCATTCACGTTCTCATTCACCTCCGAACCAATCATGCCAGCGCGCTCCGCGCGGCGACGGACACGACCCGGCCACGGGCCAAGGAGCAGCACGCGGTTGGGCTAGGCGAGGATCTTCGCCTTCTGCGCCTCGAACTCGTCGTCGGTGAGCACGCCCTGGGTGTGGAGTCGGGCGAGCTTTTCCAGCTCCTCGGTTGAGCCACTCGAACCGGCGACCTCATGGATGTAATCCATGTAATCCTCACGTGCCCTCTGCTGCGGGACGGCATAGCCCATCCGCATATCGGAGCCGTGGACGACCAGATATGCCAGGACCCCGAGCAGCGGTACCAGGAAGATGCCCAACACCCAGAGTGCCTTGAGCCAGCCCGGCATGTCGTTGCGGAACACGTCGATGAGGACGCTGATGATTATCCAGATCCAAATCACAAACAAGAAGACCATCAGGAATGACCAGAAGAGGTCCAACAACGGCATCCATGCCTCCCTTTCGTACGAATGCGACGACACCCTAGCCGTCGTCACAATCGCCAGTCGGGCCACAATCGGCGGTGATCAATCGATTCAACATGAAACTTGAGGTCGCCATCGGCCTTCGGGTCTACGGAGGTGCCCACGCCGGGTCCCCCTCATGGACCAGCCGGTGATGGTGGCGGCAAAGCAACCGCAGGTTGTCCAGCCTGGTTGGGCCACCGTCGGCCCAGTGCGAGCGAGGGAACGTGCGTGGCCGACCAACCGTCGGGCATGCCCCCAAGCGAGACGACAAGTAGCGGCGAGCCACGACGCCGTCGACAGGTGACCGGCCACCGTGTAGGTCTGGCGACGGTCGAACTCGCCGATCAACCGCAGCTGCTCGGCACTCAGCCGCTCGATCGAGCGGTGCACCTCGATAGTGGACGCCCGCACCTCGTCGTCGAAGAGGATCTCGAGATCCCGCTCGCAGAAGCGATCGATCGCGTCGGTCAGGGCCGACATATGGTGATCAGAGTGATCGAACATACGTTCGTATCTTTGGGGTTAGGTGCGACAAAACAAGCAGATTGTGCTCAAAAAAGCATGAGTTGAGGCACGATGGCACCGCCCACAGGTACTTGCGCTCGAAGGCTTTTTGCTGATCAATTCGATATGGTCGACCCTACGGCTCGGCGCTCAGCGCAGGATGTGTGTAAGGCCCGTCAACCAGACGTTCGGCACCGATCGACTCCGTGGGCCGTCCAAGACGAGCCCCGGGCCACCCTCAGCCCGGGACTCGCTTTGGTGTCTGGTTATTCGGCGGGCGGTGTCTCGGCCTCGACGAGGCCAACCAGATTCCCTGCTGGATCGGTGAACAGTCCGAACGTGACCGTGCCGGGGATCACCGTTCGCGGGACCGCGGTCGTGCCGCCCGCCCCCTCGACCTTGCCCAGGTGCTCATCGACGCTGTCGACCTGGACGTAGATCGCCTGGTACTGAGGCATCTTCTCGTTGCCTTGACCGACTGCACCCCCGATTCCGGTCTCCTCGGCTTCTGTCATGTTGTAGCCATCGAGACCCGGTGTGGGCTTCAGGCTCCAGCCAAACAGGTCACCGTAGAAGGCGGCCAGCTTGTCGCCGTCCGGCCCCATCAGCTCCCAGTGAACGATCTTGTGCTCTGCCATCGAGCGCCCCTTCCTGTTGGGCCGGGACTGTCCCGGCTTCTGTCAATACAACGAACGGGGAGAGCGCGTTTCGACATGCGATGCGCGATGTGGCGCCGCCGAGGTCAGCACTACGACCGGTCGCCATCCGGCGCCCAGCGATGGGAGAGCCCTCGCCAGCGACGAAGCAGCGCGCGATCAGGTCCCCACGGCGGCTCGCACCGCGTCCCGAAGCCGTTCATGTACCGCGACGTTCTCGGCACGGTCGGTGATGACCTCGAGGAGGAGGGGCCCGTCGTCGGCGGCGACTGCACTACGGAGCTCGCCTTCGCTGTCGATGGAGCGTGCCGGCAGCCCGAACCCCGCCGCCACTTGGACCAGCGACCGTCCGTGCGGGGTCGTGAACGCGGCCTCGAACCGCGCCTTGTCTACCGTCGCAGCCTGGGGGAGGAACGAGAAGATCCCTCCTCCGTGGTTGTTGACCACCACGATCGTCACCGGCAGCGCCAACCGCGCGATCAGCTCCAGCGCGTTGGCGTCGTGCAGTGCGGCGACATCTCCGATCAAGGTTACGACCCGCTGCCCTTCCGAAGCGGCCGCCCCCGCCGCCGATGACAGCACTCCATCGATGCCGCTGGCTCCACGGTTCGCCAGCACCGAGATCTCGCCACGCGGCGGCCCGGCAAAGCTGTCGAGGTCACGAATCGGCATCGACGATCCGGCGTAGACGATCGACCCTGAAGGGGCCGCTTGCCACAATGCTCCGGCAACGGCCGGCTCGTTTGGGAACGCCTCCTGCGCCAAAGCATCTTGGAAGGCAACTCCTGCTGCACCGTCGACTTCTCGCCACAGATCCAGCCAATCGTCTGGAGCGGCGGTGACAAGGCCGACCAGATCGGCCATCGCCGCCGCCGGGTCACCGCGGAAGGCGGCGTCGACATCGCCGAGCGGATCGCGCCAATCCCCATCATCGAGGTACAGGTGCTCGACACCCAAGGAGCCAAGCCAGGTCCAGATCGCCTTCGAGGTTGGTACTGCACCGATCCGGAGGATGATCTCCGGCTCGAGCCGCTCCAGCACGCCCGCGGTTGCCAGGAGGTCGCCGTGATTGATCGTTGCCGGCGACGGGAACCGGCATTGAATGTCGGCCACCACCGGTAAGCCGGCCTCTCCGGCGAGCATCGCCGTTGCCGCGGCGAAACCCGGTCGGTGATGACCTCCGGCGATGACCAGCACTCGCCTTCCAGACAGGCGAGCGGCGAGATCGGCGATTGCCTCGGGCGGCAGGCTGCGATACCCGGGTACGTGACGCACGTCCGAATGCGCCGCGGGAGCGGCGGACGTCGAAAAAGGCTCGCGGAAAGGGAAATTGAGATGGACCGGTGCGGCGGGAAGGTCGGCCGCTGCCGTCCAGGCCCGCAGGGCCATGACTTCCGCTCGGCTTGCGGTCCCTGCGTCTGGGACCCCGACATCGTGGAACAGCCGAACCGCGTCGCCGTACAGCTTCGTCTGGTCGATGGTCTGATTGGCCCCGGTCCCACGTATCTCAGGGGGACGATCCGCCGTCAGCACGAGTAGGGGAACACGCGAGGCGGCGGCTT
>JADFIY010000114.1 GCA_022566415.1 Acidobacteriota bacterium
CGAAGCGCCGACGGGTGCGGGGGTGGTGGTAGTTGTCGGCGGAAGCGTTGTCGTTGTCGACGTGGAGGCCGGCGGTTCCGGGGTTGTCGTGGTGGTCGTCGGTGGGAGCGTCGTGGTCGTGGTCGTCGGTGGGAGGGTCGTGGTCGTCGGCGGGAGGGTCGTGGTCGTGGTCGTGGTGGTGGTCGTCGTCGTCGCCGGAGGTGGTCCTTCGACGAACTTGCCCTTCACCAGGACATCGTCGATCAGCAATACGTTGGTCGGTGCCCCGTCGAGCGAGATGAAGCGGATGACGGTTTGTGGAGCTGCGAACTCGGTGATGTCGATCCAGCCACCGGACGCTGCCCTCACCCTCACCATCCCGAAATCGTCTGCATCGAGCCGGAACGTCTCCAGGGTCGTGAACGACTCGCCGGCGTCTGCCGAGACCTGGAATGCGATCTCTTTCTCCGTGGATCCTCCCATCAGATCACGAGCGTACAGAAACGTGACCTTCGCCTCGAGGGCTCGATCGAGGTTGATCGAACGCTCGATGCCCACGTTTCCCACTGCAAGACCGCCTCCGCCAACCTGGAGGCAGTAAGCGCCCTGGCAGTACCAGTGGCCGGTGACCGACGCATGTCCCTTCACCGGGCCGTTCGCCTCACCGACCTCGATCCAATCGCTGGAGAACTTGCCGTCCTCGTTGTTGCCGTCGTAGTCGCGTTCGTCGAACTTGTCCTTGTACGAAACCCACTGCGCTACTGCCGCCGACACAGATCCGGATGGGATGACGAGAAAGCCGCCGAAGGCGAACGCAAGGACCGTCGCCGCGGCGACGAGCCTCCTCATGGTTCGAAGACCGCCAACTCAGCGACGGGAGCGGGAGTGACCGCGACTCGCTCCGACAGCGGGATCCCAACCGTGGCGTCTGCCGGATCGGGTCGGTTGTCCCACAGGTCGGTCGTGTCCAGCAACGGCAGCGTGAGGACGAAGTTGGTCCATCCACCAGCCCGCACGTAGCTGACGTCGCCATCCATGGTCCGTGCCAGCGAGCGAGCAATCGACAGGCCGAGTCCGATGCTGCCGTTGAGCAGCGACTCTTGACCGTCGTTGACGTATCGTTCGAAGAGCCGGTCGGTGATGCTGGAGTCGACACCAGTGCCATTGTCCGACACGGTGACCACGGCGTTGCGCTGGTTGGTCTCCAGATACACCTCGACGGCTGGCCCGCCGTGCTGGATAGCGTTGGAGACCAGGTTGCGGATGATCTGGCGGGTTCGCACAGGATCCGCCCACACCAGGGCGTTCCCTTCCAACCTGATATCGGCGCCGCTGCGCTGTATCGGGGCGATGGCGGCGGCTGCCTCCTCGTACAGCGCAACGGCCTGGTACTCGAAGGCGAGCACGTCAGACTCGAGTCGAGCGGCAGTGAGGATATCGTCCACCATTCGTGACAGGTCGGCCGAATCCTTGTTGATGAGCCCGATGAGCTCGAGGGCCTCAACCGGATCGCTGAGCCCGGTCTCGAGCAGATACTCGCTGAAGCCGTAGATGCTGGTTAGCGGGGTCCGCAGCTCGTGGGATAGCCCTGCGATGAAGTCATCCTTCGAAACGCTGAGCTCGCGTTCGGCGGTGAGCTTGGTCTGCATCCTGACGTGCTCTTCGCGGTACTGGCGTCGAACGATGAAGAAGTAGATGAGGATGGTGGCGGCCGGGATCAGCAGCGTGGTCAGCAGCTGCGTGACCAGACCGACGAGGCCAGCGACTCGCTCGGTATCGTTGACTCGGGAGGCCATCACATCCTGCCGAGCGGCGAGTCCACCCGCCACCGACACGTATTGCGGCTCGAGGACGCTTTGGAGCTCGATGTCCGCCTCGCGGATCTGGCCCCGCGCCACGGCTTCGACGACGGAGCGTCCGGCTGCGATGTAGGCGGACAGCTCGGCGGCCAACTCCTCGGTCTCCGGATCCTGGGCGAGGACCTCAGCCCACACCTCGCTCTCATCCAGGTTCGCCTCGGCTGCAGCAACGGCTTCGTCTCTGGCGCTCCTGGTGGCGGTTTCGTGGATGGTGTAGTCGATGCCGAACACCACGGCCTGGGCGATGGCCGCACGCGAGAGGGCGGTCGAGCCCACGGCTGCGTTTGTCTCGTGCAACGCGGTCGCGTTGGCGGCGACCCGTGAGGCATTCGATGCCGCCGAGAAGATGAAGGCGAGCGCGAGCAAGATGGCGATCACCGCAAACCCAGCGAGGACCGCAACGACGCCGTTTCGTGTGCGCGAGGCTGTCTGGCCGCCTGCCACGACTTCCATGAGCTTTGTATCGGACGGCCCTGCAGGAATCCAAAGCGTTTGCTGCGTTGGAAAAGCGCGAAGGGTTAGTCACTTCTCATGGCTGAGCAGCGCATTCGGTTTCGCTAGTACTGGTCGTCGGGGCGACGCTGCCGCGACGGCTGCACCCGGGGAGGCTCGCCTGGCTGCTTCGGGTAATGCGGAGGCCAGGGTGCGTCGCCAAGGCCGCGTTCCTCGTCGGCAAGCACCATCTCGAGCAATGGCTCGATTCGCCCGACCGCGTCATCGATTCCTTGCGTCAGATCACCAACGTCCGCCCACCGGTCGGGGAAGGTGGCCAGGTCGAACGCCGATGGCTCGATGAGGGAGAGCTCGTCCCAGGTAAACGGTGTCGACACCCAGCCGGTGTGGCGCACGCTGTAAGCCGAGGCCACCGTCTTGTCCCGCGCGTTCTGGTTGTAGTCGAGGAACACGCCGGAGCGCTCCTCTTTCCACCATGCCGTTGTCGCCAGCTCGTTGCGGCGCTCGACCTCTCGAGCCAGCGCCAACCCGGCGCGCCGCACCGCTACGTAATCCCAATCGGGAGCGATGCGCGCATAGACGTGGATGCCACGATTGCCGGACGTCTTTGGCCAGCCGACCAGCCCCACCTCGTCGAGCACCTCTTTGACCGTGGCAGCAACAGCGCGCACTTCTGCAAACCCGAACTCGTCGGTCGGGTCGAGGTCGATGCGCAGCTCGTCTGGATGGTCGAGATCGGACCCCCTGGCGTTCCACGGGTGGAGGTCGAGGCAGTTCATCTGCGCCATCCACACCACATCGGCCACTTCGAGTGGGAGGAACATCACACCCGGCCGCGCCGACGGGAACCGAACCGCCACCGTCGACCGCGCGTTTTTCGGCGCGCGCTTGACGTAGAAGGGCTCGCCGTTGACCCCTTTGGTCCACCGCTTCAGCATCGTGGGTCGGTTGGAAACGCCACGGAGCGCGCCTTCCCCACACAATATGAAGTGGTTGACGATGTCGAGTTTGGTCCAGCCCTGCACCGGGAACACGACCCGGTCGGCGCTGGTGATCCGGACCTCACGGCCGGCTGCGTCGACGGTCACGTCAGCCATTGCGCAGAGGCTAGGTCGTGCGAAGCGACCGGTAACCGAGATGACCGCTCACCAGCCGGCGGCGACGGTGACGGTCCTGGAGTTGGTCGCAGTGAACCTCTTGATCATCGGTGCCTTCCAGATCAAGGCGGCTCGACCGACTTCTTCTCGGACCAGGCGCCGTATGCCTGGGCGCCGTGGTAGGCGGTGACCCCGTGCAGGAAGACGCTCAGCGTCACCGTCACCACCATGGCAGCGACGACAACTTCGCCCTGGTCGATACCGATGTCCTCGAGGACGACCGTAGCGAAGATGATCGACGCCAACCCCCTGGGTCCGAACCAGCCCATGAACGCAGTCGTCGGTGAGCGGAGGCCGGTGCCGATCACGGAGATCGCCACCGGGACCATGCGCACCACCGTGAGGGTGAGAACGGCGAAGACGATCGTCGCGGGGGCAAAAGCGTCGATGTTGTTGGCGAGGATGACGCCGCCGAACAGCGTAAAGGCCAGCATGGTGAGGGCGGTGCCGAGATCGTCGGCAAAGCCGGCGACCGACTCGTCCATCCCCTGGATCAGATGACCGAAGACGAGTCCGGCGACGAAGGTGGCGATGAAGCCGCTGCCGCCGAGCTCGTCGGCGACCAAGAGAGAGAGTAGGGGCACGATCACCACCATGATCTGCTGCCACTGCTCCTGCATCAGCCCTCGAGCCGCAGCCGCCCTCATGGCGAATCCGGCAACGAGACCGAAGAGGCTGCCCACGACAACCGCCACGCCGACGCCCTCGAGGAACAGCGACCAGAGTTGTGTTCCCTCCTCGGCGGCGAGCACGGCGAGAAAGAACAACAGCACGGGGAGGGCGATGCCGTCGTTGAGCCCGGATTCGACCGCAAGCGCCTCGCGGATGCGTTTCGGACCCTGGGATTCTGGACGACGGCAAGGCCGAGGGCGGCGTCCGTCGGCGCTAGGACGGTGGCAATGATCGCACCGCCGATCAAGCCAACATCGGTGAATACAACCGCCGCTGCGATCGCACCGGCGGCGATCGTCAACGGCATGCCGATCCCGAGGAGACGGGTGGCGAGTTCGAAGTCCTCGGTCCATGACACCAGCCGCAGCTTCATCGCCTCGGTGAACAGAACCAGTCCCAGGGTGATCTCGAAGACAGCGCCGACGCCGATGCCCCCGAAGAGCGGGTCCCAGGCACCAACGGTGGCGCCGAGGAATCCGGCTGTGACGAAGTACATGGGCCCGGTGATCGGGCTTCGTCCCAGACGGCGCGAAAGCAGCGCGTAAACGACGGTGACCACGCCCAGATATGCGATCAACTCGACCACGCCCAACCTCCCGATAAGGGGGTCTTTGATCGCCAAGTCGGCAAGCCGAAACCGAAACGTCCGACCCGAGACCCCGCAGCAGGCTACCCGGCCGCCTCAATCCGATCGAAGGCGTCGACGATCGCGTCCGACAACACCCGCTTGCGGAACCACAGCAGGGTGGCGTGGCCTCCAGTGACCCACCGCACCTCGGAGCCCGGCCAATGCCTGTGCAGGATCTCGGTCGACTCTCTCGGCACGTAGCCATCGGAGGCGGCGGCGACGATCACCGCGTGCCTGGTGTGGTCGGCGGCGGGGACGGCTCGGACGGAGGCCTGGAGCATCAGGCTTCGCAGCACAGGCGCCGCAGTTGTCTCGCCGCCGAGCGCCTCCCAGGCGATCCCTCCCCGCAGCGCCCCGTCGAGGTACACCGGCGCCGGGGAGTGGGCGGCGGCCAACGGAGCGCTGGCCACCGCGAAGGGCATGGTGGCAGTGATCAACGCGGCGACGGTCCCGCCCATCGAATACCCGGAGATCCCCGCCGTCTCTCCATTGTGGTGGATTGTCGCCAGCAGCGCCCGTCCCTCGGCAATCGCCGCCGAGCCCATGCTGGCGAAGTCGGCGACGGTTCGGATCGGCTGGCCGTCATGGGGCCGCCGCACCCCGTAATAGGGGTTCTCAATGACGAGGCTGGCGATGCCACGTTGGGCGAGCCGCCTGGCGATGCCGAATCGGGCTTTCGAGTCGTGCTCGTTCCACGCGGCCATGAGGACCACAGTCCTGCCGGTTGGCGTTCCCGGCGCGACGCGGGCGACCACGGCGAGTCGTGATCGCGGCGGGAGGGAATGGGCCAGCGGGCTCTCGAACACCCCCACCGAGGTCTTCAGCCCGTTATCCGACCAGTCGTGTACCCACTCGATGGCTACCGGCTGGGGCGGCTCGGTCGGAAGGGACAGGTCGGTGACGTGTTCGGAGTTCCCCCAGCCATCGGCAAAGAAGCGAAGGCGGCGGGGGCCCTTGGAGACGACGACGGCGCCCACGCGGTCGATGAAGTGAGTCACGAGTCGCGGGTCGCGAGTCGCGAGTCCTGGGTCGCGAGTCGCGAGTCCTGGGTCGCGAGTCGCGAGTCCTGGGTCGCCAATCGCCAGTTACCAGTTGCCAATAGGGCCCACCTACTCACAGATTTGACCCACAAAATAGACACTTGATGCCGGACTGCAGCGCCAGACTGTGGCTACGCTCGGCGGCATCGAACCCTTCACGACCGACACCGAACTGACCGGCCAAGCCAGCCTCACCGTCGCCGAGGCCGACACCGCGATCGAGCTCGGCAGCGGAGACGTGCCCGTTCTGGCGACTCCTCGGCTGGTCGCATTGTTCGAGCAAGCAGCGGTCGCCGCCCTTGCCGGGAAGTTTCCCGACGACATGACCTCGGTGGGGGCAAGCATCTCGATCGACCACCTCGCACCGTCGGGGATCGGGGCGACCGTAACCGCCTCGGCCGTAGTGGAGGCCACAGATGGGGCGGCCCTCGAGTTCGCCCTCGAGGCGGTGCAGGGCGACACGGTGGTGGCGGAGGGAAGCCACACCAGGATCATCGTGGAGCGGGAACGATTCTTGGGTCGCCTGGCCTGAAGAAGTCTCACGTCGCAAGTCCTGAGGAAGTCGCAAGTCACAAGTCGCAAGTCACAAGACAGAGGGTCTGACCGAGTACTCAAACGCGGCAGCGGATCGGCCGACAATGCTCGTATGCAAGAACCCGCTAGAAGCGGCCCTACGTCGAAGGTCGGCACGGTGCGGCGTGCTGTGGCGGTTTCGCTGATCGCGCTCGTGGTGGCCTCCGGCTGCGTGACTCAGGATCCACCGGGGAGGGACTACGTCGAAGATCTGCAGAGTGATTTCGAGACGGAGCACTACTTCGACCCTTAAACGGTAACTGGGCCGGATAATTGGCGATTAGTACTTGCCGAGCTGCGCACACCGGTCGGCGCCGGCATCGCTTGTCCAGACAGCATCCCTATTGCCGACGACCTCGACATTGCGTCGTGCTGAGTTTTGCCGGTGCCAGAATCACGAGGTGCACTACTTCGCCTTTCTCGCCGCGATGGGGCTGGTAGCGACGGCATGCGTCGGCGACCTGCAACCTGATGCGACCACGACTTCTACGGTTGCTGAGTCCACGACCGCGCCGACTGGCACGAGCCCGCCATCGTCGACGACGCCAGGAACATTGTCGGGCCCAGCTTCATGGCAGCAGCTGGCGCCTGTTCCCACCGCTCGCACCGATGGCACTGTCGCTGTCCACAACGGTTTGATCTACGTCGTCGGCGGATTCGACGAGGCGGGTCGAACCGTTGACACCGTCGAGGTGTATGACATTGGCTCCAACACCTGGGCTGGCGGGCCTCCGCTTCCGGTCGCGGTCAACCACGCGATGGCAGCCTCCGTCGATGGTCGGCTGTACGTTGCCGGTGGCTATACCGACGGCTTGGGGGGTGCCACGGACAAGGTATTTGAGCTAGAGGACGGCGGCTGGATAGAGGTAGTGTCAATGCCAGGGGTGCGCGCGGCCGGAGGTGCGGTGGGGGTCGGTGACAAGTTGTACGTGGTCGCCGGAGTGGGGCAAGGCGGCATGGCTGACACGACCTTCGTGTATGAGCCCTCAACCCGAAGCTGGGATGAGCTTCCCGGGCCGCCAACGCCTCGGGAGCATCTGGGGGTCGCTACCGACGGCCGGGTCATATACGCCGTCGGCGGGCGAGTACAGGGCCGGCTACTCGATGCCTTCGAGGCTTTCGATCCCGACTCAGGCCAATGGGCGGTGTTGACGGGCCTACCCACGCCGCGGGGAGGATTGGCTGCCGCCGTGATGGAATCCGGAATCGTGGTGGCCGCGGGTGGCGAGGGTGGCAACGGTACGTTCAGTGAAGTAGAGGTCTTCGTAGTAGCGCTGGACCGGTGGGAGAGCCTGCCCGGACTTCCCACCCCTCGGCACGGGCTCGGTGTGGTAGCCGAGGGCGACCAGCTGTTCGTAGTAGCTGGCGGCCCCCAGCCCGGGCTAACAGTCTCGAACGTCAACGAGTCGTTGGATCTCAGTGGGTTTGCTGCGGGCACATGACCCTCCGCTCGCCAGCCGGCAGGCGTCACGCCGCTGCACTCTGGATCGATTGGATTCGGCGACGTAGCGAGCGCATATGTGCGGCGGGTTGCACCCGGCTACATCGGCGACGGCCGGCGGGCGAGGCGTAGGTAGACGACTCTGCCCACCCGCCGCGACAATGCAGCTAGTCGTTCCGCTTCCGATCCCCGAGTTTGCGGATCTCCTCCACCAGTTGTTTGGTATCCGGACGATCCCCGAGTTTGCGGATCTCCTCGACCAGTCGTTCGGTATCCGGACGACCCCGGAGTTTGTCGATTGCGTCGACTAGTCGTTCCGTATCCGGACGACCCCGGAGTTTGCGTATTTCGTCGACAATCCTCCCCGTCGCCGGCCAGCCTTGTTTTCGGTCGCTTGATGATTCCATGTGTTCGTCTC